>JAIDTT010000016.1 GCA_029060545.1 Paramuribaculum sp. | reverse complement strand
AATCGATTTTTTTTTCGAACCGTAAGCAAATGTGGTAATTTCGCATCGCGTATCCTGCATCGCGCATTGTGAAAATCTCGACGTTTTCGGCAGGTATTGCACTAAAAGTTGTATCTTTGCATATTATATTGGCTGAATATTATGTCGGAAGCATCAACTTACACCTCACCGCTGGAGCGTGGCGCGCGCTACGGGCTCATTATGGGCTTGTATCTCAGCGCTATATTCGCTCTGCAGGTGCTGATGCAGAGCTACTCGCAGCTGAGCCTCGCGGCTACGATAGCGATATTCGCGTTTCCGCTGGTGCTCTACCGCCAGTTGCGCGTGAGTCAGGTGCGTAGCGGCTATAAACTAAGCTACGGCGATCTGTTTGCGCAGGGTGTGCTCACCACACTGGGCGGTGCGGTGGTGAGCTGCATGGTGGCGCTTGCCTACATCCGCTTTGTGCAGCCTACCTACGTGGACGATATATTCAATCAGATGATAGCCGCCTATCAGGAGGCCAACATACCGGCGGAGGATCCGACGCTGCGTCAGCTCGTGGCGATGCGCGAGTACGGGCATCTGCCGTCGGGCTCCGATATGTGCGTATTGATGTCGAGCATGATAGTGATGCTGGGCACCATAATCTCCTTCGCGGCGGCTGCGCTTGCGAGCCGACGCGGACGCCGCGGCGGCATATCGTCAACTAATCGATCGTATCTATAAAACTATCAGAAATGGATATTTCAGTAGTAGTACCCCTATACAATGAAGCCGAGTCGCTTCCACATCTCGAAGAGTGGATAGCCCGCGTGATGCGCGAGCACGGCTTCTCTTACGAAGTGCTCTTTATCGACGATGGCAGTACGGATGATTCCTGGGCTGTGATCGAGGAGCTCAGCGCCAAGAATCCCTGTGTGAAGGGCGTGAGCTTCCGCCGCAATTATGGTAAGTCGCCGGCGCTCAATACCGGATTCCGCCGCGCCAAGGGCGATGTGGTGATCACGATGGATGCCGACCTGCAGGACAGTCCCGACGAGATCCCGGAACTCTACCGGATGATCAAGGAGGATGGCTACGACGTGGTGAGCGGATGGAAGCAGAAGCGCTACGATCCGCTGTCGAAGACCATACCCACGAAGCTCTTCAACGCCACCGCCCGCAAGGTGAGCGGCATCAGGAATCTCCATGACTTCAACTGCGGACTGAAGGCCTACCGCGGCGAGGTGGTGCACCACATCGAGGTCTACGGCGATATGCACCGCTACATACCGTATCTGGCCAAAAACGCGGGCTTCACGCGCATCGCCGAGAAGGTGGTGCAGCATCAGGCGCGCAAATACGGCAAGTCGAAATTCGGCCTCGACCGCTTCGTCCACGGCTATCTCGACCTGATCACCCTCTGGTTTACCAACAAGTTCGGCGGCCGCCCGATGCACTTCTTCGGCCTGTGGGGCAGCCTGATGTTTGTGATCGGTTTCATCTCGGCCATAGTGGTGGGCGCCCTGAAGCTCTACCATCTCTACAGCGGCCACAGCTACACGCTCGTCACCGATTCGCCCTACTTCTTCATCGCCCTGACGATGATGCTGCTTGGCACCCAGATGTTCCTCGCCGGATTTATCGGCGAGCTGATAGCGCGCAATTCCTCGCGCCGCAATGACTACGAGATACGCCGTGAGCTCAATATCGACCGGACCGACATACGATAAGCGCTGCCATGAATAAGATACTGATTGCCATAGCTGCCGTAGCTGCATCGCTGCTCTGCCAGGGGTGCAACACGTCGGGCTGCACCGACAATCAGAACAGTCTGCCGCTGGCCGGCTTCTATTCCTCCGCGGGTGAGGCTGTGTCGATATCCGATATCGACATCAGCGGTGTGGGGCAGGCTACCGACTCGCTGCTCTACGCCTCCGGCACCTCTCTGCATCTGGTATATCTGCCCTTCCGCAGCAAGTACACCACCACATCCTACGTATTCCACTACACGCAGGAGGGGCTCGACAGCCCGGCGCTCAACGACACTATCTCCTTCGCCTACACATCGGAGCCTTACTTCGCTTCGGAAGAGTGTGGCGCGATGCTCACATACACCATTACCGGGATGACCTACACGCGGCATCTCATCCAATCCGTAGAGATCGTGGACTCACTGATAACCAATACCGACATTGAAAGAATCAAGATATACTTCCGCACCGAACAGTAGGCCGTCGGCCCGCCTTCGGCTTCTGCTCCCGGTATTGGCTCTGATGCTGGGGGTATCGGCATTGATGGCGCAGTCGCAGCGCAAGATCACTCCGGTGCAGCCCGGCAAGTCTTCCGCCGCAAAGACTGAGCAGACCGATGCTGACGGACGCCCCACGACGCTGCGTGAGGCGTATGACGACAAGGGCAATGTGGTGTTTATCGACACCGTCACCGGTATGGAGTGGGTCGACACGCTCATCAACAATAAGCCCAAAGGCAATATCTATCCGAAGCTCTACACCGTCACCGCCGGTGTCAATGTGTGGGATCCGGTGATGCGCCTGCTCGGACAGCACTACGGTCTCGGCGAGGTGTGGGGCGAGCTGAGCCTCTACAACCGCTACAATCCCATCATCGTGCTCGGTCTCGGACAGGCTTCGATGACTCCCGACGGGCAGAACTACACCTACCGCAGCCCGATGGCTCCCTACTTCAAGCTGGGCGTCAACTACAATATCCTCTACAACAGCAATCCGCGCTATCAGGTGCACGTGGGCGTGCGCTACGGCTTCACTCCCTTCTCCTACTCCATACCCAATGCCACTCTGGCGCCGGGATACTGGAATGAACCGGAGCAGATCTCGATTCCGAGCCAGCGCACCACGGCCGGGTACTTTGAATTCGTGGCCGGCCTGCGCGTAGATCTGGCCAAAGGCTTCTCGCTCGGCTGGGATGTGATATACCACGCCCTGCTCCACGAAGGCAAATCGACCTACGGCAAGCCGCTCTATATCCCCGGCTACGGCAAGCGCGGCGCTCCGTTCGGCGGCAGTTTCTCCCTCTCCTACACATTCCGGTTGCCGCAGAAGTCAGCTCCGGCCGACGATGACTCCGACACTCATTCAGCACAGTAACCGCGTATGGCAAAGCGAATCATAATCGTAGGCGCATCATCGGGGCTCGGCCGTCGGCTCGCCCTCGATTATGCCGACCGCGGATACATGGTAGGCATCTGCGCCCGCCGCGAAGAGCTGCTCAAAGCCATAGCCGCCGAGCGCCCCGGCCGAATCTGTTATGCCCCGATGGATGTGGCCGCTCCCGATGCCGAGGCGGTGCTCGACGGCCTGATAGAATCTGTCGGCGGCATGGATCTGCTGCTCTACTGCGCCGGCACCGGCTTCCGCGATCCCGACCTCGATGCCGGGCGCCTCGACCGCACGCTCAAGACCAATGTCGACGGCTTCGCCCGGATCATCTCCGCCGCCTACCGCTACTTCCGCAGCCGTAACGAGCAGGGGCAGATAGCTGCCATCACCTCGATAGCCGCTACGAAAGGCATCGGTGTGTCGGCCGCCTACAGCGCCTCCAAGCGATTCGAGCAGACCTTCCTCGAGTCCATAGCGCAGCTTGCGCGGATGCAGAGGGTGAAGGTGGCCGTCACCGACATCCGCCCCGGATTCATCCGCACGGATCTGCTCGACGACTCCCGCAGCTATCCGATGCTGATGAAAGTGCCCGCCGTGGCCCGCAAGATCGAGCGGGCTATCGACCGACGCCGCTCCACGATAGTGATAGACTGGCGCTGGCGCATAGTCACCGCGCTCTGGCGCCTCATACCGCGCCCGCTATGGGTACGGCTCAAAATTGATTTCTAATATCCACCCACCAAATATTCATCTCTCGATATGTCAATCATCAACCCCGATAAGAAAGTAGCTCTCTGCAGCGATCACGCAGGATACGAGTACAAGAAAGCGATAATCGAGCATCTCAATGCCAAGGGTATCGCCACCGAAGATTTCGGCACATTCAGCACCGACAGCTGCGACTATCCCGAGTTTGCCCATCCCTGCGCCGAAGCAGTGGAGAGCGGACGCTGCTATCCCGGCATAGCCCTCTGCGGCACCGGCAACGGTATCTCGATGACGCTCAACAAGCATCAGGGCATCCGCGCCGCCCTGTGCTGGCAGCCCGAACTGGCCGTGCTCGCCCGCGAGCACAATGATGCCAACATACTGGTGATGCCCGCCCGCTTCATCTCCCCGGAGCAGGCTCTGGAGATCGTAGACACCTTCCTCGCCACTCCATTCTCCGACGAGGAGCGCCACGCCCGCCGCATCGCTCAGATTGCATTGCGATAAGCGAGCAGGGCGGAGAGAACCAATTGGCGCTGCCGATTGTAATAATAGTAAAGACCGCTTTACTATGACACGCTCAAAATTCCTCTCCGCGATAATGATAGGCGCCACGGCTCTCACGATGAGCTCGTGTGGCGCTCTATGGACATCCACATCCGTAGGCGTCGACTCCGGCTACTACGGCGCAGGCATCTACAACGACTGGTATTCCTCCTATCCCGGCGCTCCGCTTGCAGCCCCGATCTACTGGGGCAATCAGATCTATCCCGGCCCGCCGGCCCCGCCGGCTCAGCGGCCTACCGCAGCCTGGCGTCCGTCGGGCAATACGCGCCCGAGTGCCGGCGTCAACAATCCCGCTCCGTCGCCCACGCCCTCCGCTCCGTCGAATCCCAATCCGCCCTCCACGCGCCCGGCATATCAGCCTTCGCAGGGGAGTGGCAACAATATCGTGCCGAGCCGCCCCATCAACATCAACGGCTCCAACCCCGGCCCGGTGATTCAGCCGAGGTGACAGGCCGGCGCCGCGCCGCTCCGATTATTGTATATTTTCCGCGAGGCCCGAAATATTTAAGTAGGGAAGTTGGTGAAATTTTTGTACTTTTGCACTTTCAGATGCAAAAGCTCAACCTACATATATCACCAACGTGGAAGCAAAGTATATTTTCGTAACCGGAGGTGTGGTATCGTCGCTCGGTAAAGGTATCATATCAGCCTCTTTAGCCTGTCTGCTCAAGGCGCGCGGCTATAGAGTGACGATCCAGAAATTCGACCCCTACATCAATATCGACCCGGGTACTCTCAATCCCTACGAGCATGGAGAGTGCTATGTGACCGTCGACGGCCATGAGGCTGATCTCGACCTCGGCCACTACGAACGCTTCACCAACGTACAGACTACCCGCGCCAACAACGTAACTACCGGCCGCATCTACCAGAGCGTGATCGACAAGGAGCGCCGCGGCGACTATCTTGGCAAGACCGTACAGATCATTCCCCATATCACGGACGAGATCAAGCGCAATGTGAAGATGCTCGGCAATACCGGCCAATACGACTTCGTGATCACCGAGATCGGCGGCACGGTAGGCGATATCGAGTCGCTGCCGTTTCTTGAGGCGGTGCGTCAGCTCCGCTGGGAGCTCGGCACCGACGCCCTGTGCCTTCATCTCACATACGTGCCTTACCTCAAGGCGGCCAAGGAGCTCAAGACCAAGCCTACGCAGAACTCCGTGAAGCAGCTACAGCACATCGGTATCCAGCCCGACATCCTCGTGCTCCGCACGGAGAAGGATATCCCGCAGGATATGCGCCGCAAGATAGCCCAGTTTTGCAACGTGGCTCCCGACGCGGTAGTGCAGTCGATTGATCGTCCCACGATCTACGAAGTGCCCATAATGATGCATGAGCAGCATCTCGACGAGATCGTGCTCAAGAAGATGGATGTGGACTTCAAAGGTCAGCCCGATATGGCGCCGTGGCTCGAATTTCTCTATAAGCTCCAGGAAGCCGAGGAGGAGGTCACGATCGGCCTCGTAGGAAAGTATGTGGAGCTTCAGGATGCCTACAAGTCGATCAACGAAGCACTCTTTCAGGCCGCTACCTACAGCGACCATAAGCTCAATCTGAAATATATCCACAGCGAGAAGCTCACTGATGCCAATGCGGAGGAGCTGCTCGGCGAGCTCGACGGTGTGATTATCGCCCCCGGATTCGGTCAGCGCGGCATCGAAGGCAAGTTCGCGGCTCTGAAATATTGCCGTACGCACGACATCCCCACCTTCGGCATCTGCCTCGGTATGCAGTGTATGGTGATCGAATTTGCCCGCAATGTGCTCGGCTATGCCGACGCCAACTCCACGGAGATGAATCCTACCGTGCAGCACAATGTCATCGACCTGATGGAGGAGCAGAAGAGCGTATCCAATATGGGCGGCACGATGCGTCTCGGCGCTTACGAGTGTGCGCTCCGGCCGGAGAGCCGCGTAGCCCGGGCCTATGGTTCCACTACGGTAAGCGAACGCCATCGTCACCGCTTTGAATTCAACAATGCCTATCGCGATCAGTTTGAACGCGCCGGTATGCAGTGTGTGGGCGAGAATCCGGCCACTCATCTCGTAGAGGTGGTGGAGTTGCCCGACAAGCGTTGGTTTGTAGGCACACAGTATCATCCCGAATACTCCAGTACGGTGCTCAACCCCAATCCGCTCTTCATCGACTTCGTGAAAGCCGCCATAGAGTACGGACGCGAGCGTGCAGAGAAAAAATAAGTAATTAATCAAAAAATCCAGTCGTTTCACATTACACTTTATTAAGCAAAGCATGAACCGCAATACACTCACCGGTCTCTTACTCATGGGAGCTATCATCATGCTCTTCATGTTTATCAATTCACCTTCCGAGGAGCAGCTCGCCGAGCAGCGCCGCCAGAAGGAGCTTGCCGAGCAGCAGGCTTCGCAGCCCGCCCCCGAGGAGGTACTCACTATCGACACCGTATCGCCCGGCGAACGCGCAGGCATCATCCGCACCATCCGTCAGAATGGCGAGTTTGACGCCGCAGCCGGCGTATTCACCCTCACCGCTCCCGGCGTCACCCTTTCGGTAAGCGCCGATTCTACAGCCGTACTCTCCGGTATGGTCAAGGGGGGCAACTCCGAGGTATCCGTCGCCGATATCCTGTCGGCCAATTATCCCGACTCCGTGTCGGTGAAAGATGCTGTGGCCGCTGTGGCTCTGCTTCGCAATACTATCGAGGAGTCGGCCCGCTATCAGGGATTCGCCCGCTTCCGTTCCGGCACTCCCGAGATCGTGGCCTCGCTCTCCAACGATGTGCTTGCTCTCGAATTCAGCAATCTCGGCGGCGTGATAGCCAATGCCCGACTGCTCGATCCGCGCTACACCCGATATGACTCCACCGGACAGGTATGCCCCATAGCTGAGGGCGATGATATGTACGGCTTCCAGATTGCTGCCGCCGATATCACGTACGATACCCGCCAGCTCTACTTCGAGGCCGTGCAGGAAAGTGACTCCACGGTGCTGATGAAGGTGACTCCCGGCGATGGCGCGATGCTCGGATTCCGATACACATTGCCCCGCGGCGAATCCTATCTCGTGAAGATGGATCTCGTGCAGTCCAACATCGACGGTGTGATACCCACCACCGTGTCCGGAATGCAGTTTAAGTGGAATCAGCGTATGGCCCGCAACGAAGAGGGTCGCGTGTTTGAGTCGCAGAATTCTGCCATCTATTATATGTTGGCCAATGGCGATGTCGACAATCTCTCGGAGATGAAGACCGACGCCGAGAAGGTAGACCAGCCTCTCGCATGGGTGGCGTTCAAGAATCAGTTCTTCTCAACTCTGCTCGTTCCCGGCGAAGGCTTCAGCCGCGCCCAGCTTCAGTCGACTGTGCTTCCCGACACTACCAAAAATTACCTCAAGGATATGGAGCTGACAGCCAATATGGACTACTCCTCCACGCTGGCTACCCCGGCTTCGATGACCTTCTATATCGGCCCGAACTATTATCCTCTGCTCAGCGACCTCTCCACCGAGATCATTCCTGAAAAGGATCTTAAGCTCACGAAGCTGATTCCGCTCGGATGGTCGCTCTTCCGCTGGATCAATACATGGATCGTGATTCCGGTATTCGACTTCCTCGGCGGATTCATTTCGAACTATGGCATAGTGATCCTTCTGCTCACTATCTTCATCAAGATACTCCTCTTCCCCTTCACCTACAAGAGCTATATGTCGCAGGCCAGAATGCGTGTGCTCGCTCCCGAGATCAAGGCTATCAACGACAAGTTCCCCGGTAAGGAGAACGCGATGCGTCGCCAGCAGGAGACGATGGCTCTCTACAACCGCGCCGGCGCCAACCCGATGTCGGGCTGTCTGCCTATGCTGCTGCAGCTGCCTATCCTTATCGCGATGTTCCGCTTCTTCCCGTCGGCGATCGAGCTTCGCGGTGAGTCCTTCCTTTGGGCGCACAATCTTGCGGGCCCCGACTATGTGATCTCGCTTCCCTTCTCCATCCCCTTCATAGGCGACAAGCTCAGTCTCTTCTGTCTGCTTATGACCGTGGTCAACATCATCTATACACGCATCAATATGCAGAATCAGCCCGGCGGCAGCCAGATGGCCGGTATGAAGTGGATGATGTATCTGATGCCGGTGATGTTCCTCTGCTTCTTCAACAACTATGCCGCCGGCCTCAGCTACTACTATCTGCTGTCGCTGCTCATCACCATCATCCAGACCTACATCTTCCGTCAGGTGGTCAATGAAGAGAAGGTGCGCGCCACGATGAAGGCCAATGCCGCCAAGCCCCGCAAGAAGAGCGGATTTATGGCTCGCCTCGAAGAGGCTCAGCGCAAGCAGCAGGCTATGCTGCGCGAACAGCAGAAGCAGCGCGGCCGCAAATAATTCGAATTGTCTAATTATCTATAATCCATTTAGAAATTATGCTTAACCCCAAGATTCAAGATGCTCTCAACGAGCAGATCAATGCCGAACTCTGGTCGGCCTATCTCTATCTCTCGATGGCTATGAACTTCGAGGCAGCCGGACGTCCCGGTATCGCCAACTGGTTTAAGATTCAGTTTCAGGAAGAGCAGGCTCACGCCCAGATCTTCATCAACTATGTGAATCAGCGTGGTGGCCGCGTAGTGCTCAAAGCTATCGATGCAGTGCCTACCGAGTGGGCTACTCCGCTCGAAGCCTTCGAAGCCACTCTGGCTCACGAAACAAAGGTAACTGCCCTGATCAACGCCCTCTATTCCCTCGCCGAGCAGGAATCCGACTACGCTACCCGCGATCGTCTCAACTGGTTCGTCAGCGAGCAGGTTGAGGAGGAGGATAATTGCCGTCAGCTCATCGACAAGTTCCGCCTCATCGGCGACAACGGTATGGGTATCTATATGCTCGATCAGGAGCTTGGCGCACGCACATACGTAGCTCCCGCCGCACTCGCCGAATAATAGTCGGCGACAGCGACCACACATTTCAAATCCCGGTGTCGGCAACAGTTCGATTCCGGGATTTACTTTGCGTCTGCGTTTAACCGATGGAGGCGAGGAGGACGGAGGATATCATCATGTAGATCACCATGCCGATGATGTCGTTGGTGATGGAGATGAAGGGGCCGGTGGCCAAGGCGGGGTCGATCTTGAAGCGCTCAAGCGTTAGGGGTACGAATGTACCGAACACGGAGGCGAAGAGCACCACGGCCATCAGCGACAGCGATACGGCGAGGGTGGTGGTGATATGTCCCGGGCCGAGTTTGAAGAAATTGTAGCCGAACACCAGAAGCGAGATGATGCAGCCGTTGATCAGACCTACGCCGAGTTCCTTGAATAGCTGCTTGGCGGCATTCTTGATATCGAGCGAGCCGTTGGCCAGACCCTGCACCACGATAGCTGATGACTGAGTACCTACATTACCGCCCGTGCCGCCGATCAGCGGTATGAACAGCGCAAGAGTGGGATCGGCCTGGATGCCGGCTTCAAAATTTCCGAGGATGAGCGAATTGCCCAGACCGCCAATCATACCGATGAGAAGCCAGGGCAGACGAGCCTTGGTCTGGGTGAAGATGGTGTCGTCGGTCTCTACGTCGCTCGACAGACCGGATGCCAGCTGATAGTCACGTTCGGCATTCTCACGTACCTGGTCCATCACGTCGTCGACGGTGATGCGGCCAAGCAGTCGGCCGATGGAGTCTACTACGGGCATCGCCACAAGGTCGTATTTCTCGAAGTCGAGAGCCACATCATCGATCGGCGTGTCGGCCTTTACTGCCACAGGGTCGGGCTCCATTACATTCTTGATTTTCGACACCGAGGGATCGGTGATGAGCTTCTTCAGCGGAAGGATGCCGCGCAGTCGATAGTCGTTGTCGACCACATACACGTAGTATATCTCGTCGAGTTCTTCGGCCTGCATACGCATCTGCTTGATGCACTCTGGCATACTCCAGTTCTCGTTGACGACGATCATTTCCGTACCCATCAGGCCGCCGGCAGTATCCTCATCGTATTTCAGAAGGTCGATGATATCACCGGCCTGCTCCACGTCGTCGATGTGAGAGAGAATCTCGTCGCGATCCTCCTCGTCGAGTTCCTGGATTATGTCAACTGCGTCGTCGGTATCGAGGTGGTCGATAAGTTGCTTGGCGATCTCGTCGGCCGACATCCCTTCGAGTAGCTTGCGGCGATCGTCTTCGTCGAGCTCCATCAGCACGTCGGCAGCTACTTCGCTATCGAGCAGACGGTAGAGAAATTCCGCCTCCGAGAGATTGAGCTCCTGATAGAGTTCGGCAATATCGGCGGGGTGGAGCGTCTCAAGTTCGTGACGCGCCTGATCGGTGTCGCCGTTTTGGATAATGCTCCTTATCCGGTCGAGATATTCAGGGGTGAATTCTTTCATGATTTCTGCGCAGCCTCTATCAGATTGGTGAGTTGAATGAATTGGTCGACGGTGAGGTCTTCAGGACGCATCTGCAGCATCTCCGAGTCCGGAAGTGCAGCTCCGGCAGGCAATAGCATACGCACGGTATTGCGAAGCATCTTGCGGCGCTGCCCGAAGGTGGTCTTTACTACGGTTTTGAACAGGCGTTCGTCGCAGTTCAGCCGGTCAAGACCGTTGCGGCGAAGGCGTATCACGCCGCTTTTTACCTTTGGCGGCGGATTAAACACGTGCTCACTTACCGTGAAGAGGTATTCCACATCATACCAAGCCTGAATCAATACGCTCAATATGCCTCGTGCCTTGCATCCGGCAGGAGCGGCGATACGCTCTGCCACTTCGCGCTGAAGCATACCTGAGCAGCACGCTACCGTGTCGCGGTAGTCGAGAATGTGGAAAAATATCTGGGATGATATATTGTAGGGGTAATTGCCAATCACGGATATTTTGGGTGCTCCCGGTATGGCTTCGGCGAGATCCATGCGCAGGAAGTCGCCTTCGATTATGCGACCTTCGGATGCGAGCGCAGGGTATTCACGGCGGAGATACTCCACACTCTCGGTGTCGATTTCGGCTACGCGCACGTCAAGTCCCTCGTCGAGCAGACAGTGGGTGAGCATACCCATACCAGGCCCCACCTCGAGTACGGGTAGATCCGATACTTCGCGAAGAGTGGCGGCGATGCGGCGCGCTATCGATTCGTCGGTGAGGAAATGCTGGCCTAAGGCTTTTTTCGGACGTACTTTCTGCATGGCGGTTTGGTGTTATAGGCAGCCCACGGAGCCGTAATAGACTACAAATTTACATTTTTCAAATCACATATCGGTGAAAAATGCGTAAATTTGCTTACACCTAACGAAAAATTCAACGAATATATGAAACGATTCTCATTTTCTCTTATTACCTTGGCTGTGGCTCTGAGCAGTTGGGCATGGAGCCAGAAAGGTCACGATGTCACTGCTTATATAGCTGAAAAACATCTCACTCCAGCCACGGCTGCGGCTGTGGATTCGATACTCGACGGTATGTCGATGGTATATTGGGCCAACTGGCTCGACAATGCCTCGCATACTCCCGAATATGCATATACCAAGACGTGGCATTACAAAAACGTAAACGAAGGCGTGCGCTATGAGGAGATGGGTGTCAATCCGGCTGGTGATGTAGTCACCGGTATTAAGAGCCGTATGGAGGTGTTGATGAATCCGAAGTCTACGGCTGAGGAGCGCAATCTCGCAATGAAGATACTTGTGCATCTTGTCGGTGATATGCATCAGCCGATGCATATGGGACACGCTACCGACTTGGGCGGTAACCGCACCAAGGTGAAATTTTTTGGCCGTGACACCAATCTTCATTCGGTATGGGACAGCAATATCGTGGAGTCGGGTCACAAGTGGGGCTATTCGGACTGGCAGGAGCAGATCGACCGTGTGTCGCCTGCCGAAGAAGAATCTCTCATAGACGGTACTGTCGACGACTGGGCCAAGGAAACGGTCTACATCGCTGCTTCGGTCTACAATAATACTCCCGCAGGTACCAATCTGATGTACAATGAAGTTGCGCAGTGGACTCCCGTGGTAGAGAAGCAACTCCTACGTGGCGGTCTGCGTCTGGCCCACGTACTCAATATGATCTTCGATGCCGACTATGCCGCTTCGCACTCATGGCCTTACACTCCGGCCCTGTAAGACTCCGGCTCCGTAGAAAACCAAAAGAAGCGACCTCTTGTGGGGCCGCTTCTTTTATGATATATATTCTTCGGTGAGGATCCGCTTGGCGCCGATATAGTTGCGCGTGTAGTAACCTCCGTCGGGGAAAGTCTGATATGTGATGCCTTTCTTTGTGGAAGCATGGATGAAGGTTACTCGGCCGGTGGAGTCGTCGACGTCGACCACAATTCCTACGTGTCCCACTACACCCTTACGGGTGCGCGGAGAACTGAAAAACATCAGGTCGCCCGGCTGAAGCTCGCTGTCGGCCACTTTCTCGCCCAGATTGTACTGCATCCGTGAAGTGCGCGGAAGTGTAATGCCTGCTAGGCCGAACACGTAGCCGGTGAAGCCTGAGCAATCGAAGGTATTAGGTCCCATCGCGCCCCACACGTAGCGCTTTCCTAAAAGATTGGATGCGATGTCGGTGATTTCTTCGGCTTTTTGTAATAAGAGGGTGTCGGAGTCGACAGTCTCCTGCTCGGGCAATGCCATGCAGTATGGTACAGCAGGGCAGTGGAGTGAGTTGGTGGAGAAATCAAGAGTAGGTGTGGGTGCCGGGCTACCGGTGTATATGAAGGATGAAAGTAGTGTAAGTACAGGTGCTATAAAGGTCATATCGTAAATGTATTCGGAAGTAAGTAGTATGTGTGTTTTTCGGTATTATTGCTTTTTCCTAATACAAAATTACTCAAAAACAGATGTTTATGCAATACCTGTATGGCGTGTTAAGTTAATGAATACAAAACAAAAAGACGCTTTAGTCGCGATATTTAACATATTCTGCCGCGGTTGTGGCTTCATAAGCCGAACTTACGCTGTGTAGTCGGCTATGCGAAATTACAATATTTAATCCTTCTTAACTTGTAGATTTACAACAATTAACCAATTTACTCAACCGGGGTAAGCCCTTTTTCAGCTCCGAGCTGTAACATATACTGTCGGGCCGCATCGTGCTCATTAGGGATAATGCCTTCAAGCACGGCTTCCTTCAGGGCCGATTTCAGTTCGCCGACTATTGGAGAGGGTGTCAGGCCGAAAGTTGCCATTATCTCGGCGCCGTCGACAGGCGGTTGGAAATTACGTAGGTTGTCACGGTCGGCAACGTCGTTGATCTTTTCGATCACATTCTCGAAGTTGGCGAGGTGGCGCTTCACCTTTTCCGGATTTCGTGATGTGATGTCTGCTCGGCAGAGTGTCATAAGATCGTCGAGATCTCCTTCGCTGTCTGTCACGAGTCGGCGTATTGCCGAGTCGGTCACGGTATCTTCCACAAGTGCTATCGGACGCATGTGAAGGCGTACGATTTTCTGGACGTACTTCATCGGTTCTCCGAGGGGCATCTTGAGGTTTCGGAATATGCGGGCTACCATCTTCGATCCTACGAAGTCGTGGTTTTTGAAAGTCCATCCCGCCTGATCGTCCCAACGCTTCGTGGCTGGTTTGGCTATGTCGTGGAGCAATGCCGCCCAATGGAGCCACAACTTGTCGGGCTCTGCCTGAGCCACGCGGTCAAGTACCAGCATCGTGTGGTCGAAATTATCCTTGTGACCGCGACCGTGCATCGTCTCTACACCTTGCAGAGCCACAAGTTCGGGAAGAAAGTGGCGTAGTAGTCCGGTATCAGCGAGTAGCCGCCAGCCGATCGACGGTCGTGGCGACAGCATGATCTTATTGAGCTCCGATGTGATGCGTTCGCGTGAGATGATCGATATCCGGTCGGCATTGCGGGCGATGGCTTTGAGAGACTCCTCCTCGATGGTGAAGTCGAGCTGGGTGGCGAAGCGGATGGCGCGCAGCATGCGCAGTGGATCGTCGCTGTAGGTTATGTCAGGATCGAGGGGTGTACGGATTATACCTCGGTGGAGGTCATCTACTCCGCCGAAGAGATCGATGAGCTGAGGTTCGCCGGCCTGCGCGTTGACACTGAGGGCGAGGGCGTTTATGGTGAAGTCGCGTCGCGACAAGTCGTCGGCGAGTGTGCCGTCCTCCACGATCGGTTTGCGTGAGTCGCGCGAGTATGATTCGCGTCGCGCACCTACAAACTCAAGTTCGAGGCCTTGTAGTTTCACCTGCGCAGTGCCGAACCCGGAGTAGATATGCACTGTAGATGCGCGGCGAGTGGAGGCGCGGAGCTGTTTGGCCACGGCAATACCGCTTCCTGGTCCTACACATACGAAGTCGATATCCTTGGAGTGGCGATGGAGAAGCGCATCGCGTACGCAGCCTCCTACAGCATAGCAGGGTATGTCGATTGCTGCTGCGGCGGCACTCACGGCTTTTACGGCCGGATGGTCGAGTAGTTGTTGCAGGTCGGTATTCATAGGCTATTCGAATATCACTATTTGCTCGGGTGCGTTGGTGAGACATTTCAAACCATCGGCAGTCACTACATAAGTGTTTTCGATACCTACGGCTCCCACTTCCGGAATCACGAATTTGGGTTCGAGAGCTATCACATTGCCTTCCTGTAGTATATACTTAGATCGAGGGGCTATCACGGGCAGCTCATTTATTTCAATGCCGAGACCGTGGCCCACGAATCCGGCTTTCTGACGGTGTCCCATAAAATAATTGTAGAGATCGGCTTCCCGAGCCATCTCTTCAGCCATGTGATAAATTGTGGAGGCCTCTACGCCGGGCTTACCCATCTCCTCGGCCTTACGGCATATAGCTATCGAGCAGTCGTGGGCGCGTTGGGCGAGTGGCTTAAGCGGACGCGGTGCGAATGTGCGGGTCATGTCGGTCATATATCCGGTGTAGTTGCCGTTGGCATCTACCATCACGGCCTCGCCGGCGCGTATTACGGTACCGTCGGCACCGACCGGTATCGAGGTGTCGAGACCTCCGCCGCCCATGGCAAAATCGTAGGGCGTGGGGGTATCGGCATTCTCTCCGGCAAGCACGTTGGCCATAAAGAGCTCCATCGTGTCGCCTGCCGTGCGGAATACGCCGAGGCAACCTTCGAGACGCGACAGACGCTCAATCTCGATCTGCAGTTCGATATCGGTGATACCCTCGTGGTAGAGATTGGGAATACGTCGGTACACGCGTTCCTGTTTCACTCCCGAAGCAGCTATCAGCTCCACTTCAAGCGGAGTCTTTACGGCGCGGGCTTCAGCCAGATATGGAGAGCCGTTTACGATCTTGGCGTAGGGGAATACCGCGCTCAGGCGCTGAGCGTCGGAGTAGCTTATGGTGTCGAGCTCCAGTGCGAGTGTCGACGGTCGGTCGGGCAGCTCGATCTGTTCGGGCTTGCGTATGGCCGTGGCGTCGGCATGGGCGAGCGAAACCGGTCGCTTCACGAAGTAGAGCGGGGAGCCGCTTAGCGGAATATATACGTAGCCGGTGAATACGCGACCGGTGATATAATAGATGTTGACGTAGGAATGAATGAGCAGTCCATCGGCACCGGCGCGCTCCATGGCCTTGCGCAGTTTGCTCATTCGAAGCTCTTGCTCGGAGGCCGACAAAAGCAGTAGCGGTGTAGTGTTGGTGGTCATAAGCCGGTAGGTGATTGAGGCGTGAGTAGAAAGTCGGTGAGTTCGGCGAATGTATGCATCCGGAAGTCGGCGTCGCTACACTCTCCGAAACCGTAGTCCATATATATCATAGGTATGCCGGCGCAGTGTGCTGCATCGCAATCGGTCTGTGTGTCGCCCACATATACGGCGTCGGTGAGGCTGTGGCGCTCCATAATCAGCTTTATATTGTCGGCTTTCGACAGATGAGTCTGGCCGTTGGTCAGAGTATCCTTGATATATGGTTGCAGCCCGGTGTACCGGAGGAAGTAATCCAGCCCGTGAGGGCCGCAATTGCTTACCATAAATAGCGGAAAATGCTTGGCGAGGCGTGCCAGCCCTTCGCTTACGCCGGGATAGAGTGTTCCGCCTTTGGCGGGCATCATCCTACTATCCACCTCACGCAGCACGGCGGTGAATTGGGTTTCGTCGATGCCTTCCGGATTAAGACGCTTTATTATTGTGCCCAAAGTAAGCCCCATGCAGTCGAGCAATTGGTCGCGGGTCATACGGGCGTCTATACCGAGCAGCCGGTATGTCTCATTCCAGATCTCGGCGTAAGTGTCGACGGCGTCCCATAGGGTACCGTCCATGTCAAATATTATGCTGTGGAAGCGGTAGTCAGACATTTGTCGTATTTTGATTTATTTGGCGAGGACGCCAAGCCGTACGATACCACGGAGGGTATCGGCGCGCATTATATGACGTACGGTGACACGTGCATCGCCCGGACGGCTTATTTCCTGACACGCCTTGGCCTCGATCTGGTAAGTCGATCCGATGGCGTTGCCCTGCCATTTACCGTATGGGTCGGCCATAGTGATAGCCACGGTGTCGCATACGCTTTGGAGCGAATCCTCGTATGTCACTTCCAGCCAGAGATTGCTGTACGGGTAATCGTCGGAGTGTACTACCGCCACATACAGGCTCTTGCCGGGGATGGTGTCGAGGTTGGAGAGCGTGAATCCTATCGTATCGGTATAGGCCAGTGACTCCGCCGGCAATGTCAGAAATTCACCGACGGCGTTGTATCGCTCGGTGCATGCTGCCGATGCGATAAGTACAGCAGCGGAGACGAGGAGGCTCGGTTTCATCTGGTTGACGTGGTTACTGCTTGGGCTGATTGTTCGACTTATCGGACGGACGCCGGCGGTCGCGACCTCCACGGCGTTGCTGCCGGGGCTGATTCTTCTCCTGACCTTCTGTCGATGGCTGCTGCGATGCATCGCCTTGTGGAGTGCCGCCCTCTTTGGCCGGACGCTTCTTCTTGCGGTTGCGTTTCTTCTTGGCGTTGTCGAAGCGGGAGATGTTGTCCTGATCGAGCAGATCGGCGTAGGGGCTCTTCTCCTGCCGGGGCTGTTCGTCGTCGCGCAGAAGCGATGCGGGCTTCTGTCCCTCCTTGTTCATCGCCATCACCTCGAAGGCACGACGGGCGTCGATAGTCACCAGATTAGCGGGTATCCACTTGTCGGTGCTGTATGTGACCATACCCTTGAATACGTCGTGCTTGAAGTGATAATATGTATTGTCGGCGGTCTCCAGTCGAGCGTCTTTCGGGGGCAGTTTCTTCACCGCCTCCACATAGGCGTCAACTTCGTAGTTGAGGCAGCACTTGAGCTTGGCACATTGGCCGGCGAGCTTCTGAGGATTAAGCGATATGTCCTGAAAGCGGGCAGCGGCCGTACCGACGCTGACGAAAGATGTTAGCCAGGTGGCGCAGCAGAGCGGACGGCCGCAGGGACCGATGCCGCCGATGCGTCCTGCTTCCTGGCGAGCACCTATCTGCTTCATCTCGATGCGTACCTTGAATGTGTCGGCAAGCACCTTGATGAGCTGGCGGAAGTCAACACGCTCGTCGGCGATATAGTAGAATATGGCTTTATATCCGTCGCCCTGATACTCTACGTCGCCGATCTTCATCTTGAGATTGAGGTCTTCGGCGATCTTGCGGGCACGGATCATTGTGTCGTTCTCCTTCGCCTTAGCCTCTTTGTATCTGTCGATGTCGGACTGGCGGGCTTTGCGGAGTATGCGTCGGAGTTCGGTGTCGGGCTTCACACCGGCCTTGCGCATCTGGCGGCGTACGAGGGGGCCGGTCAGTGTCACCGAACCGATGTCGTGACCCGGAGCTGCCTCTACAGCTACGAGGTCGCCGATGCCCAACTCTATGTGGAGTGAGTTGCGGAAATACCCTTTGCGGGTATTCTTAAACTGCACCTCTACGATGTCGCAGTCCTGTCCGTCACCCTTCGGTGTGGCTGACAGCCAGTCGTAGCAGTCGAGCTTTCCGCGCGGAGGCTCTCCCGACTCCCTGTGTGGTGCGGGGTTGCCTTCAGCTTGGTTCATTTCGGGTTTGTTTGGTTCCATCGGCAATTATTTTGCGAAGCTTACCGAACGGGTTTCGCGGATCACGGTGATCTTCACCTGGCCGGGATAAGTCATCTCGTCCTGAATGCGCTTGGCTATTTCGGCCGAAAGCTTTTCGGTCTCGGCATCGTCGATCTTGTCGGCACCTACGATCACACGCAGTTCGCGGCCGGCCTGGATAGCGTAGGTCTTGATTACGCCCGGATATGAGAGGGCGAGCTGTTCGAGGTCGTTGAGGCGCTTGATATAAGCCTCTACCATCTCGCGGCGAGCACCGGGACGTGCGCCTGATATGGCGTCGCATACCTGTACGATGGGGGCCAGCAGCGAGGTCATCTCAGTCTCGTCGTGGTGAGCGCCGATGGCGTTGCATATTTCGGGTTTCTCCTTGTATTTTTCGGCGAGCTTCATGCCGAGCAGTGCGTGCGGCAATTCGGGTTCCTCGTCGGGCACTTTGCCTATGTCGTGGAGAAGGCCGGCGCGACGTGCTTTCTTGGGATTCAGGCCGAGTTCCGATGCCATCACGGCGCAGAGATTGGCTGTCTCGCGTGAGTGCTGGAGCAGGTTCTGGCCATAGCTGGAGCGGTATTTCATTTTGCCTACGAGGCGTACGAGTTCGGGGTGCAGGCCATGGATGCCGAGGTCGATGGTGGTGCGTTTTCCGGTCTCGATGATCTCCTCTTCTACCTGACGGCGTACTTTAGCCACGACTTCCTCGATACGGGCGGGATGGATACGGCCGTCGTTGACAAGCTGATGGAGTGCCAGACGGGCTATCTCGCGGCGCACTGGATCGAAGCCGGAGAGTACGATTGCCTCTGGGGTGTCGTCGACTATGATTTCAATGCCTGTGGCTGCTTCGAGGGCGCGTATGTTGCGTCCCTCGCGGCCAATGATACGACCTTTGATCTCATCGGAGTCGATCTGGAATACGGTTACGGAGTTTTCGATTGCAGTCTCCGTAGCCACGCGCTGTATCGACTGCACCACGATGCGCTTTGCTTCTTTGTTGGCTGTGAGTTTGGCCTCGTCCATTATTTCGTTGATGTAGCTCTGGGCAGCTGTCTTGGCTTCATCCTTTAGCGACTCCACGAGCTTCTCCTTGGCTTCTTCGCACGAGAGACCTGATACGCGTTCGAGCTCTTCGAGTGCTTTGGTCTTGAGGTGGTCGAGCTCATCCTGACGCGCCTGAGTGGCTGCGAGCTGGTCGTTGAGGCGGAGTTGCTGCTGATCGAGGTCGTTGCGCATACGCTGGTTTTCGCTCTGCTGCTGGTTGAGCTGAAGTTCGCGCTGCTTCATCTGGCTCTCGCGCGACTGGATTTTCGACATTCTCTGGTTGAAGGTCTTGTCGGCTTCGGCAGCCTTGCGTACGCGCTCCTGCTCAGCTTCGAGAAGTGAGGTCTTTTTGATCACTTCGGCCTCGTTGTGGGCTTCTTCTACTATGATGCGTGCGCGGCTCTGAGCCATATTGCGCTGTGCTATAATAGTGGCGACTACACCGATAGCCAGTGCTACCACGGCCGCTATCACTACGATGATGATGTTCATATGTGATTTATTTTAGGTATATTGAAAGTGAATTTATTGGGTTAATTGTCTCTGTCATAAAATAATAATTCCCGCGACTGCGGAGTCGCCACCGTTTTTTAGTAACGGGGCGTCTTTTTTGCGCGGGATATCTTCCAATCGGATTGATTGCTTGTGCGATGAATATGCCGCCGGCTCTCTTGCCTCTGCGGTCCTGATGGCTCTCAGTGAGATAAATGCTACGACACCTGCTCTAGCAGCTCGTCCAACTGCCTGTCGAGTCCGTCGAGCGCCTGTTCCAACTCTCTTTCCTGCTTCGCCTTCGACAGATACCCGCGAGCAAATAGAAGGGCAACCTTGGCTATTACCTCCTGTGGAGATCTGCCCGGAGTGCGACTATTATAGGCATCATATACCTTGTTGACCTCAACGGCTACCTCGCGAAGAAACTGTTCCTCATCGGGGCTAATGGTGAGGCTAAGTTTGGTATCGGCTATGCTAAGATTTATGTCAAGTTTATCTCTCATTGCGTCATTGGGTTAGTTCATCGATACATTTGTCGATGTCCCGCAAAAATTCAGCTAACATTGCCCTGCTTTGCTCTATGTCCTCGCGTCGTGGCGTCAGTGTGGTCACTACGCGAAGCTCTTCTACCTCGACTTTCAGGCGCGCCACTTGGCTTCGCTCCTTGTTGAGCTCAGCCTCAAGCTCCGTTATACGCCTGTCGGCCTCCTCTTTGGCTTTGAGCAGATTCTCATATCTGCTTACGAGCAAATGGGCTTTGCCCGTCACGGCCTGGAGTCGTTGCTGTAGAGTGCTTGACATTTTAGCTAAATTTCCACAAAAGTAAGCAAAAATTCGGATATATCTCCGACTTCGCTATAGAAATTTATGTATGTCGAAAAATCTTTTTATTATTGGTTGTTTTATCGTGGCGAAATTATTACTTTTGCGACCGATTTAGAGTAAATCATAGCAAAATTCGATAATAAATCAATTATTAATAGCAAAATGAAAGCAAGTGAAGTGATGGCCGATCTCCGATCGCGTTTCCCCGGTGAGACGGAGTATCTGCAGGCAGTGGAAGAAGTGCTCGGCTCTATCGAGGAGGTCTACAACGAGTATCCCGAATTTGAAAAATATAATCTCGTGGAGCGCCTCTGTCTGCCCGACCGCATTCTTTCGTTCCGTGTATCGTGGGTTGACGATCAGGGTCGCGTACGCAACAACATGGGTTACCGTGTGCAGCACTCCAATGCCATCGGTCCTTATAAAGGCGGTATCCGCTTCCACGCATCGGTCAATCAGTCAATCCTGAAATTCCTTGCTTTCGAGCAGACTTTCAAGAATGCCCTCACCACACTTGCCATGGGTGGTGCCAAAGGTGGCAGTGACTTCTCGCCACGCGGCAAGAGCGATATGGAAGTGATGCGCTTCTGTCAGGCTTTCGTAGCCGAACTTTGGCGTCAGCTCGGCCCCGACACCGATGTGCCCGCGGGCGATATCGGCGTCGGTGCCCGTGAGGTAGGCTATATGTTCGGTATGTATAAGAAGATGTCGCGTGAATTCACCGGTACTTTCACCGGAAAAGGTCTTGACTTCGGCGGCTCGCTGATACGCCCCGAAGCTACCGGTTACGGTAATGTTTACTTCCTTGAGCAGATGCTCGCTACGCGTGGCCTCACGCTCGAAGGCAAGCGTGTGGCTATCTCCGGTTCGGGTAACGTGGCAACATATACGGCAAAGAAGCTACTCGAACTCGGTGCCAAGGTGGTGACCATGAGTGATAGCAACGGTACTATCTACGTACCCGACGGTCTTACCACGGAGCAACTCGATTATATTTTCGAACTCAAGAATCTCTATCGCGGCCGTATCAGCGAGTTTGCCGAGCATTATCCTTGCGAGTATTATCCCAATACCCGTCCGTGGAAGCTCGCATCATTTGATATCGCAATGCCTTCGGCTACTCAGAATGAACTTGACGGCTCAGATGCTGAGGCGCTGCTCGCAGGCGGCTGTATCGCAGTGAGTGAAGGTGCCAATATGCCTTCCACTCCCGAAGCAGTCAAGGCATTTATCGACGCCTGTATCCTTTATGCTCCCGGTAAAGCAGCCAATGCAGGCGGTGTGTCTGTGTCCGGTCTTGAAATGGCTCAGAATGCGCAGAAGCTCTCCTGGACAGCTGAAGAGGTAGACCGACAGCTTCGCCGCATTATGTCCGATATTCATGCGCAGTGCGAACGCTACGGCCGTGTCGACGACGAATATATTAATTATGTGAAAGGAGCCAATACGGCAGGTTTTATGAAGGTGGCCCGTGCCATGATGGCTCAGGGTATCCTCTAAGATTTTAGATTGTAGAAGTGTCGCCAGAGTGGAGCGGCCATAAGTGACTGCTTCATCCGGTCTGACATAAGAAGATCCAAAACTTCTTCGCGCGATAAAGTCAACGCCTCGACATCCTCTGTAGGGTCGAGGCGTTGTCTATCTGTAAGTTCCACGTCTTCTGCCAGAAAGCAATAAGTGAGATTATTGGTTGTCGAGGGATTGCCCGACAGTACACACTGTAATTGCCAGCGACCGCCGGTATAGCCTGTCTCCTCGCGGAGTTCGCGGCGTGCCGCCTGTTCGGGTTCCTCGCCCTCTTCCACTACTCCGGCACACAGCTCGGTGGATATTATGCCGAGTCCGTGTCGATATTGACGCACCATCACATAGCGCCCCTCTTTGGTCACGGCTATCACATTGACCCACGAGGGGTATTCGAGTACATAATATTCGGGATTGATGCGCCCGTCGGGCAGACGCAATTTATCGCGGCGCGCAGTAAGCCACGGACGCCGTATGAGATATTCGCTGGATATCAGTTCGGGTTTTCTTATTTCTTTCATAACAGCTGCAAAATTATTAAAATTTTCGACAGAGACTGCACCCCGGGCGGTTCGATATTGGAAATCTCGCGATTACTTCGTAAGTTTGTAAATCAATAGATCACGAATCTTTAATACCGCATAGACAATGAAAATCGAATCGAAGAAGGTGAGTTCCCCCAAGGGTGATATCACTCTCTACGTACTCACCAATGCCAAAGGCGCATCGGTGACTCTGTCGTCGCTCGGCGCCGGCATCGTAAGTGTAATCGTTCCGGATAAGGATGGCGCTATGGCTGATGTGGCGCTCGGTTATGCCGATCCCGCAGACTATTTCTATGATGGTCCCTGCGCGGGCAAAGTGCCGGGACGCTACGCCAACCGTATAGCCCGCGGACATCTCCGTGTCGATGGCCGTGACTATCAATTGGCTATCAATAATGGCCCGAATGCCCTCCACGGAGGTCCCGAAGGATTTCATAACCGCATCTGGGAATCGGAAGTGACACCTGACAAAGAAGTGGTGTTTACTTACCGCAGTGCCGACGGTGAGGAATCCTATCCAGGCAACATGTGCGCGCGCGTCACATATTCATGGTCTGATTCCGACGTGCTTCGTCTTACCCTTGAGGCTGAGACTGATGCTCCCACAGTGGTCAATCTCACCAATCACTGCTATTGGAATCTCGATGGGCATAACTCCGGCTCGGTGCTTGATCACAAACTCACCCTCGCATCCTCCCGCTATCTGCCTACCGACGATACCCTCATCCCCACCGGTGAGATGGCTCCCGTGGCCGGTACTCCGATGGACTTTACAGAGGCAAAGGTGATAGGTCGCGATATCAAAGCCGACTTTCCTGCTCTCGTATATGGCAAAGGCTATGATAACTGCTGGGTGCTCGACGCCTACAATCGCGGACTTGCCACTTGTGCCGTGCTCGAGGCTCCTCATTCAGGTCGTGTGCTCGAAGTTGCCACCACTCAGCCTGCCGTGCAGGTATACACCGGCAACTGGCTCGACGGTTCTCCCAAAAATAAAGAGGGACGCTCGTATTGCGACTACGACGGCGTGGCTATCGAATGTCAGGCTATGCCCGATTCGCCCAATCATGCCGACTTCCCCTCCACTCAGCTCTATCCCGGTGAGCACTATAAACAAATAATCGAATTCCGATTCAAATAATTATACGTAAATGAAACCAACTCTTTTTGTTCTCGCTGCCGGTATGGGCAGCCGCTACGGAGGTCTCAAGCAACTCGACGGTGTGGGGCCTCACGGCGAAACGATTATGGATTATTCGATCTACGATGCCCTTAAAACCGGCTTCGGTAAAGTGGTATTCGTGATCCGCAAAGACTTTGAGCAGGACTTTCGAGAGAAAGTGATGTCGAAATATGAAGGCCACGTCCCCGTGGAGGTAGTCTTCCAATCGACCGACGATCTGCCCGAAGGATACACTTGCCCGGCCGACCGCACCAAGCCATGGGGTACCAATCATGCCGTACTGATGGGTAAGGATGCTATCAAGGAGCCCTTTGCTGTAATTAATGCCGACGATTTTTATGGCCGGAATGCTTTCGAGGTGATTGCCGATGAACTTTCTCGTCCCCATCCTGAGAAGGGCGACTATTGTATGGTCGGTTTCCGTGTAGGCAACACAATGACCGAAAACGGATCCGTAGCCCGCGGTGTCTGCTCCACCTCGCCGGAAGGCTATCTTACCGGTGTGATAGAGCGAACTGCAATTTCATACGACAATGACCACAATATTGTGTTCACTGATGAGGATGACAAGGTGCAGACTCTTGAGCCAAATACTCCTGTGTCAATGAACCTCTGGGGCTTCACTCCTGATTATTTCGACTATTCCGAGCGTGAATTCAAGAAATTCCTCGACGAGAAGATCGATACCCCCAAGGCTGAATTCTTCATTCCCCTTTGCATTGACGCGCTAATCCACAATGGTGAGGCGAAGGTTAAGGTACTCGATACGGACTCCCGCTGGTTTGGAGTCACATACGCAGCCGACCGTCAGGGCGTAGTCGATAAGCTCGCCGCTCTTCATGCCGAAGGTTTGTATCCCGAGCGCCTCTTCTGATAAGTCAATACTTGATATAATGAACGACCCCGGCATCATCGATGCCGGGGTCTTCTTATATGGAGTTTCGCTTATTAGCGGTAGAGACCGAAGTTGGAGTCGCTCTTCATGAAATTCACGCGAGTTTCGATCCACTGCTTGAGTGTCTCAAGATTCTGGCGGAATTCGTAGGAGTCCTTCTGTACGCACCAGCTGGCAGCATGGGGCTTGGTATCGGGCCAGAGAACACCATTTTCGCGTGCGGTGGGTTCGATAAGGTTAGCGTATTCCTCTATGTAAGCTTTAAGCTGATCGTAGCCACCACCGGCAGCTGTAAACTCGTCAAGTTTTTTCTTGAAAAGTTCGCGGAATTCAGTATTGGCAAAGATGTGCTTAATGAATTCATAGCCATTCTGGTCGCCCTTGCTGGCTACCATATAGGCAGTGGCGGATGCGCCCTCATGGCCGTCGAATGTGAAGGCCCAATCGAAGTCCCATACCGGACCGAAGTGGTAAACTTCACCCTCTTCAAGCGATTTCTTGTGGATGTAGAAACTCTTGGGGTGCTTCATCTCGTGATTGTTGGCGAGGCCGTTTACGAAGAAGAAGTTAACGGCGGATTCCACGTCGATCACATCGGAAAGACTTTCGGTAGCGGCACGGCTGGTCACTGCATTAGCCATTGTGGTGAAGTCATTCTGCCAAAGTTTGAAGTATGCCTGAGCATCGGTAATGTTGGTCACGGTGGTGTCGGCTGCAAGTTCTGCAAGGTCGGGGTCTTTCACCATTACGGGAAGTGTCTTTGTACCGTAGTTCTCATACCAAGTATACTGGAACTTGAAGTCCTCATCGTAGTTAGAGTCGAGTTCGAAGAGCATACCGGTGGTCTCGTCGATGTCAACGCTACCGCTGCCCACACCGATCTTCTCGGTGAGCATATATTGACCTTTGTCGATGCCGTTGAAGAAAACCTTAACGGGTACACAATGGTTGGTAAAGGGCATCTCGAGGTGTTGTGCTACCCAGAGAGCGATGGCATTACGCATCAGAGTGCAGTCAATGTAGTTGGCGATGAGGGCGAATGTCTTTGCTTTAGGCAGACCACAGATGGAGTTCTTTTTAGCCATCTTGAAGCGATAGGGCTTCTTGGCCATATTCCATGTGGAGTTGCCACGGCCACGGAATTCAGAGAGTTCCATTTCGTCGATATCCTTGTACATGCCGTTGCCTACCATATACATGGTTGCGGGGTGTTTGTCGTCCTTGTTGCCTGTAAGTTCTGTCCAGTTAGGATAGTCGGTGAGGAAGAAGTGGAATTCGGGGAGAGCGGTTTCGCGTACTACGCAGGAGTCGATAGCGTCCATAGCGATCTCTGTGGTTTTGCCGAGAGAGTCGGTGATGATCATCACCTGTTGGTTACGGAGGTTGGTCCCGAAAGAGATCTGCTGGTTGTCAGCGGCCTTTACGGTGCTGTGGTTGTCGTCGTTGCGGAATACGTGGATGTGCTCGGTCTGAGCTACAGATGTGAGGGCCATCACTGCGGCCGACATAAGGAGTAAAGATTTTTTCATAGACCTACAGCGATTTTGAGGGATTTGTTGGCAAATGTGAGTACATAGATGCCGGACTGATAGTTGGAGAGCGCGATTTCCACTGTGCTGTCAGTTGCTACTGTGGAGAGAACCTGCATACCGGAAACGTTGTAGAGAGCTACGCGAGCGCCGGCAGGGAGGTTGGAGAGCACTACTTTGTCGGTCGACATTGTCACATCGACAGTGGATTCGGTCACTTCTTCGATACCGGCCCATTCGTCGGAAGAGCCGCCTTCGGTGCTGAAGGTCCACGAAGATACTTCATTGACGGGGAGTTCGATCGAACCATAAGATGATTCCATCTTGATTTTTGAATCTTCGATCTTGAGAGTCATGTCGTCCTCAATGTGAATACACAGTCTTTCACTGGGATCGGACATCTTGAACATGACGCTCTGGTAGGTGGCGGCTTTTGCCGGGAGTACGACCGCAGCAAGCGCCATCATTGCCAAGAATACTTTTTTCATGTAAGATTTGGACTAATAGATAATTGACAATTAATTAATTTAAACGCAAAGATACACCTTTATTATTTAAGGGCAAATTTTTAAGGTTGGAAAATTAATTTTTAACATTTACCTTTGTGTTATAATAATTGATTCTATTTATTCCGATTTGTCATTATGACTATTACCGCTGTAATACCTGCTCGCTACGGATCCTCGCGCCTCCCCGGCAAGCCACTTGCCATGATCGGCGACGCTCCGGTAATCGAGCATGTGTGGCGCAGGGTCAGTGCTGTGGTGCCCGACACAATTATCGCCACTGACAGCGATGAGATAGTCCGCGCTGCCACCGGCTTCGGGGCACGTGCCGTGATCACCTCTACCGATATCACCACCGGTACTCTCAGATGTATCGAGGCCTACTATCATGCCGGTGGCTGCAGTGATGTGCTTCTCAATGTTCAGGGCGACGAACCGTTCATATCGGCGGCCACAATCGAGGCTGTCGCCAGCCGCTTGTCCATGCCTGATACTCCCGATATAGCTACGGCGGCCACTCGGTTTGATCCGGCAGAAGGATATGAGCAGCTCGCTGACCCCAACCGTGTGAAGGTGGTTACTGACAGGCGTTTGCGTGCGCTATATTTCAGCCGAGCAGTGATACCGTCGATACATCCCGGCCATCCCGGTAATTATCCATATCTAATTCACCACGGCATTTATGCCTTCCGCACACAAATAATAGGAGAAATCGCCTCGCTTGGTCCGTGCGCACTGGCCGAGGCGGAGAAACTCGAGCAGCTTGCATGGCTCAACGCAGGGTATTCTATCGGCGTGACTGTGGTCGGCGACGTTCCGCTGGCTATAGATACCCCGGCTGATCTTGCCCAAGCCAACGATCTTATGAGTGGCAGGATATAAAAAATGCCGACAGGATATTGATATTAATAAAAATATTTGCGAACTTTGCACTTGAATAATAATCCGATAATTATCAATCCTTTAAATACCAAATAAATACATGAAGAAAAGTGCTTTGCAGACAGCCCGCGCCGCTTACCAGCCCAAGCTGCCTGTTGCCCTCACGGGTGCAGTGGTTGCCGTAGAAGGTCAACCCACTCAGTCGGTTGCCGACCAGGAAGATATTAAGAAATTGTTTCCCAACACCTATGGCCTTCCCGAACTTCGCTTTGAGAAGAATCCCAATCCTACCGTAGGCAAGCCCGTCAATGTAGGCGTAATCCTCTCCGGCGGTCAGGCTCCCGGCGGTCACAACGTGATCAGCGGCCTTTTCGACGGTATCAAGAAAATCAACAAGGAGAGCAAGCTTTATGGCTTCCTTATGGGCCCCGGCGGTCTTATCGACCACAACTATGTTGAGCTCACCTCCGACATCATCGACGAATATCGCAATACCGGTGGTTTCGACATCATCGGCTCCGGACGTACCAAACTCGAGAAGGAAGATCAGTTCGACAAGGGTCTCGAAATCCTCAAAAAACTCGGTATCACAGCGCTCGTAATCATCGGTGGCGACGACTCCAATACCAATGCTGCCGTACTTGCCGAATACTACAAGAAGATCGGTGCCGGCGTTCAGGTTATCGGCTGCCCCAAGACTATCGACGGTGACCTCAAGAACGAAGTGGTGGAGGCATCCTTCGGCTTCGATACCGCCACCAAGGTATATTCCGAACTCATCGGCAATATCCAGCGCGACTGCTTTTCCGCCAAGAAGTACTGGCACTTCATCAAGCTCATGGGACGCTCCGCATCCCACATTGCTCTCGAATGTGCTCTCCAGACCCAGCCCAACGTATGTATCATCTCCGAAGAGGTCGAGGCCAAGAACCAGACCCTCCAGGATGTAGTGAACTATATCGCCGACATCGTTGCTGCACGCGCAGCTCAGGGTAACAACTTCGGCACAGTGCTGATTCCCGAAGGTCTCATCGAGTTTATCCCCGCAATGAAGGTTCTCATCGCAGAACTCAACGACCTCCTCGCACACCATCCCGAATTTGCTACCAAGACCCGCGAAGAGCAGCGTCAGTTTGTGCTCGACAACCTTTCCAAGGAGTCAGCCGAAGTCTATGCTTCGCTCCCCGAAGGTGTGGCTCGTCAGCTCACACTCGACCGTGACCCCCACGGCAACGTACAGGTATCGTTAATCGAGACAGAGAAACTTCTCAGCGAAATGGTGGGCAACCGCCTCAACGAACTCGCTGATCAGGGTAAATACAACGGCAAGTTCTCGCCCCTCCATCACTTCTTCGGATATGAGGGCCGTTGCGCTGCTCCGTCGAACTTCGACGCCGACTATTGCTATGCGCTCGGCTACAACGCTGCCAACCTCATTGCTGCAGGTGTTACCGGCTATCTCTCCAGCCTCCGCAACCTCACCAAGCCTTCCGTACAGTGGCTCGCCGGTGGTATACCTATCACTATGATGTTCAATATGGAACGTCGCCACGGTCAGATGAAGCCTGTGATCCAGAAAGCACTTGTGCGTCTCGACGGCACTCCCTTCCAGAAGTTCGCCTCCAAGCGCGACAAGTGGGCGCTCAGCACCGAGTACGTATTCCCCGGCCCCATCCAGTACTTCGGTCCTGCTGAAGTATGCGACCAGCCGACCATGACCCTCCAGTACGAGGCTCTCGATAAGTAATCCCATCCACCTTCAATATCAGCTTGCAGAAGGCTGCGCACCGATATGCCTATAGCAGTGCGCAGCCTTCTTATTATTAATGTATCATGAGCGAAAGTGTAGCCGAATTTCTTGCCACCGAGCATCCAACAGCTTTTTCATTCGAGATTCTTCCTCCCGTGCGCGGCAAGAGCATCGAGTCCACTTACCGTAACATTGAGCGTCTGCTCGATTTTGCCCCGGCATACATTAATATTACTACACACCGCAACGAGGTGTCGTACCGTCCCACTCCCGACGGTGGATTCGTAGCGGTGAGCAATCGTCGGCGCCCCGGTACCGTGGCCGTAGCCGCTGCCTTGCGCGAACGTTATCATGTGCGGGCCGTGCCTCACCTGATATGCGGTGACTTCTCGCGCAGTGAGATTGAAGATCAGCTTATAGACCTTTCCTATCTCGGGATAACAGACCTGCTGGTACTTCGCGGCGACCGACCTAAAAACTCCCATATTTTCACTTCTCATGCCGATGGTCACACTCATGCTGCCGAGCTTGCAGCTCAGGTCACACGCTTCAATCGCGGCGTGATGGCAGATGGTTCCGAATCCGATCCTCTTACAGTTCCCTTCACATTCGGCGTGGCCGGATACCCTGAGAAGCATGAGGAAGCTATGAATCTCAATGTAGACCTCGATCATCTTAAAGCCAAGGTGGATGCCGGCGCTTCCTATATCGTAACCCAGATGATATTCGACAATGCTAAATTTTTCAACTTTGTAGATGCTTGTCGCAGTCGGGGCATCACGGTGCCTATTATTCCGGGACTCAAACCTCTTACATCTCTTCGTCAGCTATCGATGCTACCACGCATATTCCACATCGATTTGCCCGACGAGCTTGCCCGCGAACTACGCCGTTGTACCGACGATACGCAGGTGAAACAGGTCGGAGTGGAGTGGGCCGTAAGTCAGGCCTCCGAGCTAAAGGAGAGCGGTGTGCCGAGTATTCATTTCTATGCTATGAGTGCTGTGGAGAGCGTAGCCTCCATAGCTCGTCGCATCTATTGATTAATTTATAATATAATGTGTCAATCGCGTCTCGACATTCTTAGGGAAGCTCTACGTAGCCGGATACTTGTGCTCGACGGCTCGCTCGGCGTCAGCTTCCAGAATTTGCATCTCTCCGAATCGCAGATGCGTGGTGGTGAATTTGCATCGCATCCCCGCGACCTTTCGGGCAACTTCGATATACTCAATCTTACCGCTCCCGATATAGTGGAGAGTATTCATCGCTCTTTTCTCGAGGCCGGTGCCGATATCATCGAGACCAACACATTCAACTCTCAGACACTATCGCAGGAGGAGTATGCCACTTCGCATCTTGTAGCACGTCTCAATACCGAAGGAGCACGGATAGCGCGTTGCGTTGCCGACGAATTCACTCGGCAAAATCCTTCCAAGCCACGATTTGTAGCCGGCTCGATAGGGCCGACTGCCTACACGCTTTCGATGAGCGGCAATGTGGCTGATTCCGAGGCTACGGCTGTCGATTTTGCTGCCGTGCGTTTAGCCATGGCCGAGCAGGCGCAGGCTCTTATTTCCGGTGGCGTCGATTTCCTTCTGATAGAGACCATTTTCGACGCGCTGAATGTTAAAGCCACTATGGCCGGCATAGCCGACGCCCGTTCGGCTACCGGTATTGACATCCCGGTAGCACTGTCGATGACACTCTCCGATGCGTCGCGGCGTCTGCTCACGGGCATGACGCCCGAGGCTTTTCTTGCCTCCCAGGCCTATACCCGGCCTATTGCTGTGGGGTTCAATTGTTCCGGCGGACCCGCGTCGCTTGTCGACAGTGTACGCCGTCTCAATGAGGTTTCCCCATTCCCGACAATACTTTATCCCAATGCTGGACTGCCCGACGGCCTCGGTCATTATTCCGAGTCGCCCGAAGCTTTTGTGTCGGCATTGCGCCCTCTCCTCGCCGATGGTCAACTTAATATCGTAGGCGGTTGCTGCGGTACCACCCCGGCTCACATTGCCGCACTTGCTGCCGAGGTCGATCGGTATAAGCCACGTGTGCCCTCGGCGGGACGTGTGGCATGGCTCGCCGGACTTGAGGCTTTTGAGCCACGGGGCAATGGCTTTATCAATGTTGGGGAGCGCTGCAATGTAGCCGGAAGCCGTAAGTTCTTGCGGCTCATCAAAGAGAAAGCGTATGCTGAGGCAGTGGAAATCGCAGTCAGGCAGGTACGCGATGGTGCCATGATACTCGACATCAACCTCGATGATGCCATGCTCGACAGCAAGGCAGAGATGGCGCATTTCCTCCGTCTGCTGTCGGCCGATGCTGAGGCTGCTTCTGTGGCCTGGATGATCGATTCATCGTCGTTCGACGTGATCGAGACAGCCCTGCAGAATATCGGCGGGAAAGCGATTGTCAATAGTATCTCGCTCAAGCACGGCGCAGATGAGTTTCTGCGTCAGGCCGACATAATCCGCAGTTATGGTGCCGCAGTAGTGGTGATGCTTTTCGACGAGGAGGGACAGGCTACCGACTACGACCACAAGATCCGTGTGGCGCGCCGCGCCTACGATCTGCTCACATCCCGCGGCTGGGATCCGCGCGATATCATCATCGACCCCAATATCCTTACCATCGCCACGGGCATCGATGCCCACGCCAGTTATGGCATTGACTTTATCGAGGCCGTGCGTTGGATCAAGCGCAATCTCCCCGGAGCGCGTACAAGCGGGGGAGTGAGTAACTTGTCGTTTGCCTTCCGTGGAAACAACTATATCCGTCAGGCCATGCACGCCGTATTTCTCTACCATGCTATCGCCGCCGGTCTGGATATGGCTATTGTAGATCCCAATTCTCGCGTTGCCTATTCCGATATAGCTCCTGAGCTGCTCAAGACGCTCGAAGATGTGATATTATGCCGTACGACCGATGCCACCGACCGACTCTCCGCTCAAGCTGCCGAGTATGCCGTTGTCGCGCAAGGGGGCATTTCGGCTGAGATACACACTGATATACCTGCCGCTATAGACAGCCGACTTATACGGGCCATAATGACAGGCGACACCTCCCGGCTTGCAGCTGACATACCCGAGGCGGTGGAGCATTGCGGAAGCGCTTCACGTGTGATTGCCGACATTCTTATGGTAGGTATGGAGCAGGTGGGGTGTCTTTTTGGTGAGGGAAAACTGTTTTTGCCGCAGGTGATTAAGAGTGCCCGATGCATGGCCGCCGCGGTAGAGCTGCTACGCCCGTATATGGAGCGGGATGCAGTGGAGGCACCATCTAAAGGGCGAATTGTGGTGGCTACCGTAAGAGGCGACGTGCACGATATCGGAAAGAATATAGCGGCTGTGGTGATGCGGTGCAACAACTTCGAGGTTATCGACCTCGGAGTGCAGGTCGAAGCCTCGGCAATACTTGATGCCGTACGTCGCTATAATCCCGACTTTGTAGGGCTCAGCGGCCTTATCACCCCGTCGCTCCACGAAATGGAGGTGGTGCTTCATACATTGCGCGATGGTGGAGTATCCATTCCTGTACTCGTAGGTGGCGCAGCTACCTCACCGCTGCATACGGCGCTGAAGCTCGCCCCGGAGTATCCCGACGGAGTTGTAGTCCACGTGGCCGATGCCGCTAAAAATGGTGTGATAGCATCCCGCCTGCTTGCTGATTATACCGCGGCTGTGGCCGACATCAAGGCTGAGCAGCAACGTTTTGTAGCTGACCATCTTGTCTCCGATAAACCACAACTGCATCCGGTAGCCGGACGTCTGTCAGTTGACTGGTCGAAAGAGCAGGTAGTGCGTCCGTCGTATCTCGGCAGCCGAACTCTCATGGATATCAAGGTAGCCGATGTAACGCCATATATCAATTGGATATACTTCCTCAACTGCTGGCGGGTACGTCCCGCCACGCCAGAAGCAGAGCAATTGCTCTCCGAAGCGCAGGCGCTCGTTGATACACTCGGCTCCTTCACCATGCAAGCTCGCGTGGGATTCTTCGGGGCGATGGCATCGGGCGATACAATCCGTATTAGCGATACCGAGATTCCGGCACCGCGTCAGCGGCCACGCTCCGATCGGGAGGTGTGTCTGTCGCTGGCCGATTTTATCAATCCGGCGGGCGACTACATCGGAGCTTTTTGCGTGAGCATTGGTGAAGAGCTGCGTGAACTACATCGCGCTAAAACCGACGATTACTCACGGCTCTTGCTGCAGTCCGTATGCGACCGTCTTGCCGAAGCCACATCCGAATACCTTCATCGACTTGTGCGTACCGACTTATGGGGCTATTCACCCGACGAGCCGTCCGATATGGATATGATCCTCCGCGGAAAATACCGGGGAATACGCCCGGCGGTGGGCTACGGCTGCCTGCCAGATCAGTCTGTCATGCATAAACTTTCCGCATTGCTCGGATTCGACGAAATCAGAGTGGAAGTGACTGCCAACGGGGCACTTATGCCCGCTTCGTCAGTGGCCGGATTTTACATTTCAAGTCCCCATGCCCGGTATTTTACCGTCTGAGTGTTACCGTGTGGTGAAAAAATAATCACAAAAAAGTGAGAAGATTGTTACAAAATTGTTGCGGCATTAAAAATCATTACTTACCTTTGCGATGTCCTACTATCGGGACAAATGATTAACCCAACCGATCATGACAGCCACAACTATCGGTCCTTGGAAATTAGGGCCAGCGTTCGTAACCTCCGAGGAAGCCAATGAGCAGCTCGAGAAGTACAAAGGTATCAGCCATACTGAGCGCCTGTTCGAGACGTGGGAGGCTTCGGCCATACCCGGACACCTCTCCATCGTGGCCGAAGGCCCTGATGCCGGTCTCACCATACCTCAGCTGATCGAGAAGTATGGCGAGCAATTTCTAGGTAAGCGTGTGGCCAAGGAATATGGACCCGTATTCCCTCTGCTCATGAAGCTCGTGTATTGCTGTGGCGACCTCACACTCCACGTGCATACCCCCGATGCATTTGCCGAAGACGATTTCGGCGTACTCGGACGCGAGGAGTTCTGGTATATCCTCGATGCTCCCGAGGGTGCTGAAATACTCACAGGATTTAATGAGGCTATCACTGTCGAAGAATTTGAAGATGCCGTTAAAAATCACACAATTATCAACCACATAGCGCGTACTCCGGCCTGCCCGGGCGATGCTTTCTATATCCCGGCCGGACGCCCCCACAGCCTCACCCCCGGCATCCTTCTCCTCGAAATCTTCGACCCGGCTATGAGCGGTCACGACCTATATTCGTTCCGCGATCCGGAACGTGTTGTCGATTCCGACACACTCGCCGATGCAGCCGATGCCATCGACGTCACCGTACTTCCGTCCTATCGCACAGAGCCCGAACCGGCTATCGACGGTATTGAAGGTCTCGCCCATACGAGCCACTTCTCCGTCAATCGTCTCACCATCTCCGGCAAGAAGATTCTCTACAACTACGAAAACTCCTTCGTGCTCTACCACTGCGTAGAAGGAGAAGTGAAACTCTCCGTGGGGTCTGACGAATCCGCTATCTCCCTGTGCCGAGGCGAGAGCGTGGTTGTGGCCGGAAGCTCCAAGCGTATCGTGTTCGATGGCGAGGGGGTAGTAGTGGCAGCCCACATGTAGGCAGCCCTCGCGCTTGATTTTCTCCATCCGATTGTGTATCTTTGTCGGCGTTAATATTCCCAACTAAAGATACCAATCCACACGCGCACGTGAATACCGCCACAAAATTCCGACTCTTTTGCATCACTCTGCTATGGCTGCTGCTATGCTGGATTGTGGTGGCATCCACCCCACGCATCACCCTCTACACCATCTTCATACTTGTGGCATCCGGGATCGTGGTCTTTGTGCCGTTGTATAAAAAATACAAGAAGCAATGAGCGCTATTGTGTCCGTCACACCCAACAAGGACTACCGTCCGCTCGACTCGGCGCTGTATCCGTTGCTCTCCGCGATCGACAGCCCGGCGGATCTGCGTAAACTCCCCATCGACAAGCTACCCGAGCTATGCCGCGAGATACGCACATTCCTTATCGCCTCTCTTGCCGAAAATCCCGGACACTTCGCCTCCAGCATGGGAGCCGTAGAGCTCACAGTTGCCCTCCATTACGTATTCGATACTCCCGACGACCGTATCGTGTGGGACGTTGGCCATCAGGCCTATGCCCACAAGCTCCTCACCGGTCGCGCACCTCTCTTCCACACCAACCGTAAGCTCGGCGGCCTTTCCGGCTTCCCCTTCCCGGCCGAGTCGCCCTACGATACATTCGCAGCCGGCCACGCCTCCAACTCTATATCGGCCGCTCTTGGTATGGCGGTGGCTGCTGCCGCCGACAGTACCGACGGTGAAGCGCCCGCGCGCAACGTGGTGGCCGTAATCGGCGACGCCTCCATCAGCGGCGGCCTCGCATTCGAGGGTCTCAACAACGCTGCCAACTCCCGAAGCAATCTGCTCATAGTGCTCAACGACAACGATATGTCGATCGACCGCAACGTCGGTTCGCTCAATTCTTATCTCGGACGGATGACGGCATCGCGCCCCTATAATGCTATGCGTGGCGTCGCCTATCATGTACTGAAAGGCCTTCGCCTCTACAAGGATGAGAACCATGGCCGTATGACGCGCTTACACAACTCGCTCAAATCCTTCATCACCCGCGAGACCAATATATTCGAGGGGCTCAGCATCCGATACTTCGGCCCTGTCGACGGTAACGACGTGCGTCGCCTCGTGCGCGTATTCTCAGAGTTGAAATCCATCAGTGGCCCGCGCTTGCTCCACATCCGCACCCTCAAGGGCAAAGGCTACAAGCCGGCCGAAGAGGATCCCGCTCACTGGCACGCTCCCGGCCGTTTCGATCCGGCCACAGGCGAGCGCCACGTCGACAAGCGCGCCATGGCTCCCGCCAAATATCAGGATGTATTCGGTTCCACGCTCGTTGAGCTTGCCCGCACCAATCCCGATATCGTAGGTATCACCGCCGCCATGCTCTCCGGCACTTCTATGTCGATGCTTCAGAAGGAAATGCCCGACCGCACCTTCGACGTCGGCATCTCCGAAGGCCACGCCGTCACCTTTGCCGCCGGCTTGGCGCGCGAAGGCAAGCGCCCCGTCGTGGCCATCTACTCCTCATTCCTCCAGAGAGCCTACGATCAGATCGTCCACGATGTAGCCCTCCAGCAGCTCCCCGTGATCTTCGCCATCGACCGCGCAGGCATAGTCGGGGAGGACGGTGCCACTCACCACGGCGCCCTCGACCTCGCCTACCTCACATCCGTTCCCGGACTCACCGTAGCCGCTCCGCGCGATGAAGTCTATCTCCGACATCTATTCTTCACTGCTCTGTCGCCGCAGTGGGAAGGCCCGATAGCCATACGCTACCCGCGTGGAAGTGGCGAGATATTGCAGTGGCAACAGCCCATGCGCGTTCTTCCTGTTGGCAAGGGCGAAAAGCTCTCCGACGGTACTGACGCCATCATTCTGTCGGTAGGCACCGTAGCGACCGACGTCGCCAAAGCCATCGAGGCAGCTCGTGCGGAAGGCATCAGCGTGGCTCACTACGACATGATATTCGTAAAGCCCCTCGATACCGCCATCCTTGCCGAAGTGGCAGCTACCGGGCTCCCCGTCATTACCGTCGAGGATGGTACCGTCCGCGGCGGATTCAGCTCCGCAGCCCTCGAATGGTGGGCCGACAACGGCTATTCGCCCCGCGTGCGACGCCTCGGTATGCCCGACAAGTTCGTGCCTCACGGACGTGTGGCCGAGCTTAAGAAGATATGTGGAATCGACTCCGACAGCATCCTTCAGGAAATACGTACCATCACTTCTCCCCGGTCATGAAAATTGTAATAGCAGGAGCAGGACAAGTAGGATCTCATCTGGCGCGACTTCTATCGGGCGAGAATCAGGACATCACCATCATCGATGCCAATCAGCGCAAGCTCTCACAGCTCGATGGTAGCTGCAATCTGCTCACCCTCCGGGGCAATCCTATATCCTTCGAAGTACTCCGCGAAGCCCGCGTGTCCGATTGCGACCTCTTCGTGGCCGTCACCGTCGAGGAGACCACCAATGTAGTGGCTTGCTCCATGGCCAAAAGTCTGGGAGCCAAGCGCACCGTGGCGCGTATCGACAACTACGAGTTCATGCGCAAGGAGAATGCCGGCTTTTTCTCCCGTCAGGGCGTCGACGTGATGATCTATCCCGAATACCTTGCAGCCCGCGAGATACTCAAGGCACTCGAACGCAACTGGGTGCGCAACTGGTTTGAAATCCACGAAGGCCGTCTGATTGTAGTCGGCCTCAAGATACGCGACAACAGTGAGTTTGCCGGGCTGCGTCTCCGCGACCTCTCCACCCTTTCCCACAACTTCCACGTATCCGCCATCAAGCGCCGCCATGAGACCATCATGCCCCGAGGCAACGACACCATCGAGTCGGGCGATATCGTCTATTTCACTACCGTCCCCGAGGGCGTCGACGAGTTGTGCCGTATGTCGGGCAAGCAGGAGATAAGCATACGCCGCGTGCTCGTGATGGGCGGAAGTCCCATCGCCGTGCGCCTCGTCAATATGGCTCCCGATATCTACCGGTTTACCATTATAGAGGAGGATCGCGACCGGTGCAACCGTCTTGCAGAGCTATGTCCCGACGCCGTGATCGTCAATGCCGACGGTCGCGACATCGAAGTGCTCCGCGAAGAGGGCATCACCGAAGCCGATGCCTTCATCGCCCTTTCCGACCGCTCCGAGTCCAACATCCTCACCTGCCTTACCTCCAAGGAGCATGGCGTACTCAAGACCATCGCCGAAGTCGAGGATATCCAGTTCATATCACAGGCCGAAAACCTCAATATCGGCACCATCATCAATAAGAAACTTCTCGCCTCGGCCCGCGTATTCCAGATGCTTCTCGACTCCGACACCGAGTCGTCGAAGTTCATGGCCCTTGCCGACGCCGATGTAGCCGAGATCGAAGTACGTCCCGGAGCCAAAGTCACCAAAGCGCCCGTGAAAGACCTTCATCTCCCCGTGGGTATGAACATCGCCGGACTCATCCGCGCCGACGGCACCGGTATGCTCGTAGGCGGTAACACTGTGATCAATCCCGGCGACCACGTCGTAATATTCTGCGTGGCCGGCATCATCCATAAAGTCGAACGTCTCTTCAGCTGATCTCACCGCGATGGCCCGGGCACTACGTCATATCAACTACGCCATAGTATTCCGCATCCTCGGCTGGCTTCTCGGCATCGAGGCACTCTTCATGCTTATGCCCGGAGCCGTAGGCCTTTACTACGATGAGCCCGACGGCTGGGCATTCATCATCGGAGCCGGCGCCACCGCCCTGTCGAGCGTCGTGCTCAGCGCCTGCCTGCGTCGCTCCACACGCGATATGGGCAAGTACGAAGCCTTTCTGCTCACGGCTCTCGTGTGGGTAGTATTCTCGGCATTCAGCGTCATACCGCTTATGCTCTGCCGGAATCCCATGACCGTCACCGACGCCTTCTTTGAATCGATGTCGGGCTTCACCACTACCGGCTGCACCGTAGCATCCGCCGTCGAGAGCTTCTCCCACACCGTCAACTTCTGGCGATGCCTTATCCAGTGGATCGGCGGCATGGGTATCATCCTCTTCACCCTCGCCGTAATCCCCATGCTCAACCACTCAGGCGGTATGCAGATGTTCAATGCCGAAGTCACCGGTATCACCCATGAGAAATTGCGTCCGCGAGTGTCGCAGACAGCCAAAGGCCTCTGGGGAGTCTATTGCATCCTCACCATAGCCCTTGTCGGTCTGCTGTGGCTCAGCCCTATGGATCTATATCAGAGCGCCTGCCACGCCTTCTCCACCATGTCGACCGGCGGCTTCTCCACCTACACCGACAGCCTCGCCCACTTCCACTCCACCTACGCCGATATCGTAGTGCTCATCTTCATGTTTCTCGGCGGTACCAGCTTCGCACTCATCTATAAGCTACTCCACGGCGACCGACGCCCACTGTGGCAAAACGAGATATTCCGCATATATATCGGAGTGATCCTCGCCGTCTACCTCATGATACTCGTGAGCCTGCTCGTCACCGGTCGTTATAGCGGCTGGGAGTCGCTCATCGTCGATCCACTCTTCACTGTAGTGAGCGCCATCACATCCACCGGACTTGTGGTGTGCGACATCGAAGTGTGGGGCAGCTTCGGCGTAGCCCTCATCTTCCTTCTGATGTTTTCAGGCGCTTGCGCCGGCTCCACCAGCGGCGGCGCCAAGCTCGACCGCATGGTAGTGCTCGTGAAGCACTCCTCCAATGAGATCTATCGCTGCATGCGTCCCAACACCATCTGCAGCGTACGCCTCGGCGGAAAAATCATCTCGCCCGACATCGTATCGAAAGTCGTAGCCTTCATCTGCCTCTACCTCATGGTGATGATCGTAGGCGGCGTATTGCTCACCGCCCTTGGTATGCCCATGCTTTCGGCCTTCCTCACCTCCTTCAACTGCGTTTCCAACACCTCCTACGGCAGCGGCTACGAACTCATCCCCGTAGCCGGCAAGTGGTGCATGTCCCTGTTGATGCTCATCGGTCGTCTTGAAATCTTCACCGTCCTCATCCTCTTCTCCCGCAGCTTCTGGACCAAATAATCCCCCTCCAATTCCGCCCTACCTTTGTCCCACCAGGCTTCTCCACACCCCTCCGACCCGTCCGCCATGTCCGACCCGTCCGATGGATTCCACTGCGTCAGCATGGACCGGAGCCTTGTAGGGAAGATTTTCAAATCTTCCGCGTTGCCAATCAACGTATTGCGTCAGCACGTAACGGAGCCTACAGATTGCGCAGCAATCCTGGCTCCGACAAGCAGTCATGCAAGAAATGCGGAAGCAGGCGGCGTTCCGCCGCTGAAGCGTCCGCTCCATGCTACGCAATACGCCATTATGACACAACATATTGATTACCAGCCTCACTCGTAGGGACGTGCCTTCGGCACGTTAGCATCGCCCATCCCCATTTTACTGCGTGAGCCAGGACGGGAGGCTTCAGCGCCGCAGGCGCCTGCCTCCGACAAGCAACTCGATCCGAATACCATGTAGGGAAGATTTTCAAATCTTCCGCCCTAGCACCTGCCGCAGAATCGTGCATCGTGCATCAAGTATTGCGCATTGTGCATCTTTTAATTATCTTTGTACCGCAGACCAGGCTTGATGGTCTGCAAGACATAATTCAAAAGCGTTTATCGACGCTCATTTGACGTTCAGAAATCTGGAAAATTTCAATCAAGGTCAAATGATGCAGTGATGGATGCCTTTCGTTCGTGAATATCCATTGATATCCACATAACTTGCGTGAGGCTCTAACTGCTCGTTTCATTCCGAAAGGCATTCCAGAGCCTCTGAACGTGAGACGAGTAGAGATACAGACTCTCACGCTTTTCGTTTTTTACCAATCGATTATCCAATGCCGGAGTAGAGAGCCCGATGGCTACAAATTTACTATGGAATATTATCCTTTGGCCATATCCCATAAGGCTCAAACCACAATAAAAGGGGTATGCAGTCAATACAATGTTATAGTAAAGGATTCGCGTAAAGATGGCGGAGGTGACGTACCGTGCTACGAAGGACAATATATGGTATGGACTCCGACAGATGCCGCCGTATCTAAAAATAGTTGGGAAAACAGGAAATCAGCCGACGATATGTGGATTGTAGAGCGCAACAAATGCGCAGATACCAATCAGGCTCATGTAGATAGCGCACCTGCTGAGGCAAACAGATTACGCATCACATTTTGGCGTAACCGGTTAGGCGCACCATACAAATTCATCGGTGTATATCAGATAGATCTGACCCTTACCGACCTTGTAGGAGTGCGCATCTATCGCAAGATCTCCAATGACCTACCTGTATTAGAAATAAAATAGCATCCCCGATCAAATTATTCCCCATATATGAAAAAGATACTAATATCCCTTTTCCTAATTGGTTTTGTATTTACTGCATCGGCAAAAGACTTCGAGTACACCTACGAGGGTCAAACACTTGGATATACGGTAGTAAGCGACATTGAGAGAACCTGTGAGGTTTCAACTACTACTAGTATTTCCGATGGCAGTTCTGTCATTATCCCCACGACAGCTTTAGACGGGAACGACGAATATAATGTTGTAGGTATCGGATTGAACGCTTTTTTGTCCGGAGAATTAGTCAATCTAACCATACCTAACACAATAACACATATAGATATAGGTGGTATTGTACCGCGCAGATGTTCTATCCGGAAAGTGATTTTTCAAGATGGCGAGAATGTTATTAACATAACAACTGAACTATGTCTTAACGCAGATACGATATATCTTGGCCGAAATTTAACTAATGCTATTGGGGGAGAGAATCTAAAAAGTCTGACTATTGGAAAATATGTTACTACTTTAAAGACTGACGGTCCAGATCTAAAGGAAATAATAGTTGAGCACGGCGAAAAGGATGTTGTTATTGATTTGAATTTATACAGATCTTATTCTCCTATTGAGAAATTGCATTTTAATCGTAATATTTCGTGCCCACTCTCTAAGATAGCTTCGACGCTTAAAGAAGTATATATTGGACCAAATGTCACATCTCTTGAACTTTTAAATTTCAACAAATGCGATAATTTAGAAAAAGTAGAATTTTCGTCAATAGAGCAAATATGTGGCATGAAGTTTGAACTTCCGGGTGAGACTGGATCGAATCCGCTATACTTCGGTAAGCATCTTTATATTGACGGAGAGGAAATTGTTGATTTAGTCATCCCTAATACTGTAACCGAAATAGGTATCTGGTCATTCACGAATTGCGTAGGCCTAAACACTGTGACTATACCTGAGGGTGTAACACGAATTGGTCAAGATGCTTTTTTTAGGTGTGGTGGGCTTAAGAAGGTCACTATGTCGAATTCCGTCACCACAATCGAAGGTGGTGCGTTCTCCGATTGCAGTAACCTCGCCTCGGTAATTATCGGCAATTCTGTCACCACCATCGGAGATGGCGCTTTTTACGGCTGCAGCAGCCTGACTGAGATAACCATTCCCGAATCGGTAACAACCATTGAGGGCTCTGCTTTCAGCAATAGTGGACTTACAGAGGTAACCATTCCTAATACAGTGACTGAATTAGGTGGCAATGCTTTCGGCTTTTGCGAAAACCTAAAGAATGTAATTATAGCAGATGGTGATACTGAGCTACAAAATAGTAAAACAATGCTTCGAGAATCAAATGTTGAGACATTGTATTTAGGTAGAAATCTCAAAAATCTCAATGACTCTCCGTTAGGAAGCTTTAATGGTCTTAGCCTTACATCGTTAAACTCATTAACTGTCAGCGCGCGCGTTGATACGTTACCAGAGTATGCGTTTGAAGGTTGCACGGGATTAAAAAATGTAACTATAGCGGATGGAGAAAATCCGCTGAAATGTGGTTCCGGTATTTTTGACTGGCGAGCTTCTATTGAGACCCTTTATCTCGGGCGTAATATAATTAATCCGGAGTGGGGCAGTGGTCTTTTTAATTCTCAAAGTAAGCTACACGATGTTAATATAGGGGATATGGTCTCAAATATTGCTCCCACGACTTTTCGTGGTTGTACAAGCTTGACATCAATAGCTATTCCATCATCCGTAAAAACTATCGGCGGGGACGCTTTCTCCAACTGCGGCCTCACAAAAATCATAATACCGGCAACGGTAGATAACATCGGCTCATCCGCTTTTGCCAATTGCGCCAATCTTACAGAGATGGAAATTGCGGATTGTGCTGATGTGCTCGAACTTGAATCTGGAGTTTTCTATGATTCACCAATCGATACATTATATATTGGACGAAATCTCAGCGACAATTATGGTTTCTTTTATGATACGCCGCATCAAAAGCACTTAACTATCGGCAGCTTAGTTTCTTCATTAGGCGATGGATTACACTATCAGTCGGAGCTTGGTACCTTAATAATTAAGGATGGAGAAATCCCATTAGATTTACCTTCACTTTGGGATAGTCCTATAGAAACGCTTTATTTGGGCCGTAATCTAAAGGGTACCGGGCATTTTTCGCATATTGAAAAGCTCAGACGCGTTACAATCAGTAGTGCCGTAACGGCCATACCTGGCAGTGAATTTTCGGGGTGTGAAAATCTAACAGAAATATCAATGCCAAATTCGATAACCTCGATCGGGAGTTCGGCATTTGAAGAAACTGGCCTGACATCCGTAATTATACCTCAGGCCGTACATAATATAGGACATCAGGCGTTTGATGGCTGTCGAAGTCTTGCATCCGTATCATTGCCTGATTCACTTATATATATTGGTGAGTATGCTTTCTCCGATTGCACCGCATTAACATCAATCACCATACCAAATACAGTCACAACCCTTAGTGAAGGTGCTTTTGACGGGTGCTCCGCTCTGACTTCTGTCACGATTCCTAATTCCGTTAATATAATGCGTAAAAACGTATTCTCAGATTGTATTTAGAGGGAAGGGAAAAACAAGGAATAATGAGTAACAACGAGAAGAATAGCGGTGATTTGTAGGGGATTA
>JAIDTT010000015.1 GCA_029060545.1 Paramuribaculum sp. | reverse complement strand
GGCTTCTTCATCATCCACCTGCGCATCGACCGCAGCATGCCGATGCACGTACTCGGAGGCTCCACCAACATGTGCCGTATGATGCACCTTATCGAGAACCTTACCCCGCCCGAGCCACCGCCCCCGCGGCCGATCAACCATCCGCCGGATCCCGAACGTGACTACACGGATCCCTACCTCGATCCCTACCCCGACAGCCCGATGATGCTCATACTGATCAGAGACCACGAAGATCAGATCCTCGATCCCAAGATCATCACCGACACCCGCCACAAGCGACGACGACCATAGCGGTATCGTGCTCCGCCCCTCAACCCCTGTCAATCAATCGTGCATCGTGAATTATGCATTGTGCATTGGCGGGAATCCTCGCACGAAAAGCGTACAATGACATTTTTACCATAAATTTCTCCGGTTTCCGCAACTTCGCAGGGACATCGCTTCGCGATGTAAACTACGCGATATCGCAGACTCCCGGCTGACTGTAGATGCACACCCTGATGCATCCACTTCTTCGGCTCCACCCTTATCTTCCTTAGAGCCGCTAATGGCCTTAAATCCATCTATGCAGAAGTGCAATGGGTGACTATTGAGGTTCGCGGCGGAGGGAGTAGGCCGTACGGAGCTGCTCAAAAGCGGCGGGTGCACCGCGGAGCGCAGTGGTATCTATGAGCGGGTCATAGCCGTCAAGAATTTGCCGGGCGGTGACTGTGGCCGGCGCATCGGCCACGTGTGGATCAATCTCCGGCACAGGCATCCCGAAATGACGGCATACGGCGTCAACGGCCATCTGTGTAGCTCGCGCTTTGCCTTCGAATGAGTAGCCGGCTATGTGTGGAGTAGCTACGTAGGCGCGCTTCAGAAGTTCGTGAGAGATCTCCGGTTCGCCCTCCCAGCAGTCGATCACGGGAGCCTCAACCGTTCCGGTGTCGATCGCCTCGATGAGCGCATCGGTATCTACCACGCCTCCTCGTGCCGCATTGATGATGAGCGGACAATGCTTGGTCTGTGCCAGAAATTCGCGGCTGCATAAGTGGTGCGTGGCATCAGGGCCGGAGGTCGTATATGGAGTATGGAATGTGATCACGTCCGCCTGCTCGGCGATAGTAGCGAGATCTACGAATCCGTCAGAGCCTTCGCGGCGTGCCCGTGGCGGATCGCAGAGGAGCACTTTAATGCCTAATGCCGTTGCCCAGCGCTCTACGATACGACCTACGTTGCCCACTCCTACTATACCCAGTACCATCGACTTTGGATCGCGGCATCGGAGTGCCGATGCAAGAACGTATTGCGCTACTGCGGGGGCGTTGCATCCGGGGGCATTGCGCACTTCGATACCGTGAGCCTCACACCAGGGTATGTCCACATGATCTATCCCTATAGTAGCGGATGCTATTATCGAGCATGGAGAGCCGGAGAGCAGATGCCTGTCGCATCGCACTCGGGTGCGTGTGACCAGTGCGTCAGCCTGAGCCATCATATCGGAAGTGATTTCGGCCGGCTGCAGATAACTGACGTCGGCCCACGGCTCCATCACTCCGCGGATAAACGGGATGTTGGATTCCACTACGATGCGCGGACGCTTACGGCTCATATCGATATCATTTGCCATACTGCACAGGATAAGAAGAGCAGAATGCTCACGATTACGGTGATGTAGCCGCGCCCCTTACGGCGAAGGCTGAAGCAGAGTGCTACCTGAACCGACATCAGAGCTATGAGAATGGGCAGATACGATAGCGCGTGGGCGAAATCTATCACGATAGCCAATGCCGACCACAGCGACATAAGGGCCAGCACGCCATTGTTGGCACGCGTCTTGGCATTGTGGCCGTAGATGGTGAAGGTGTTGACTATGGTGAGCACGGAGGTGATGATCACCACGGCAGCCATAAGTATCTGAATGGGTATCGGGTACTCGTCGAGGAGTGACAGAGTCGGAATACTGAGCATAGGATAGCCTACCTTGGTCAGATCGATCAGACCGAAGCCCTGGCCAATCCAAAGAGGGGTAATGAGACCGATGCCGGCGGCAAGCACTGCGCGCAGCGACATACACCGCATCTGTCCGCACGCCAACATCAGCGGTATTGCAAAGCCCAGATACGCGAAATCGTAGAGCGATCCCACCGATATAAGGCAGAAAACCAGGAATATCCTGCGCGTACCGCCAGGACGCTGATAAAGCGAGTATAGCATGATAACGCAGAAGAGCAGCACGGCACACATTATAAGACCGGAACTCAGTCCATGCCATAGCGCGGGTATCGAGGCAAGGCCGATAATGTATAGTCCGAGGTAGATGCGGCAATAGGAATGAGTGATGTAGTACCAGCGGTTGATCATCCATAGGAAGAGGGAAGATATCGCGACCGCCGATATGTTGATCACAGCCGATTTGATGACGGATCTGCCTGCCGTCTCTACGGCATGAGGCAGTAGTCCGGCCGGCTGATAGTCGGATGCACCGATACCGGTAGCGACCCATACCCCGTAGAGAATCAGGGCTGCCAATGAGAGCAGAGCCACCACGGGTTGCCGCTCAAGTACGGTACTTATTCTGTTTTCGTAAGTGGTCACTTCTCCAGAGCCATAACGTCGCGGCCTATGTCGCGGCGGAAGTATTTTTTGGCAAAATCAACGGTAGTGGCGGCGGCATAGCACTTTTCGAGTGCATCGGCCAGACTGTCGCCCATAGCGCTGAGCGCAATCACTCGGCCTCCCGATGTGAGTATGCGGCCTTCTGATTCCTTAGTGCCCGCATGGAACGGGATGCAGCCCAATTGTGCATCGAGACCCGAAATCTCGTGGCCCTTCTCGTAGGCCTCGGGATATCCACCACTCACGAGCATTACGGTAGCAGCGGCTTTGGGGGAGATCTCCATAGGCAGTGTGCCGAGATCGCCGGCGGCGGCGGCGGCCATAAGGCGAGCCAGATCGCTCTCGATTCGGAGCATCACCGACTCAGTCTCGGGATCGCCCATACGCACGTTGTATTCTATTACCATAGGCTCGTCGCCTACTTTGATGAGACCGAAGAAGATGAATCCGCGATAGTCGATACCGTCTTTGATGAGTCCCTCTACTGTGGGACGGATGATGCGCTCCTCTACTTTCTTCATGAATGCTTCATCCGCGAAAGCCACAGGACTTACGGAGCCCATACCGCCGGTATTGAGGCCCGTGTCGGCTTCGCCTACACGCTTATAGTCTTTGGCTACAGGGAGAAGACGGTAGCCGCCGTGGCCGTCGGTGAGCACAAAAACCGAGCATTCGATACCGCTGAGAAACTCCTCGATCACTACCGTAGCCGACGATTTGCCGAACTTTCCGCCCAGCATCTCGCGCAGCGAGGCTTTCGCGGCTTCAAGAGTAGGCTCGATGAGCACACCTTTACCGGCTGCGAGACCGTCGGCTTTAAGCACATACGGAGGCTGCAGCTGCTCAAGAAAGGCGAGACCGTCGGCCAGCGTATCGGCCGTGAATGCCTTGTAGCGGGCGGTAGGTATGGAGTGGCGCATCATAAACTCCTTGGCAAACTCCTTGCTGCCTTCGAGGCGCGCACCTTCACGCGAGGGACCGACCACGAGCAGCTGCGGGCGATGCTCGGCCATATAGTCGGTGATACCGGCTACGAGCGGGTCTTCATTACCCACGATGAGCATTTCGATATCGTTGGCCTCCACGAAGGCTTCTACCTCTTCGAAGTTCAGAGGATTGAGCGCCACGTTGGTGCCGTAGGCGGAGGTGCCGCCATTGCCGGGAGCGATAAAAAGGTTGTCGACGAGAGTACTTTGAGAAGTTTTCCAGGCTATAGCCGACTCACGGCCGCCTGATCCAAGAAGCAATACGTTCATTTTTTTGTTGATATTTGGTAACAAAGGTACTTCATAATTTCATAATATCTTTTACCTTTGTGTAAGTTTTTTTAGAATCAGCACAGATATGTTTTCAGGAATAGTAGAAGAAGCCGCCACAGTAGTGGGCGTGACCGACGAAGGCACCAACCGTCATCTCAGGATAAAATGCAGTTTTGCCGACGAACTCACCATCGACCAGTCGGTGGCGCACAACGGCGTATGTCTTACCGTAGTAGAGCTTCATCCCGACTCCACTTACACCGTCACCGCGATAGAAGAGACCCTGCGCCGCAGCAATCTCGGAGCGCTTGTCGAAGGATCTTCGGTTAATCTCGAGCGCTCGATGAAGCTCGACGGCCGGCTCGATGGTCACATCGTACAGGGTCACGTGGACTGCACCGCCGAATGTGTCTCGGTAGCCGAGACCGACGGCAGCCATTACTTCACCTTTGCCTACGAAGTGTCGCCCGAGCTTGAGCATCAGGGCTACTTCACGGTAGAGAAAGGATCGGTGACAGTCAACGGTGTGAGCCTTACTGTGTGCGACTCCGCACCGGGGCGCTTCAGCGTGGCCATCATCCCCTACACTTTCGAGCATACCAATTTCGGCAAGCTGCGCGAGGGCGACCGGGTGAATCTCGAATTCGACATCCTCGGCAAGTACGTGGCGCGCCTCAACAGCATCCGCTGATCACGGTATCCAATAATGCTCGCCCGGCTCGCGGCGCCTCTTTTGCGCCCATTGCCACAGCTCGTCGAGCGTAGTGATACCGTGCGCGATCACACCCTCGTAGTATTCTACGCCGTGAAGATCCATCTCCGGCGGTGTCTCAAACTTCAGCCGCAGGATAGCGAGGCGCTGCTCGGGAGTCATCACTTCGGATATACGCCGGGCCATACGCTCGAAGAAGCCATCGAAGCGCGAGCCCTCATCGATATGGATAAGATCTAACTGCCAGTCGCTACCTGCATCATCGCGGTAGATCACATGCCAGGCGATGCAGCGCTCATCAGTATGCAGTCCGTTGATACACTTGATCTCGTGCACGTCCGGATCGGTGGCGATCCGGGCCATCACACTGAAGCTGAACTCAGTGGTGAGCTGCGGTGAGTAGATGTGGAGATCGATGTCGCGGTGCTTGGCCATAAGCCCCATGGCGAGGGAACCGATCAGATTGACGCGACATCCGGCCGAGAGCCATACGTCGTGGATCTTCGATTGGTCAAGTACTCGGCGCGCATCTTCGGCAGCCAGTCGCGACATTGTCAGGTAATCGGGTCGTTTCATTTATTGTTGCAATTAGATAAATCTGTAAAGATAGCACAAATTCCGCTCCCGATAATCTTTTTTATCTTTTTTTGCGGCAGACTGCATAAAATTGGATTAATTGCATTACCTTTGTGAATTATTAAATTACAACGCCCACGCGCATGAAGCTACATAGAGAAGGCACTAACATATTGGTGATCCTGCTGGCAATACTGCTGGTAATCAATATCCCCGGATGGATGTTTATCCGCCCGGTCGCCATCCCTGTTGTGTTCAGCTCTATCTCCGGCATTCTATTCCTTCTGGTACTCAACTTCTTCCGCTCGCCCCACCGAAAGTTTGAAGGTAACCGCGAGCGGGTAGTGGTATCGTCGGTCGACGGTAAGGTCGTGACCATCGAGCGCACCTACGAGAGTGAAGTGCTGCATCGGGATATGATTCAGGTGTCGGTATTTATGAACGTAGTCAACGTACACGCCAACTGGTTTCCCGTCGACGGCACCGTAGAACTCGTACGCCATCACAGCGGCCGCTTCATGGCCGCATATCTACCGAAGTCGAGTACGGAGAACGAACGCTCTACTGTAGTGATCCGCGCCGACAATGGCCAGCAGATACTGGTGCGTCAGGTGGCCGGCGCCGTAGCCCGCCGCATCGTGACCTACGCCGAGCCCGGCGAAAAATGCTCGATCGAAGAGCATCTGGGCTTCATTAAATTCGGTTCGCGAGTGGATATCTATCTGCCGCTCGATGCCGAGATCCTCACTACTATCGGAGCCAAGCCTACCGGTGGAAAAACGGTGATCGCCCGTCTGGCTCCCCAAGACAAGTAATACCAATATGCAAAGTATTCGCAACAATATACCCAACGGCATCACATGCCTCAATCTCCTGTGCGGAGCGCTCGCCTGCATCATGGCGTTCTCCTTTGAGCGGGAGATCGACGGCCTTTTAGGATATGAATGGAGCTTCATACTGATAGGCGCGGCAGCAGTATTTGACTTCTGCGACGGCGCCGCCGCCCGCCTTCTCGGCGCATATTCCCCCAAGGGTAAGGAGCTCGATTCGCTCGCTGATCTTATTAGCTTCGGTCTCGCCCCCTCGCTGCTGATGTACAATATGCTCACCCTGCAACTTCAGGGCGAATATCACTGGCTGCCCTTCCTGTCGCTGATCATTGCCGTGTATGGCGCGCTGCGTCTGGCCAAGTTCAATGTCGACACCCGACAGACCACCTCATTTATCGGACTGCCGATCCCGGCCAATGCTATATTCTGGATCGGCTACATCACCCTCGCTCAGAAAGGTGCCGTAGAGATTCCCGCATGGGTATCGGTAGTAGTCATGATCGTGATGGCGCTGCTGATGGTTAGCGAGATACCGATGTTTTCACTTAAATTCAAGAACTTCGGTCTGAAGGACAACCTACGCCGCTATCTGATATTGGTTGCCGCCGTAGTATTTGTGATCACGGCCGGCGATCTTTCGGGATTGGCGTGGACTATCGTGCTCTACGTATTAATGTCGCTTGTGGGTAAGAAGTCGGCCTGATGGTAACATTTCTGCTTATAATCGTTCTGCTCATTTTTGTGCTGCCGCGTCTGCTGGTGTATTTTGCCAAGTGGAAACTCCGGCAATCGGCCCGACGTATGCAGGAACAGATGAAAGATGCGTTCAAGCAGCAGGAGGCACAAGCCGAACAGCGCCGCCGCGAGTCGCGTCCCGGTGGTTGGGAAACTCCCGTAGCTAAAAAGCAATATGCCGCCAACGAAGGCGAATATGTAGAATATGAAGAGGTGGAAGTCACGGAGACCACAGTGGAAACCGACGGACATACCACACGGACTACAACCACCACTACCGACTATCAGCGCATAGTTGATGCCAAATGGGAGGAGATCGAATGACGTACATGAAGGATCTGTATCGGTTTTTCGATGAGTTGGCCGCCAACAACAACCGTCCGTGGTTTGAGGCCAACCGCCATCGCTATCAGGAGTTGCGCGAACTTTGGCTTGCCGACGTAGACCGTATGATTCAGGCCATGACAGTATGGGAGCCCGGATTGGCCACGCAGACAGCCAAGTCGGCCGCTTACCGTATCTATCGCGATACCCGATTCTCCTCCGATAAGACACCCTACAAGACCCACTTCTCGGCATCAGTCAGCCCCTACGGGCGCAAGACCGACCATGCGGGCTACTATATCGAGACCGGTATAGCTCGCACATACGATCAGGGTGTGTATGCCGGTTTGTGGGCACTCGAGCCCGCCATGCTGCGCAAGTTGCGCCACGCCATCGTCGACAACATCGAGGAATGGGAAGAGATAGTCAATGCCCCCGAAATGCTAAAGGAATTCCCCGACTGGTGCTCGTCGATGCTCAAGACCATACCGAAAGGTTGGGAACGTGATCATCCGCAGGCATTCTATCTGCGAATGACCAATTACGGCAAATTTCAGCATCTTGACCGCGACTTCTTCAGCCGGCCCGACTGGCCCGAAGCCGCCGCCGACAAATTCCGTATCCTCAAGCCCATGGTCGACTTCCTCAACTACTCCATGGACGAGTAACCCCAAAATTCCACACTCTGAAATGAGTGTTTTTACCCCTATTTTTACGCCTTTTTAGCCCCCTCACAAACACACCTGACTTTCAGAGTGTTACAATTACATTGTCAATCTCCGCCAAATTTTTCAACCGGGATTTGTCAATCTCCGCCAAATGTTTGGAGCGATGGAGTGGCTCTGATGTTAAATAACAGTACAGAATTTGTGTATCACTGAATTTGTTGTAACTTTGTCGGTGCAGACCTCAACGCAGACCGCCGATAGCAGAGGCGTAACTCGATTGAGACAACCTCGGTTAAGGGCTAAGCGGGCGGGTCGGCAGACATTTTATTAAAAAGCGTTTACTCAGCGCTCTTTCTTGACAAGCAGAAACCTGGAAAATTTCTATTGGAGTCAAGAATGAGACAGCGGTAGATGGCTTATGTGGATATGTATATCTATACCGCGACAATGGGCACGTGAGTGCCTATGTGTGGACATATACGTATATTCTGCGTGAGGCTTCTGCGTTGTCCGTTCCACTCCAATGGGCAAATCCAGGGCCTCTGCTTGTAGAACGGGCAACAGGGTACGGCTCTCACGCTTTTATGTTATTCAACCGTTCCGAGGGGATGCCCGGAGCAGCAAATACATTTTCCGTAATATGCGAAATTTTATTTTTTCATTTGTCGCTGCATTTGTGACAATGTTGGTTACTGCTCAGATCCGATGGAGAAATTCGGTAGACTTAGTAGGCAATCTTAAATTCACGCTCAGTATTGTTGATTGATACACGCTATTAAACGTGAGCGGATGAAAATAAATCGATTCTCAATATTGGCACTGCTATCTTTCCTAATAGGAGGATTAATCTATCTCTTTTTCCGTAGCAATGATCTGTTGATGTTTGATGTGCTGAAAAGCACTTCTCCATGCGTATATGAAAAATTAACATATCTTCGATTGCTATGCGAGGATGCCAAGTTGCCTGATTTTGCAATATACAATCTGCCAGATGGTCTATGGCTGATTTCGATGCTGTGTGCTGTTCATAGTATTTGGATTAATCATTTACCTTATTTGTGTGGCGTCCTTTGTCGAGTGTTTACCGGCATGGCTATATGTACAGAGTGGATGCAATATGCGGGGTGGCTTCCGGGAACTGCGGATTGGATGGATGTGATTGCCTATGTAGGAGCATTATGTATATATAAATTATTAACCAATCAAAAAATATTAAGTATATGCAGAGAAAAACTAGTATTAAAACAATCATCACCGTGGTGGTTATAGTTGCATTTTATATTGCAGCTATGGCATGTGACACAACTGAGAGTGTCCCATCAACAAATTATCCGAGTAAGGACACCGGTATGACAGAGTCGGTAGACGACAATACCGATATGGCTATGATTGAGATTACAGACAAACAACAATGAGAATTAAAATTAAAGTGTGGTGCATCTGCGGCACCTTAAGTTTAATATCTATGGGATGTGGCTCGATTGGGAGCGCACTCGTAGAACAGGGTACTAGGTCCGTACAGCAACAGGCTATACCCGACAAGGGTACAAGCACTGCAAATCCCCAATAATGAACACCAGTTATTAATAATTATAAATTACAAAATGACACTTAAAATGAAAAAAATGCTTGCAGCAGGGTTTTGCTGTATCCTGCTCCTCTCGGGGTGCTCGACGAAGAAGAAAGTTGTGTATATGGAGTTGACTGCACCCGAAGAACGCGGTCTTAATCTGGTTAAAATCACGGATGAATCCAGCGGTAACGTAATAGGAGGTACGTCGTACTATATGGGATCGAATGACCGGACATATGCTCAGAAACGTGTTTCCGGATTCTGTAACGATGCGAACTATACCTGGACCACGTATCCTAATTTGGCTATATCACCCGACGGAACCAAGATCGCTTATGTTCAACGAGCAAATGGCTCCAATAATGTGATGGTAAAGAATTCATCTGGCCTTGGGACTGTCACTCAACGTACATTCCGCAATGTGTTAGGCGGTTTTTGCTGGGGAGATGACGGAAAGCTATACTTTGCAGACAATAATAGGCCAAATTACTATATTTGCTCTATACCCGCCGACAATGGGACTATGATGTCGCAACACACTACGGGAAATGTTGACGATTCCTTTCCTGTAATATCGCCTGACGGCAATAAACTTTATTTCACACGTTGGCAATCGAATTATGGTCCGTCAATATGGGTGCTTGATATGGAAACCGGTCAACTTGGGTCATGTGCACAAGGTTACAATGCTTGTCCTATTCCTGGAGAAGAAAATACGTTCTATTGCGTGCGCAACTCTTCGCAAGGTCGTAGCGAGATATGGAAAGTAAACTACGCGAATGGCAACGAAAGTCTTGTCCTCAGCAATGTAAATCATGGTTTTACAAATCCTGTACTCAGTCCTGACGGTCGCTGGCTTCTTGTGCAAGGCAACGCCAAATCGGGCATATCCAACGAACAGAACCTTGATATCTTTGCTGTGCGTACCGATGGTAGCAACCTTACGCAACTTACATACCATCCGGGCGAGGATATGTGCCCACAATGGGCTCCTGACGGCAAACGAGTATATTTTATATCGAGCCGCGGTAATAAAGAAGGATGGTATAATGTGTGGAGTATGAATTTCATGCTGCACTAATATATATGTAATTAGCACTTTATTCTGCTTGGCCGGTTGCTTTTCAAGTTACCGGCCTTTATCATAACTCTCCTGATATTTTTTGTGTATGCATAGATACCCAATGCGGTAATTACAGTTGGAAGTGCTGGTAGTCGGGGCGGGTGCGCCAGGAGCCGCCCCAGCGCCAGCCGCGACGGGTGAAGGCGCGCCATGCGGCGTCGCCACGGCGTATGGCGTATGGTATCGCAGGATTAGTGCGGTCGACCCATTGGCGGCCGGCTTCGGGACTGACAATAGAGCCTCGGGGGGTGTGCCGCACGAAGGGGTTGTAAAGCGGGTTGATATCTACGGCTTTGCCAAGGCTGTGACGCGATAGCTTGCGGCTACCGGCTACGGTACGGTAGCAGAAGCAGGAGGTGTTGTTGGCCGACATTGATTGCTCGTCGTCGGCATCATAATCGTCGATGAGTACCATCCGCTCAATGGGATAATGTGCTGAATATAGTTCCCGGAATATATCAAGCAACTGCTTGGCGACGGTACGGTGGCAAACCATCTCTCCAAGACGTACGGAGCCGTGGCCGTCGAAATGCGGAATAATGAGGTAGCGCAGATCCGACAGTGGTATCGGACATCCTTCGGGATATGACTTTCCCCGCATTCGCTCAGCCACGGCCTCGGGTATCGCGTAACTACGGAAGGCTTCGAGCATTTGTGGTGCGAGAGTGCCCGCCTCGGCTTCGCTCCAACAGAAGTCGGCGAGGGCTATGCCGGGGCGTGCGTCGACGGGGCGCCGGACGGCTCCTGCGGCTATGGTTGTGAAGAGCAGAAGGGTGAGGATTATTTGTCGCATACACTTGCAAAGATACTACAATAATCGTAATTTTGTTGAATCACTAATTTTACCGACAAATCATACCTTCATGAACATAAGAAGATTTCTCGCCGGCGCCATGACCATGATGGCCGCTATGGCAATCACAGTATCAGCAGTGACTCCTATTAAGACGGATGTACCCGAGCGCCCGGCCGGGCAGACCCATCTCGTAGGCTTTGCCACGGCTCCGATGGACTCGGTGCGCGTGGGCTTTATCGGTCTGGGTATGCGTGGCTATACGGCCGTGGAGCGGATGCTTCACGTGCCCGGCGCCGTAGTGAAGGCTGTGTGCGATATCGAGCCCGACCGTGTGGCTAAGGTTGAGAAGATGCTTGCCGATGCAGGCCATGCGCCTGTGGCCTCCTACACGGGAAGTGAAGATGCCTGGAAGGCGCTCTGCGATCGCGACGACATCGACCTTGTGTATATCGTGACAGACTGGGTGAATCATACTCCGATGGCTCTCTATGCTATGGAGCATGGCAAGCATACGGCTATAGAGGTACCGGCCGCCATGAATCTTGACGAGATATGGGCACTTATCAATACGGCCGAGAGCAAGCGGCTCCACTGTATGATGCTCGAAAACTGTATCTACGACTTCTTTGAACTCAACACGCTGAATATGGCTCAGGCCGGTCTCTTCGGCGAGGTGCTCCACACCGAGGGCAGCTACATCCACAATCTGGAGGAGTTCTGGCCATACTACTGGGATAACTGGCGTATGAAGTACAATCAGGCTCATCGCGGCGATGTGTATCCCACACATGGCATCGGCCCTGCCTGCCAGCTTCTCGACATTCACCGTGGCGATCGTATGGCCACCGTGGTGTCAATGGATACGAAAGCCGTAAACGGGCCTGCATACATTGAAAAGAGTACCGGCGAAGCTCCCGAGACTTTTGCCAACGGAGACCACACGATGTCGATGATCCGCACCGTGGGCGGAAAGACGATGCACATACAGCACGATGTAGTGAATCCGCGCCCATACTCGCGTATGTATCAGCTCACCGGCACCAAGGGCTTCGCCAACAAATATCCGACAGAAGGCTACGCCTTCGAGCCTGAGCAGATAGCCGGCGACTCGGTGCCCGACCATGAGAATCTGTCGGCCCACGGCTTCATCTCCGAGGAGCAGCAGGCAGCTCTGCTGGAGAAATACACCCACCCGATCATCCGCGAGGTAGGTGAGGTGGCCAAGAAGGTAGGCGGACACGGCGGTATGGACTACATAATGGATTACCGATTGATATACTGCCTGCTCAACGGTCTGCCTCTCGATATGGATGTGTACGATCTCGCCGAGTGGTGCGCGCTGATACCGCTGTCGGCCATATCGATCGAAAACGGCTCTGCGCCGGTGGAAGTCCCCGACTTTACGCGCGGCGCGTGGAATGAGGTGAAGGGCTACCGCCACGCTTTCAAGAAATAGCGAGCAAAGCGATCAGTTGTTGATCTTCAGGCTCATGCCATTGAGCTTGCGGTAGAGGTCGAGCGCGTACACGTCGGTCATGCCACTTACATGATCCACTACGGCCTGGAGCTTTCCAAACAGTGTGGGCGCATCGATTTCGTATTGCTGAGGCACTTTGGCCAGCAGCAGACGCGAATAGTTGAATGATGGGTTGCGCACTGCTTCCACAAGCTTCTCGAGCAGAAATGAGATAATGGAAGTACCGGCCAAGTCGATGTCGACAACGTCGGGGGCACAGTAGATCTTGCTCCACGATAGTTCTGCGCAGCGATCGTAGGCAGTGCGCAGACGCGGGGTGATATTGTCGAGCAGCGTACCTTCATAAGTACCTTGCAGTATCTCTTCTTCACCGGCTATGAAGGCTTCTGCGGCAGCCTTGACGAGGGTGCCTATCACGGCCGAGCGCAGATAGGCGATTTTCTCGTTAGGGTCGTCGAGGCGCGACATCACCTGCTCCATGTGCTCTATCTTATCATCCTCGAAGAAGCCGAGCATCAGGTCGATCACCTTCTGTGTGGGTACCCATCCGAGTTTGTGGGCATCTTCGATATCCATTACCTCGTAGCATATATCATCGGCAGCCTCCACGAGGTAGACAAGCGGAAAGCGGGCGTAACGCACTTCGCCGTCGGGTCCCGGCATAGGTTTAATACCGAGTTCGCGAGCCACGCGCTCGAAGTCGGCTATCTCCGATGTGAAAAATCCGAATTTATTTTTCGTGCCGGCCAGAGAGGACTCGTAGGGGTATTTCACGATCGATGCAAGCATCGAGTATGTCATGGCAAATCCGCCGGGGCGGCGCCCCTTGAAGCGGTGGGTGAGGAGACGGAAGGCGTTGGCATTGCCATCGAAACGGGTAAGATCGGCCCACTGGTTCTCTGTGAGTTCGCTCTTTAGTTCTGCTCCGGGGCCTTCGCTGAAGAAGGTGGCTATGGCTTTCTCCCCGGAGTGGCCGAAGGGCGGATTGCCGAGATCGTGGGCCAGACAGGCAGCCGACGTAATTTCGCCCATAGCGTCGAATTTATTGACCCACGGTTCGCCTGCATATTTCTCCTTGAGAGCTATGGCAGCCTCTGTGGCCAATGACCGGCCTACGCAGGCCACTTCGAGACTGTGCGTAAGTCGGTTGTGCACGAAGATGCTACCCGGCAGCGGGAACACCTGCGTCTTGTTTTGCAGGCGGCGGAAAGGGGATGAGAATATCAGTCGGTCGTAATCGCGCAGGAAGTCGCTGCGAGTGCCGCGCTTGGGATCGTTGTATTCCTCGAGCCCGAAGCGCTTGTCACATATAAGTCTGTTCCAGTCCATAACTTTACAAAGTTAGTCTTTTTCCGCCGTAAATTCAAACCACGAGCGTGTATCACACGCTACGGTTCGGGAGCCGGCAGGGCAAGCAAACGCTCGTAAAGGCCCAGTATCTGCTGTCCGTATACGGGGTTTTGCGCCCAACGGTTGGCCAGATCATGCCAATTGGTGGCGCATCCGCGGCTCACGAGCTTGAAGCGCGGATCGACGATCTCCTCACCCTTCGGGAGCGGATCGCGCGTAGCGTAGGCATAGAGATGTTGTAGCTGCGCGCGCACCCCATCATCGATGGTCGGAAATGAGTGTCCTTTCACCCCGCGTTGGATCACACCGAGTCCACAGTAATTATGCTGGTCGGGAGTCACGGCCGTACCACCCTCGAAGAGAAACCACCCCGTCTCTAATATGGCCTGACAGAAGGCTACATCGGCTCGGATGCCGTAGAGCTCGCCGAGCCGGAAATAAGCCTCGGCTATCTCGATCGGAAAGTCGGGATTACGTGTAAGCACGAAAGCGTGCATCGTAGCGGCATCCACGAGTATCGGACCGAAGATAGGCTGGATAGTATCAATGATACACTCCGTAGTGTCCGACAGCACAATCTCCGCGCTGTCGGCTACTTCCCAGATGGAGAAGTCGTCGACGTCGGGTTCTATCGTCTGACAGAGCGCCGGGAGCGTCAAGGCAAGGGCAGAGTATGTAAGCAGGCGGCGGATCATCGGGCTTCGGGTGTGATTGTGAATACCACGTACACAGGGCAATGGTCGGAGAGATACAGCCCCTCGGCATTACGTCGGTCAATAGTCATGTAGCTTGCAGGACAGATCGGACCTCGGTAGAAGATGTAGTCGATGCGGTCGCGCTCCTCCAGCGGTCGACGGTCGAAGTCCTGAAAAGTCCATTCAGGACCAGAGAGATGGGCTGATGTGAGACGAGAGTCGATGATAAAGCCCGGAGTGTCGGCTGAAGTAATGTCTATGATCACCGGATCTTCAGGTCCGGAATTGAAATCGCCTGTCACCACTACGGGTATATCGCGACCGGCGCGGATAGAGTCGAGCGTCGAGATCACCAGTCGCGCACCAAGCTTGCGGGCTTGCGGACCGATGTGGTCAAGATGAGTATTTAGAGCGAGCACGTCGTTGCCGGTCAGTCGGTCGGTGAGTAGAGCCCACGTAGCGATGCGCACGCAGGCACCGTCCCAACCGAGCGATCCTGCCACCAGAGGCGTAGCGCTGAGCCAGAAATTACCGGAGTCGGCAAGGAGGAAGCGATCATTGCGAAACCACAAAGCTGCATACTCCCCTTGAGTAAGTCCATCTTCGCGCGCCACTCCTACCGAAGTATAGTCGGGCAGCCGTTGCTGCATATCGATCAATTGATTGTGGAGCACCTCCTGAGTACCGAGAATGTCAGGAGCATAGTCTCGTATAGCCTCGCATACCCGATCCACGCGAGTAGGCCATAGATATGCACCGTCACCCGGATTAGCATAACGGATATTGAAACTCATCACCGATAGCGAATCGGTGGAAGAGGCGCTGCCGAATGGAGATGAGACTAACAGGAGCACCAATGCGGAGATTAATCGGAGTATCATAGCAGTGGCAATATGAATAAAATTTGTGCGAAAATAGCGAAAAAAACGCATAACTCCTTTGCTTACCGAAAAACTTTAGTAACTTTGCACTCGAAAATCGTGAAACATCGACTAAGGAAAGATGCCGGAGTGGTCGATCGGGACGGTCTCGAAAACCGTTGTACCCTTACGGGTACCCAGGGTTCGAATCCCTGTCTTTCCGCAATAAATCACATGCACCCCACATTCGGGGTGCGTTTGATTTATAATGGATAGACAGAAGGGCACCCGAGGGGTCGTTATCGCTTCAGCGCTTGCGCAGCAAGAATCCCTGTCTTTCCGCCGACAATAGAAGCTCTCCCTTTCGGATGAGCTTCTGTTGTTAACACGAAGGGTGACGGGCCCTATTGGAGATTTCGGGCGGTATACGTATCTTTGCATTATGACTAATGAAGAACATATCCGACTTACTATATTCAACGCCGATACTGATACGCAACTCGAACTGCCATACGCAGATGCAGGTGTACGCGCCGGTTTCCCCTCCCCCGGCCAAGATTACATAAATGAGTCGATCGACCTCAACCGCGACCTGATACGCCACCCTACCGCCACTTTTTATGCCCGTGTAGTGGGCGACTCGATGGCGCATGAGGGGATAGAGGAGGGCGACATTCTGGTGGTGGACCGCGCACTTGAGCCGATAAACGGCGATCTGGCGGTGTGCTGTCTCGACGGAGAGTTTACACTGAAGCGTCTTAAGATCCGCGACAATGGCAGTATTGTGCTGATGCCGTCGAATCCTCGCTATGAGCCTATCGAGGTGGGTCCGGACAACGAGTTGATGATATGGGGCGTAGTGTCGTACACTATAAAGGCCAACCGCCGTCCCCGCCGCCGTATTAAGTAGTATACTATGATCGGACTTGCCGACTGCAACAATTTCTTCGTGTCGTGCGAGCGGGTGTTTCAGCCCGCTCTGCAGGGGCGTCCTGTGATTGTACTGTCCAACAACGACGGCTGCGCTGTGGCTCTGTCAAACGAGGCCAAGGCTCTCGGATTCAAGCGCGGCGATCCGTATTTCAAGATCCGGACGGAATGCGACCGCCACGGAGTAGCGGTACTATCGGGCAACCATCGTCTCTACAGCGATATGTCGGACCGCGTGATGGCTACGCTCCGCGCTCTTTCGTCGGGCGATACGGAAGTATATTCGGTCGACGAAGCCTTTATCGATCTTGACCCGGGACTTGGCGACCTGGGTGAATACGGGCGCTATGTGGTAGATACAGTGCGGCGACACACCGGCATTCCGATATCGCTCGGTATCGCCAATACCAAGACTCTTGCCAAGGTAGCAGCGCGATTCGCCAAGAAGTATGCCGGATACGCGGGAGCGTGTCTTATGGATACACCCTACAAGGTGGAGAAGGCATTGGATATGACGCCCATCGGCGATGTGTGGGGAATTGGTCGGCGACATCGGGTAAAGCTCTGCGACCGCGGCATCAACACTGCGCTGCAATTCGCCTCTCTGGAAGCCGACGCAGTGAGACGCATGATGGGTATCACCGGCCTGCGCACGTGGCAGGAACTCCACGGAGAGGCAGTGATCCGGCAGGAGCTTACGCCGCCGGAGCGACAGACACTCACGGCATCGCGCTCCTTCGCCCGCGACATCTACTCCTCCGAAGAGATGCGTCAGGCCATGAGCGCCTTCGCGTCCATCGTCGGGCGTAAGCTGCGTGAACGTAAATTGATGGCCGAAGAACTTACGGTATTTCTGGCCACGAACCGCTTTCACGACCAGGCGCCGCAGTACTTCAACTCCGTGAGTGTGCATCTGCCAGAGGCAACCGACTACACGCCAGCAATAGCCCATGCAGCAGCAACAGCGATGGAGAGCATCTACCGCGACGGATACGGGTACAAAAAGGCCGGGATCACTCTGAGTAGGCTCGTCGATACACGACACAGGCAACTCAACCTCTTTACAGACACCAAGACCGATGCCAAGCGTCGACGACTGATGGAGGCAGTAGACCGCATCAACTCCGCATCGGCCTCCGAGCGCGACCGAGTGAGGATAGCGTCTATGGGAGATGGGCTCACCGACTTGACTCGCCGTGAACACGACTCACGCCTATACACCACCCGTCTTGTCGATATTATCGAGGTGAACACCGAACTATCGTAGGCTTTGTGGCGTTGTAGTTGTAGAATAACATTTAATCAATAATACAACTACACCCCTCAACACATGGAAAAGAAAAGCATCAAAGGCACTCAGACTGAGAAAAATCTACTTGCTGCATTTGCCGGCGAAAGCCAGGCCCGCTCACGTTATACCCTCTTCGCTCGCCGAGCTATGGAGGAAGGCTACAATCAGATTGCCGACATCTTCCTCGAAACGGCTGAAAACGAACTTTCGCACGCCAGCCTCTTCTTCAATCTTCTCGAAGGTGGCACGGTAGAGATCACCGCCGGCTACCCTGCCGGAGTGGTAGGCGACACCAAGACTAATCTCGCCGAGGCTGCCGCCGGAGAACGTGAGGAATGGAGCGACCTCTATGATAACTTCGCCAAGACTGCCGAAGATGAAGGCTTCCCCAAAGTAGCAGCCACGTTCCGTCTGGTATCGAAAGTTGAGGTGGAGCATGAAAAACGCTATATGCGTCTGCTCGAGCGCCTCGAATCAGGCACTGAGTTCAAACAGGAAGAGCCTACCGAATGGATTTGTACGGTGTGCGGCTACGTACACACCGGCAAGGAAGCGCCCGGCAAATGCCCCGTATGCGGAAATCCGCAGGCTGTATTCGAGCGTAAGCCCGATAACTACTAATCATACTAAGAACTTACAAAGTCAGCCCCGCTTTCAGACGAAGGCGGGGCTGACTATTGTCTTATCCGTATTATTGTCAACAATCGGGTGTGAGACCGGCGGCTATAAGAGCCTGTCGGCGCTCTATGCAAGTTGCGCAGCGGCCGCAATGGGTAGCTCCGCCTTTATAGCACGAGTATGTGAGCGAATAGTCTACTCCGTGTGCGGCTCCACGTCGCGCAATATCGTTTTTGGTGAGGTGTGTGTATGGCGCGTAGAGTTCGACGAGCGAACCTGAGCCGTCGGCGATAGCGCGCCCCATGGAGTCAATGAAGGCTGGACGGCAATCGGGATAGATCTCATGGTCGCCACCATGGTTGGCGATCATCACACGGCGCAGACCGCGACTCTCAGCCAGACCGGCTGCTACGGAGAGCATGATGCCATTACGGAACGGCACAACGGTAGATGCAAGATTCTCGGGGGCGTACTCGGCCTCGGGTATGGCATCGGCACCTTCGAGTAGGGAGCTTCGAAAATACTTACCCATAAAGGCGAGGTCGATCTCCACGAGCGGTATCCCGAGGCGCAGACAGTTGGCACGGGCGCAGGCAGCTTCGCGTTCGTTCTGGTTGGCTCCGTAGCTGAAGTTGACGCAAAGGGCTATGCGCGACTGATATTCATGAAGCATCGTAGTGGAATCCATTCCGCCCGATAGCACCAGGAGTGAATCTTTCTCTTCCATATACTTAGTCGTTGCGGAACGATGCGAGCAAGCGACTGCGCACCATATCCTGATGGTCGGCGTCACCATAGTTGGCGAAGGGATAGATCGCTATACCTCCACGAGGAGTGAAGAGACCTATCACTTCAAGATACTTCGGATCCATCAGTCTCACGAGGTCTTTCATAATGGTATTGACGCAGTCCTCATGAAAGTCGCCGTGGTTGCGGAAGCTGAAGAGATAGAGTTTGAGGCTCTTACTCTCCACCATCTTCTGCCTCGGGATATAATTGATGATGATGCGTGCGAAGTCGGGTTGACCGGTGATGGGACACAACGAGGTAAACTCGGGGCAGTTGAAGGTGACGAGATATTCGTTGTCGGGGTGCCGGTTGTCGAATGTTTCGAGTATCGCCGGATCGTACTGCGACGGGTAGTCGGTATGTCCGTTGCCGAGCAGCGTGAGATTATTATCGTTGGAGCGGTCGGTCATTTCTTTTTGGATTTCTTGGTCTTCACCTTAGGCGCGTCGGCCGAGGTGGAGAAGGAATAGGGACGGGACTCTACCGAGGTAGCGCGCACAGTGTTGGGCTTGTCGCTCATCGTATAGTCGAGTGTAGCGCCGTCGAAGAGTGTCTGATATGTGATGTAAGTCTTGTCGTAGGGCTTGCCGTTGAGCTCCAGCGCATCCACGTAGCGGTTGGCATCAGAGTTGGCGGGAGCGTCGATAGTGATATCGTGGCCATTGGACAGATGTACCGTAGCTTTCTTGAACAGAGGTGCGCCGAGCACGAACTCACCGGAAGCAGGAGCTACCGGATAGAAGCCGAGCGCGGAGAATACGTACCATGCCGAAGTCTGGCCATTGTCCTCATCACCGCAGTAGCCGTCGGGATTGGGAGTGTACATGCGGTTCATCACCTCGCGTGCCCAATACTGGGTCTTCCAAGGCTCGCCCGAGTAGTTATAGAGGTAGATCATGTGCTGTATGGGCTGATTGCCGTGAGCATAGTTGCCCATATTCATTATCTGCATCTCGCGGATCTCGTGGATGGGGAAGCCATAATAGCTGTCGTCAAATACAGGCGGAAGTTTGAACACGGAGTCGAGCATCGTGTTGAACTGCTCTTCGCCACCCATAAGATTGATCAGGCCCTGCGGGTCGTGGAATACCGACCATGTGTAGTGCCACGAGTTTCCTTCGGTGAAGGCGTCGCCCCACTTGAGCGGATTGAATGGCGACTGGAAAGTGCCGTCCTCGTTGCGGCCGCGCATCAGATTGTGTTCCTTATCGAAGAGCTTCTGATAGTTCATGGCAGCCTGAGCATAGGGAGCAAGCTCTTTGGTCGACTTGCCGAGAGCCTTACCGAACTGATAGATACACCAGTCGTCGTAGGCATATTCGAGAGTGCGCGCAGCGCTTTCGTTGATACCTACATTGTAGGGGACGTAGCCGAGACGGTCGTAATATTCATGGCCAAGGCGCCCGGTGGAGTTCACGGTGGGATGTACCTTGTGTGCACCGGAGGTGACTGCTTCCCACAACTTCTCGTAATCGTAGCCACGAATACCGTTGATATAGGCATCGGCCACCACGGAGGCACTGTTGTTGCCTACCATGCAGCCGCGGTGACCGGGGCTGGCCCATTCGGGCAGAAAACCGCTCTCAAGATAGGCGTTGACAAGACCATCCTGAATCTTAACACTTTCGTCGGGATAGAAGAGGTTGACAAGCGGGAAGAGGGCGCGGAAAGTATCCCAGAAACCGGTATCGGTAAACATATATCCGGGAAGCACTTCGCCATTGTAGGGGCTATAGTGCATAATATCTCCGGCTGCAGTCACCTCATAAAAGGCGTGGGGGAAAAGTAGTGCGTGGTAGAGATTGGAGTAGAATGTGCGCAGGCGGTCGAGCTGGAAGGCGTCGGATGCATCCTGCTCGATCTCGACTACGGAAAGTACCTTGTTCCAGCGGGTACGGCCTTCGGCGCACACGCGGTCGAAATTACCGTCACCCAGTTCCTTAAGATTCTGGAGTGCCTGCTCGGGGCTGATGAAGGAGGAAGCCACGCGGGCGTTGACCTGCTGGCCACGCTTTGTGGGGAAGCCCACGATTGCACCGGCGTGGTTACCGGTAGCCGAGAGCGACTCTGTGGAGATCACACTATCGAGCACAGAAGCGGTATAGGTAAAGGGTGTGTCGAACTCGATCACGAAGTAGTTCTTGAAATTGTCGGGCACACCGCCAGAATTCTTTGTAGTATAACCGGTGATACGGCATGCTGCCGGGTCGACAGTCACCGATGAGCCATCATTGAACCCATCAATCACAACGGTGGATAGGTCTGCGTCGGGGAAAGTGAAGCGGAACGCCACAGCGCGCTCGGTGGTAGCGAATTCGGTTGTGATATCGTGATCTGCCAGATATACACTATAATAGTAAGGGGTAGCCTTCTCTGCCTTATGAGAGAACCAGCTTGCTCGCTGCGACTCATCGAATACGGGAGTGCCGGTGACAGGCATCAGTGAAAACTGGCCGTAGTCGTTGATCCACGGCGAGGGGCGGTGAGTCTGCTTAAAGCCCACGATCTTGTCAGCATCATAGGTATATGACCATCCGTCGCCCATCTTTCCGGTCTGGGGAATCCAGCCGTTCATGCCCCAGGGCATAGTGACGATCGGCACGGTATTACCTGTCGATAGTTCGTATTTCGACTGAGTGCCTACCAGAGTATTGACGTAGTCCACGGGCTCTACGGCGGCAGAAGCGCACAAAGCGCTGCAAATACAGAGATTTAAGACGATTGATTTCATATTACGGAGATATTCTTCGTTGTGTAATACTGCAAAATTACAATCTTCCGCCGATACGGCAAGATGCTTATGGCTCTAATTGGGAAAAAACTATTAATTTTGCGTTAATTATGGATAAGAAAGATCTCAAAATAGTCTTTTTCGGTACTCCCGAATTTGCAGTAGCCTCTCTTAGCGCACTCATAGAAGGAGGCTATAATGTGGCTGCTGTAGTGACAATGCCCGATAAGCCTGCAGGGCGCGGAAAGCATCTGAGTCAATCCGACGTGAAGCGCTATGCCCTCGAAGTCGGGCTACCGGTGCTTCAGCCGGAGCGACTTAAGGATGAGACATTCCTCTCCGAGTTGCGCGCGATAGAAGCCGATCTCTTTATAGTCATAGCATTCCGTATGCTCCCGGAGGCCGTATGGCAGATGCCTCGCCTCGGCACATTCAATCTCCACGGATCGCTACTGCCGCGCTACCGCGGTGCAGCACCCATCAACTGGGCGGTGATCAACGGAGATCGTGAAACCGGTGTGACTACCTTCTTCCTCAAGCACGAGATCGATACCGGCGACGTGATCGACCGCTGCCGTATGCCCATCGCTGACGACGAAGATGCCGGCTCGGTACACGACCGCATGATGGCTCTTGGCGCACAGCTTACAGTATCGACCGTCGACCGTATTCTCGCCGGCAACCTTACTGCTACGCCCCAGTCGGAACTTTCAGGCAACGAGCAGCCAACTCCCGCTCCGAAGATATTCAAGGACACCTGCCACATCGACTGGAACCACCCCGCCGCGGATATTCGCAATCTGATACGCGGACTATCGCCTGCTCCGGCAGCATGGAGCCTGTTGCGAGCCGACGGTGTCGAAGCTGGCACACTCAAGTTATTCGCATCGGCACTCACCGACAAGCCGGCCACCGAACCGGGTCGTGTGCGTATTATCAACGGGTGCCTATACGTTGACTGCGCTGATCATCAACTTGAAATACTAAGCTTGCAGGCTCCCGGCAAACGCCGTATGCCTACCGCCGACTTCCTCCGCGGATGCCGGTTCAACGAAATGCAACTCTATTGATATGAACAAATTCATCACCGCTATAGCGCTATTCGGCGCCCTATTGCCGGCAGCAGCTCAAACGGCCGATTCCACTCTCGTAGTGGTAGAGGAAAGCATTGAGCTTACGTCCGACAGCGTAACCGAATATGCCGCGACCGACAAACCGCATTATCAATATTTCGGTCTTGTGCAGGCTGGTGTCGCTACCGGCGCACATAATCCCTTCTGGCTTGCCGCCAACCGCTTCGGTCTGTCGTCGATCAAGAAAGAGAACGGCTATATCCGCGGTGGCGTGATACGCCACATGGACACCGATACCCGCTTTTCGTGGGGATTCGGTGTAGATCTTGCCGGTGCGGTAGGCTACACCTCAAAATTCGTGATACAGCAACTCTACGGCGAGGTACGCTACCGCTCGCTCAGCCTCATGGCCGGTGCCAAGCAGTGGGTAAGCGGAGTGGTGGATCCGGCTCTTTCGTCGGGTGATATGGTGTTTTCGCCCAACGCACGCCCCATACCGCAGGTCCGCCTCGAAATGCCAAAGTGGGAATGGGTCCCTTATACCAACAAATGGCTGGCCGTAAAAGGCTACTTCTCATTCGGCTGCTTCACCGACTCGCGATGGGCTCGCAATTACGCCCGTCCGACCCACAATAAGTATACTCAGCACGAACTGTTCCACTCCAAAGGCCTCTTCCTGCGCGGAGGTAACTCCGAGCGTTTTCCACTGCTTTTCGAGGGAGGCATAGAGATGGGGTGCCAGTTTGGCGGCACCACAATGTTCTGGAACAAGGCCAAGCAGGAATATTATGCCGTGAAATATCCGTCCGGATGGAAGGACTGGCTCAAAGTCATCGTGCCGATGAGCGGCGGTAACCCCAACGATCCGAACCACGCAGGCGAGATCACCAATATCCTCGGCAATCAATTGGGGCAATGGACGGCGGCTCTGGCATGGGTGCCCAATTCCGAGTGGAGTGCGCGACTGTATTACGAGCACTATTTCGACGATCACTCGATGATGCTCTTCGACCATGTGTGGAAGGACATGCTCCTCGGCGTACAATTCAATCTGCCCTCCAATCCCTTCGTAAGTTCGGTAGTGTATGAATACATCAACACACGCGACCAGTCGGGAGCCGTATATTGGGACTACACCCCCGAGATTCCGGAGCAGGTAAGCGGCGCCGACGACTATTATAATAATGTGTTTTATGCCAACTGGCAGCAATGGGGCATGGGCATAGGCAATCCCCTGCTCATATCTCCCATCTACAATACCGACGGATCGCTGTATTTCCGCCACAACCGCATCAAGGGACATCACCTCGGACTACGTGGTAAGCCTCACAGAGACCTTGACTACCGCGTGCTGCTCACCTACACAAGAAGCTGGGGCTCATATTCTTACCCGACTCGCAACGTGATGCACAACTTCAACGGCCTGCTTGAACTCACCTACAGTCCTGCGAAGTTCAAGGGCTGGGCCGCCTGCCTTGGCCTGGGTGCCGACGGCGGTAATCTGCTCGGTGGCAGCTTCGGTGCCCAACTCACTATTTGTAAAACCGGATGGTTCTGATTATGAAAAAGATACTCCCCATACTCACTGCAATAATCATACTGCTCGGCACATCATCGTGCCGCAAACTCCCGCTCCACGGCGACTTCTCCGGGATGTGGCAGATACTCACCCTCGAATATCCCGACGGCACAGTCGAGGAATCGAACCACGACTATTACTATTGCTTCAACCGCCATGTGGTAATGCTCCGGCAGAACGGCAACGGCTACCTGAACGGCAATCTCACCTACAACGAGACTGATTTCACGCTGCAGTTTCCCAAAGCATCTACAAGATACCTCAATCATTGGGGTATCACTCTGCCCGAAGGTACGGAGGATTATACCGGAGAGGTGGTGATCAGCTACACCATCGACAAGCTCACATCGAAGCAACTCATCGTCACAACGGAGCGAGGCGTGACTATAACGATGCGCAAATACTAATCCTTCCCGTCACACCTCCACGATCCGCCCCGATACCACATACCAGACATAGCCTCTGATATCCTTAAGACCCGTCTCGGCAAGCATATCCATATATGACCTCACCTGGCGCGAATGAGCCTTGATATGCTCGTCGCCAAACTTATAGTCGATCACTGCCACCGAACCATCGGGTAGGCACACCACACGATCCGGACGCGACACTTCGCCGTCGGGATGGAGTATCCGACGCTCGTTGAGCACCCAATCATAACCCTCAAACCAATGGCGGTCAGCCACGGCATCGAGACGAGATGCGAGCATACGCTCCGCCTCCGGAGCCTCATCGGCCGGAATACGCCCGAGGTACACTGCGCGGCGTATCGCCTTCGAGAGATCTCGGCGATGCTGTATGTGCTGGAGTATGCTGTGTAGCAGCGTACCATGGTCACGCGGATCATAGAAGTCAAGATCACGCTCAATCTTAAGATCCCGCCACAATTCCGCACGCGACTCCGTAGTATAGGCAGGCATGGCCATCGTGTCGTCGGGATCAGTTACTTTGGCAGCCTTCACCTTCCTCACGCCCGGTTCGGTAGGCATTCCTATCACGAAGCGGCGTATGCCGTCATTATCCGGATCCTCCTCTACTGCATCCCACGCCATAGTATCGACTGTGGCCGAAAGCAGAGCCTCAGTAGTACCGTCGGCGCCTTCCGTGAAGCACACCGATAGTTCGGAGCCGGCACGCGTGAAAGCCACGTATGCCAAGTTGAGCGATTCCATCTCCTGCTCGGCCACACGCGCCTTAAAGCGTGGTTCGAAGATAGTACCCATCATGGAAAGTCGTGGACACACCGGTATGAGCGGGGGCACCACCGCAGGGTCGATATCGAGGAAACGACCGCCGGTCGGAAACCACTCAGGATTCTTGAACTTTACCAACGGACGGCGGAAGAAGGGGATATGGACACAAGGGAATTCCAGACCTTTCGATTTATGGATGGTCATCACCCTTATGGCATTGTCCTGTGCGGGAGCGCTCACCTCCGACCTATAGCCGGTAGTGTCCCACCACTGCAGAAATGAGCGAAGATCGGGTGTGCCTACGGCGCAGAAGTCGGCCACAGCATCCACAAACGCGCTTATATACAGATTCTGCTCTTTAGCAAGATGACCCTCTTCAAACGGGATTATATATCGCTCGATAATCTGCTCAACAAGCGACTGGAGATTGAAAGTATCAAGCGAAGTCATCGAAGCGAGCTCGGCATAGTCGAGTCCCGGATCGGAAGCATTGTGCAGAGCCTGACGCAGAGCCTCTTCGGGCGATAGTCCACCCGAGGTGAGGTAGTGATGATAGCGATAGGTAAGCTGACGGATCAGGCGGCGCTGACTCTTCCGGGGCTTCGGACTTTCGGGATCGGCTACCGTCTCGGCAGCCAGATACACGAAGCGCATGATGTTGACAATCATCTTCGCCACAGTGGACTCACCGAGCAGCATGGCATCGTCGGATATCACGGTGACGTCTTTCAGTTCGGGATGCTCCGCGCTGTGCTGCATTATATATCGGATCGCTTCCGCTCCCTCGCTGTGGGTATAGGTAAGTATGGCTATGTCGCACGGACGGCGACCGGAACCGATCTGTCGCACTATACCCTGCATCATATTGGCGAGAGCTATTTCGGAGCGCTCATCGGAATCAAGATCCTTGGGTAACCGGAGCAGATCAATGTAGCCTGGCTGATCTATTCGGTGGATCTGCTGCACTACGTTGGCATACTCACGGTCAAATCCGAGAGCCGACGACATCAGTTGGAAAAGCTCGTTGTTGAAATTGACCACCGTGGCCGAACTGCGGTAGTTGGTATTCTGGCCCGGTTCGCTGCCGAGTGTCTGCGAGCGCGAGGCAAACGTCTCGGCCACTTCGGTATTGAGCAGCGAAGGATCGGAATAGCGCCAGCGGTAGATCGATTGCTTCACGTCGCCGATTATGAGCGAGTCGGCACCCTTGGATATACCTTCGGCAAGCAGCGGACGCAGATTCTCCCATTGCATTCGTGATGTGTCCTGAAATTCATCGATAAGGAAATGCTTGATGCGCACACCTACGCGCTCATAGACAAATGGTGCTTCATCGTCGGAAATGATACCGCGCAGCAGGCTCGTGGTATCAGACAGGAGCATCGTGTTGGCATCGGTACGCAGATCCTCTATCTGAGTGAGCATACGGCCGAAGAGACCGAGATGGAAAAGATTGGAGCGCGTGAGGTCGATAGCTTCAAGCGCCGGGCGGGATTCCACATCGCGCCGGCACGCTTCCATCACAGCGCCCTCGAGCTCAACGTCGGGATTTTGCTCCAGATACTTGGCAAGAGCACCGATATAGGGCGACTTATCGCCGGCAAACACCTTCGGCGGGATGGTGCTCGACGACTGTCCCGTCTCGGCCATACGGCTGAGAGCCTTATAGGCATTGCTGTCGAGGCGCAGCTTGTTGGGCGCCGTGTATCCGCGGGCCTCTACCAGATCGAGCACCCGGCGACCAGCCTCCTTCACCCCATCGAGTATACGCTCCTCCGATGCATTGAGCGCAGCGGCAAAACTACGTATACGGGTCATGTCCACGAAGTAGGCGCGCATCTCATCGAGCTTGTCGGCAAGCGATTCGTTGAGCAGACTGCTGAAGAAGCCTACAATACGCGAATTGCCCTGCGACTGCCTGTTGAAGATCGCGGCCGACTCCCCTGCCCTTATACGCTCCCTCATATACGCTGTGATCCAACTGATAAGCAGACGCGTATCACTATCGGAGCGCTCGGCGAGCGAGGCAAACATATCGTTGACCGCCTGACGTATCGTCATCTCATTGTTCAGATCTATCTCATAGTCGCCCGGCAGATCCACTTCGCGGGCGAATGTGCGGAGTATGGTCTGAAAGAAGGAGTCGATGGTACTGACCTGAAAATATTGGAAGTCGAAGAGAAGATTATGCAGCGCCGCATCGGCAGCCTTACGCAATTCGGAATCCGAGCATCCGAGCTCGGAAATTAGCATCGCGCGGTATGGCACATCATCGGTCCACCCCTCCACACGTCCGGCAAGCAGAGCCAGCTCGTGGATTATTCGGCTTTTCATCTCGTCAGTAGCCTTATTGGTAAAGGTTACGGCGAGAATATTGCGGTGACGGCCGCGTCTGCCCTTATCGAGATGCCAGCACCCCTTCTCATCCTTGCGGGCGAGCAGGAGCTTGATGTACTGATAGGCGAGTGTGAACGTCTTGCCCGATCCGGCCGATGCCTTATAGATACTGAGCATCTACTTCACTTTATGCGAATGTGAGCGCAGCAGGCGGGCAGCCGCTTCGCGGCAGTCGCCCTGCAGCAATATTTCATCGTCGCGCCAGGAGCCGCCTACACCGATACTCTTCTTGAGATCGGCTGCGAGCTCGGCCATCCGCTCGGGCGGGAGTGTGAACCCGCCGATTATCGTGGCCGGTTTGCCGGCGCGCCCCTTGCGCTCATACCTTATATGAAGATGTTGCACCGGAATCGATGTCTCGGACTCTGGAGCGGGAGCAGGCGCATCACCCTCGGGCAGAGAGGAGCGCAGCGACGCGAGTTGATCCTGCCAATTCATATACTTAGGGTAAAGTGTCAAGGTTAAGCTCCATCGCCTCATCCTCCTCCGGGAGGCTGTCGAGCGACACAGGCGACTTGCGGCTGGCACTGTATTCCGACATAGCGGCGTAGTATTGTAGCTGATCCGGGGGCAAATTGTTGTAGACCTCGGCGGCTGAGTCGGCATCAAGCGACTGAGCGCGGTCGTAGAGGTCGGCGGCTTTCCGGATATTGGATGTCTGATCCACACTGTCGGCGAGTTGCATATACACCATCGACAGGCGGGCGAGCTGGCTGGCTGATAGACCGCTGAAATTTTCATCGCCGAGGATATAGTCGCCGGCGCTCTGGGCAGCCTTCATATCGCCGCGGGCTATAGCCTGCTCCGCATCGCGGAGATTATCGACCACTTCGCCCGAGGTAAGGCCGCACGAAGCCGTCAGTAAGAGGATTGTTGCAATCAGTAAATAATATAAGCGTTGCATGATATCTTGGTGATTGATGTCAGGATAATCGAAGATTGAGCGTGGATATGAGTTCGCCGAGATGCGGATAGTCGGCCGTCATCGTATCGAGCAGATCCTTCTCGCTCAGCGTATGGCGTGGATCAGCGTCGGCGTTGATATTTACGATGAAGTCTACCATATCGTTTGACAGACGGTCGTGGAGCGACGCGAGTATCTGAGGACGCGACTCGTGCATGAGTTGAGCCTGCATCTGATTCTGCACCGTCACGGTGAAGGTGTTGCCTTGCAGATCGGCAGGCTGCGACGCACGCATTGTGTTGACCAGGATATGAGCCTTCGGATTCTCGGCAATGAAAGCATTCCAGGCCTCCGACAACTGATGCGGATTGAAGCCGGCGGTGCGCCGGGCCGACGCATTCGAAGCGGGAGTCTGAGCGGACTGCTCCTGCTGCTGTGCCGAATGATTGATCGAGATCTTGGGCGTACGCAGCGACGGGCGGCCTGCCGGAGCTGATGGTCTCGGAGCCTGAGCGGCCGCCGGTCTTGACACCGGAGTTGCGACAGGAGGCGTAACAGGTGTCGCAACGGGTTTCGGAGCCACAGCCGGCGTAGCGACCGGAGCGGCTGCAGGAGCTGCTTTAGCCTGATCGGGAGCGGCAATCGGTTTCAACTGCCCCTCTCCGTTGCCGCTATTGCTGGGGGAGGGGCTGAGCAGTTGGCATAGTTTGGCGAGCGTAAGCTCTATGAGAAACTGCTTGTTTGACGACGTGCGGAAGTTAAGATCGGCCTCGTTGCATAGGTTCATCGCCCGATAAAGGAATTCAGGCGTGCACTTGGCGGCGATGGCCGCATACTGCTGTCTGACCTCGTCGGTCGCCTCTATGAGGCAGAGCGTGGAGGGGTCGCGAGCCACCATCAGGTCGCGCATATAGGATGCGAGCCCGTTGATGAAGAAGAGCGAGTCGAAGCCGTTGTCGCGAATCTCCTTATATATAAGCCAGCTCTGAAGTATGTCGCCGGCGAGAATCACGTCGAGCAACCGATGGTAGTAAGTATGATCGAGCACATTGAGGTTCTCGATGGCACTTGCATAGGTGATATTGCGCCCCGACGATGCAGCCACCTGATCGAATATCGAAAGGGCATCGCGCATGGCACCTTCAGCCTTGGAGGCTATCACATTGAGCGCCGACCGCTCGTAAGCTATCCCCTCTCGCTCAGCCACCATAGCCAGATGATCCACCATATCCTGAATGGTGATGCGGTGGAAGTCGAATATCTGGCAGCGCGACAGGATAGTAGGGATAATCTTATGCTTCTCCGTAGTGGCGAGAATGAATATCACATACGACGGCGGCTCCTCAAGAGTCTTGAGGAAAGCATTGAAAGCCTGCTGCGAGAGCATGTGCACCTCATCGATTATAAACACACGGTAGTTGCCTGTCGACGGGGGTACCTGCACCTGCTCTATCAGTGCACGCATATCGTCGACGCCGTTGTTTGACGCGGCGTCGAGTTCTATGATATTCATCGAAGTGCCTTCGTTGAAGGCGCGACACGACGCGCACTCATTGCACGCTTCGCCATCGGCCGTCGGGTTGAGGCAGTTGATGGTCTTTGCGAATATTCGGGCACACGAGGTCTTACCCACACCACGGCTTCCGCAGAAGAGGTAGGAGTGAGCGAGCCGCTTGGCCGCCACGGCATTTTTAAGCGTGGTGGTGAGCGACTTCTGCCCCACGACGGTGCTGAAAGTCGAAGGCCTGTATTTCAAGGCCGACACGAGATATTTCTCCATAGCGTTAGTGTTTGGTCAAATTTACAGAATAATCTGTAAACGGCCAAAAAATTAGTGTGCGGAAATAAGATGTCAGTGGTTAAGGGGCTGTGACAGCGATACGTTTGGCCGGTGTCGTGATCTCCTTGCCGTCGATCTTCACGGTAGCCTTGTAGAGATAGATGCCGCGAGGCACACGTCGGCCGGAGAAGTCGCAGAGATCCCAGGTTATTGGCGACGATAGCCAGAGGTCGCTACGCGAGGTCTGCGTCGAGGTCCAGATGTGGCGGCCGCCCATATCGTAGATGTCGAGATTGACCGACATCTGGGCATCGGGACGATTATGAGTGATATAGAAGTTGGCACGATCGGTGGCCGGGCTTGCATCGGGATAGATGTCGAAGATCTCGGGAGCTGCGCCGGGCTGCACGTAGAACTCAAGCAGATGAGTAGTAGAATTGCCGGCGGCATCCCACACGCGGAAGGCAAGGGTGTGATTGCCTTCGGAGATCTCACCCAAAGGATATACTACGGTACCGGAGGGAGTACCGTCGGTGCTGGGAGAGAAGTAGAGAGGCACATCGGAATAGGTGCGGCGGTCGTCGAGCTTGAGACTCATCTGATGGCCGATACCGGCTACCGACATATTGATGGCCACGTCGTCCGACACTCGGGCTATGAACGTGGGCTCCTCATTGACGATACCGCCGGGAGTGAACGACTTGTGGTTGAGATAAGCATATTCGATCGTGGGAGGAGTGTCGTCGGCATCAGCCTCATAGTCGTAGCCGTAGACGTAAAAGTCGCGGTTGGCGCCGGCTGCCTGACGGCCGTCGTCGGCCACGGCATACATATTGAGGGTTGCCGGGCGGAAGTTGTCGCTGACGTCGGAGGGCATTTCCACCACAGCGGTAAACACACCATTCTTGACAGTACCGGCTCCGGCATACAGCTTGGAGCCCATCTCTTCGAAAGTGACGGCCTTTCCGCTTGTTCCGTTTGCAGCTTTGCCCTGCGATGTAGTGGAGTATTCGGCATCGTAAAGGGTGACTGAGAGTGTGCCGTTGAAGTCGGGCACAGGCTCACCGTCGGGACCGAGCACCGAACCGGAGAATACTACGCGCTGACGGGCCATGATGGTGACCTGCGCTTCGGGATCTACAGGTTCGCCGTTGATTGTCGCCAGAGATAGAGTGTTGTCAGGAAGGGTAAGCCGCATGGCGGGATCACCCAGTAGCGTATAGCGCAACTTATTGGTGCTAACGCTTGACGAAGCGGAAAGCAATGTGTTTTTAGCTGCGATAAGCGACTCTCCCACCGTGAATGTATTGCCGTTATCATCGGTATTGAGCAGATATGTGCCCATCGCTTTGGCAAGTACGCCATTGTCGGCAATACGAGCCTTTCGGGTAGGACATATCGAGGCAATGACTCCGCCGTCGGGGTTGAATGCCAGAATCTCGGAGCCGCTCATAGCCGAGCCGTCCCAGTGGGAGAAGGAGCAAGTGGCGCCGAAAAACACAGGCCAATGCTTATTATACATATTGTTGATATCGGCGTTGGTGCAGATATTCTCTGCCGAAAGCAGATTGAGGGATCCGTGGCCCACATAGTTCCACCACATCACACCATCCTGAATGAGACGACGGAATCGTTCGCGACCCTGCGCGCACACACCGTTCTGGATATTGAATGCGTCGATATATACCTTGTTGTACACCAGTCGGCTACCGTTTTCAGTCGCAGCGAGTTCCGACTGAAAATCCTCGGAGTGATCCATAAACACGCCGTCGTTGCCGTTGTCGGCCATCAGCAGCACATTGTTTTTCCACTGGGTATAAAGATTGTTGTTATTATAGGCGATGAGCTTATCGATATACGTACGCGCCTGATTGACATTGCGGGCGGGAATACGGCCTACCGCGATACACAATCTGGAGGAACCAAGCTGAGAGCCGGAGTTATCGGCAAGCATGGCGAATATGTCGTCGGAGGTATATGATCCGGACTCAATGACACCTTCGTCGGTCTGCCATGTAGGCATCACCGGCTCCTTATCGGAAGGTATGAGGCCGGTGATATTGCGGTTGTCGAAAGTTGGGCGGCCGAAGAGCACTGCGTAGCGGAGCGGGCGACCCGCTTCAGCACCTCGGTCGTAGAACATCTTGAGCATCTTGCGGAACGCTCCCGGATCAGGACTGCCGGATGAAAATTCATTGAATACCTGATCCTGCACTACCACGAACACTTCCATATTGTCGGGAGCGGCAGTGTGGATAGCAGCCAGGCGGTTGGCCTCGGCCTGAAACTGGCGGGTGGTGAAGATGACCATATCGGGCGACCGGTCATAGCCATGGAGATTCTGATTGGCCACGGCACTCACATACTTGGGTTGTGGAAGCGTCATTGATTCGCTCCACGCCACATAAGAGCGTGTACCGGAATATGGATTGGTAAACGAAGCTCCCGATGCCGATGCCGATAGATTCATCCCCACGATACCGAGTGGAGAAGTGACATCCCACACCTTTACTGCCGATGGATCGGCGCCACTTATTGCCGCAGTGGTGGTCTTGAGCCGGAAAAGAAGCTGACCGCGGGAGGGGAGGCGGAGATGACGCTCATAGTTCACGGCGATATAGTCGAGATGAGCGGCCTGCACCACACCCGACGGATGGTAAGATACACCTACCTTGAGATTGGAGAGGGCTCCTTCAGGCTGATAGGTCTTGGTGGCGGTGACGCGCACACCGTAGTCATCGTCGGGTGTAGCGCGTATGGTAGTATTTCCGGTAGTGGGTTGGGAGTTTAGAGTAATACCGAGAGTGCCTGATGCCCCTGAATTAGCCACAAACACAGTGCGGGTCCATACCGGGGTTGACTCCACATAGTCGGGTAACTGAAAATCAAACGTCTGCGACTGATTATAGCGGAAGTCCTCGCCTAAAAACGACAGACCGCTCTGAGATATCGTCGTGAGATCTTTCTCATGCTGAATGGGGCAGGTGAACGTAGTGACGGGCTCTGCCTGAGTATTGAGCGAGCCTTCCGACTCCACGCGGGCAGGAGCCGATTCGGGATCACCGTCGGCCGTGAGGAAATAGTAGCCCTCGTTGGTGTGCGGATTGAGCGAATAGACGAAGTTGGATCCTGTCGCGGTAAGCGTGTTGACGCCTACGGCATAGAAGTATACGCCCGATGTCGTGGCGTGAGTCTGCACCTGCGGCAGATCATCCACATAGTTGGCGCGGGAGAGCGTATTGGATATCGGCGCACCACCGTAGCCGTAGACTTTCACTTTCGACGGATCGCTGAAGCCCCAGCTGCGCAGCGACGATGCGGGAATGAAATGCACACCCGTCTCGGTGACGGAGACTTTAACCCAATGCCCTTGCGAGAGGACGGAGCCGGATGTGTAAAGATCGGTATCGAAAGCCATAGCCGGAAGCATACCGATGATGGCGACGACGGCTATCATGGCGATGCGCGGCAGGCGAAGTATGATTGATTTCATATAAGGTCTTGCGTGGTATTACGATGACAAGGGCGCCCCCACTGCGAGGGTACCTCACAGTAAATAACGCGCGTGCGGGTCGGATATTGCTAAATTCAGAATATTTTTCATAACTTTGAAGCGTATTAACGGCGAAGGACTAACCACACCCTGCCGGAAACAACAAAAAGAGATATGCGCAGACTAATCTATTTCGCAGTAGCCGTATGGGCACTCACACAGGCCTCACCACTACAAGCAATGAGCAAGGAAAGGCGAGTCTTTCTGATCGACAGCCTCTCGACAGTACTGTCACACACACAAACCACCGCCGACAGTATTCCGATACTCTACGACCTCTTTGACCTGTCGGGTCCGAAAGAAAAGACTGACGTAGGCTACGAACTGTTGCGCACGGCCCTGCGCACATCCGACCGCGAGACGCAGTATGACGTGATGCGACGTCTAAGCTCCGCAATAGCCACATATCAGAGCGGACAGTCCGACAAAATACAGGAGCTCATCAGCATTGCCGAAAAGAAGCCTGAATCGACCGACCGCGACAATACGCTCACCTATCTGCGCGTGCAGAAGGTGATGAATGAATTTACATCCGACGCCGACTCCACTCAGCAGCGCAAGGTACACGAAGCGATACGCGAACGCGCCAACGGCACCGACGACCTCTATAAGAAAGTGGTGGTGCTCTTCACGATCTGCCGCTATATGGTAAGCAATTCGCCCGGCGATATGGTGATCGACTACCTGGGGCAGCTATTCCGCCAGATACGCGCCCTGCCCGAGCGATCCTATGCTCTCGAAAACACATTTCTCGTGCAGGCCTCAGTGATCTACACACGTGCCGGCCTTCAGGAGGAAGCCGTGAAGATTTGCAAGGAACTGCTTAGAGTGACCCAGGATCTCGACCGCTCCAATGAGAAGAGGGGATATAAGTACCGCGACTACTCGCGTATCTACTTCAACACCTACCGCCGACTGCTCAACAACTTCGAGGCTCTGACCCGCGAAGAGATCGAAGAGTATTACCAAAAAATCATGGAATTGTGCGAGACCAATCCCGAGATCAAGGAACAGGTAGAGCACAACGGACGCGCCAAGATCTATTACGCGATGGGCACCAAGCAATACGCCAAAGCCCTCGCTCTGCTCAAGCAATATATCGACCTACCCAACAACGAGGCATCCGTCGCCTCGCTCAACCGATTCATGCTCAAGGCCGCTCAGGAAGTAGGCGATAAAGATGCCGAACTGAAGGCCGCCAAGAAGCTAAATGAGTTGCTCGGCAGCGCCATAGAGCAGCACCGCGTAGAGCGCAAGCGCGAGATCGAGATCTTCAACGAGATGCTACAGCTCCAGAACGAGCGCGCGCTCGCTGCTCAGGAAGTAGCCGAAATGCACACCCAGCACCACAAGAATGTGATCCTCTACAGCTCCATAGCCATAGGGGTGATGGCGATAGTAGTGATAGTGATTCTGCTCTTCTACCGCCGAATCCGCAAAATGTCGGTGAAGCTGGCCAAGTCCAACGAAACTCTCCGCGAGGAGCGCGACAACCTCCAGCAGACCCAACGCGACCTCATCAAGGCACGCGACCACGCACGAAAGGCCGACCGCCATAAGACGGAATTCATCAACAATATGAGCCACGAGGTACGTGTGCCGCTCGACACCCTTATAGAGTGTACCCACCTGATTGTCGACAATGTAGACGAATCAAAGCGCAAATACCTCGACCGCTACGGCAAGATCGCCGACGTATGCGCCAATATGATCTCCACGCTCATCAACGACGTGCTCCTGCTTGCCGAATACGACAACTCCGGCATCGAGATCAACAAGAGACCGGAATCAGTGAATACGATATGCGAGCTCGCGGTGATGAGTATGCGCAAGCACTGCAAGGATGGCGTCACGATGGACTTCATCCAGCCCGAAGGCGACGACGTAACGATGTCGACCGACGCACGCCGCGTGGAGCAGGTGCTCGTGAACCTGCTGAGCAACGCCGCCAAATTCACCGACAAAGGCAAGGTGGAACTCACATACTCGCTGCTCCCCGAAGAGGGTACCATCACATTCGCCGTGACCGATACCGGCTGCGGCATACCTGCCGGCAAGGAAGAGATCATCTTCGAGCGCTTCGAGAAACTCAGCTCCATGTCGCCCGGCACGGGTCTGGGTCTCAACATCTGCCGCATCGTGGCCGATGCTATGGGAGGCACCGTGAAGGTCGACACATCCTACGAGGATGAAGGTGCCCGATTCCTCTTCACACTTCCATTCGGCGACTGATCGAATCATCACATTTCCCGACAATATCATGAAAGCAAAGACTATTTCAGCCACAGACAAGCCCGCAGGGGGCGGTCTGCGCAATTCATCCGTATACCCGTGGATCGTAGTAGGTCTGCTATGGGTAGTGGCCCTGCTCAACTATATGGACCGCCAGATGCTGTCGACGATGCGCGAAGCAATGGCCGTCGACATATCCGCTCTCGAGGACAAAATACTCTTCGGCAAAATCATGGCTGCCTTCATGTGGATCTACGGCCTGATGAGTCCGCTGTCGGGCATCGTCGCCGACCGCGTCAACCGCAAGTGGCTCATCGTAGTATCCCTCATAGTCTGGAGCGCCGTGACTTTGATGATGGGCTACGCATCCACCTATGAGCAAATCTACTGGCTGCGCGCAGCCATGGGTGTGAGCGAGGCGCTCTACATCCCGGCCGCACTGTCGCTCATCGCCGACTACTTCACCGGCAAGCAGCTATCGCTCGCCATAGGCATACACATGACCGGACTATATATGGGACAGGCCGTGGGCGGCTTCGGCGCATTCGTGGCCGAGCATATCTCGTGGCAGTCTACATTCCACTGGTTCGGCATGGTAGGCATAGCCTACGGCGTAGTGCTCGTGGCATTTCTCCATGAGAAGCGACGCTACTCCGTAGAGACTCCCGCCGAAGTGCGCGAGCGTGCTCCCCTCGGCGAAGTGCTCCGCAACAACGGACGCGCTATCGCCGCATCGCTCGGTATGCTCTTTACCTGCGCAGCCTTCTACGCCATACTCTTCTTTTTCGCCACATCATCCATACCCGGATGGGCTACTAAAAACTGGCTACCGACACTGTTTGCCAACAATCTCGGCATCGAGATGAAGTGGGCCGGCCCCATAGCTACGATCACCATCGCACTGGCATCCTTCATCGGAGTGATGGCCGGCGGCCCCCTGGCCGACCGGTGGAGCCGACGCAATCTGCGTGGCCGAATATACATAAGCGCCATCGGCCTGGGCATGATGGTGCCGGCACTGGTTCTGATGGGCTACGGTTCATCTCTCGCGGCCGCCATCTCGGCCGGCCTGATATTCGGCCTCGGATACGGTATGTTTGACTCCAACAATATGCCTATCCTATGCCAGTTCGTGCCCTCGCGCTCGCGCGGCACGGCCTACGGCATCATGAATATGTCGGGGCTCTTCATCGGCGCTCTGGCCACCGACGTGCTCGGCCGCCTCGCCGCCAACGATATGATGGGACTCGGATTCGCCTGCATGGCCGGAGCCGTAGCTCTGGCTCTTACCGTACAGCTCACCGTGCTCCGCCCCACCACACTCAACAAAGAATAATCATCAATCGCAAAAAAGCATACAAATATGAAATTTGAAAAAATCGAGGGACTTATCGATGCACCGTTCACACCGATGCACCCCAACGGAGACATCAACTTAGAACCTATTCCCGCCTACGCAGCCATGCTGAAGGCCAACGGCCTCAAAGGCGTATTCGTCAACGGTTCGTCGGGCGAAGGCTATATGCTTACCGACGACGAACGTAAGGCCATAGCCGAAGCCTGGGTGAAGGCAGCTCCCGAGGGCTTCAAGGTGATAGTACACGTGGGTAGCTGCTGCGCCCGATCGTCGCACGAACTAGCCCGCCATGCCAAAGAGATCGGCGCATGGGGTATCGGCGCCATGGCTCCCCCCTTCCCGAAAATCGGCCGAGTAGAGGAGCTGGTGAAATATATCGAAGAGATTGCATCCGGCGCGCCCGAACTCCCCTTCTACTACTACCATATCCCTGCTTTCAACGGCGCATACCTGCCGATGCTTGACCTACTCAAGGCTGTCGACGGCCGTGTGGATAATTTCGCCGGCATCAAATACACCTTCGAGAGCATGTATGAATACAACCAGTGCCGCAAGTACGCCGACGGCAAGTACGATATGCTCCACGGTCAGGACGAGACCATACTCCCCTGCCTCGCCATGGGCGGAGCCCGCGGAGGCATCGGAGGTACCACCAACTACAACGGACGCGAGCTCACCGCCATTATCGAGGCATGGGATCGCGGCGACCTCAAAGCAGCCCGCGAGCATCAGGACTTCGCGCAGGAAGTGATCAACGTAATCTGCCGTTACCGAGGCAACATCGTAGGCGGCAAGCGCATCATGAAGCTGATAGGCCTCGACCTCGGCCCCAACCGCATACCCTTCCGCAACCTCACCGACGAAGAGGAAGAAGCTATGCGCAAGGAGCTCGAAGCAATCGACTTTTTCTCACGCTGCAATAAATTCTAACCGATGGAACAGTATCTCAACACTTGGCGCGAGCGCTACGTAGCCGACCTCACAAACGATATACTCCCCTTCTGGCTCCGCAATGGCTGGGATAAGGTCAACGGCGGTGTCTACACATGCCTTAACCGCGACGGATCGCTGATGGACTCCACCAAATCAGTATGGTTCCAGGGCCGATGCGGCTACATCTACGCATTCGCCTACAATAATATCGAGCCCCGGCAGGAATATCTCGACTTCTCGCGGAGCTGTATCGACTTCATCGAAGCCCACTGCTTCGACACCGACGGACGTATGTACTTCGAGGTAATGGCCGACGGCACTCCGCTGCGCAAGCGCCGCTACGTATTCTCCGAGAGTTTCGCAGCAATAGCCATGAGCGAATACGCCCTCGCCACCGGCGACAAGCGGTATGCCGAGAAAGCGCTGAAGCTCTTTCAGGATATGCGCCGCTTCATCGACACCCCTGGCATTCTCCAGCCCAAGTATCTGCCCGTACAGCCCTCGATAGGCCATTCCATCACCATGATCATGATCAACACGGCAGCCTGCATACGCCGTGTGATCGAACATCCCGATCTCGACCGTCAGATCGACGAATCTATCGAGAAACTCAAGCTCTTCATTCAGCCTCAGTATAAGGCTCTGCTGGAGATGGTGACACCCGACGGCCGACTCATCGACACACTCAATGGCCGCACTATCAATCCCGGCCATTGCATCGAGACGGCATGGTTCCTGCTCGAAGAAGCCAAGTATCGCGGCTGGGACAAGGAGCTCACCGACATGGCCCTGCAGATTCTCGACTGGAGCTGGGACTGGGGCTGGGACGAGCAGTATGGAGGTATCATCAACTTCCGCGACTGCAAGGGTCTGCCCCCGCAGGACTATTCGCAGGATATGAAATTCTGGTGGCCGCAGACCGAGGCCGTCATCGCCACTCTCTACGCCTATGAGGCCACGGGCGATGCACGCTATCTGGAGATGCACCGCAAGGCTTCCGACTGGGCATACACCCATCTGCCCGACCCAGAATACGGCGAGTGGTTCGGATACCTCCACCGCGACGGCACTGTGGCACAGCCGGCCAAGGGCAATATCTTCAAAGGCCCCTTCCACATCCCGCGCATGATGATCAAAAGCTCGATGATCATTAACGAGATATTGAAGAAATGATGAGGGCGCGCCTCATCATCGTCGCCTTAGCTGTATGGTTATGTGTCGGATGCCCGGGCGCCGCGCCCAAGCGTGTGGCCTGCATCGGCAACAGTATCACCTACGGCTACGGCCTTGCCCACCGCGACAGTCTGAGCTATCCGGCGGTGCTTCAGCGTATGCTCGGTCAGGAGTATGAGGTGGGCAACTTCGGCCTGTCGGGTGCCACGCTTCTGCGTCGCGGCCATCGCCCCTATACGGCTACCTCGCAGTGGCGAGACGCTCTCGCTTTCAATCCCGACATAGCCCTGATCCACTTGGGCATCAACGATACCGACCCGCGCGACTGGCCGCTGTATGCCGACGATTTTGTAGCCGACTATGTGGCACTGATCGACTCGCTGCGTGCCGTCAACCCCGATATACGCATCATAATATCGCGCCTGTCGCCTCTGCGCTCCACCCACTACCGCTGGCGCAGCGGCACTCATCAGTGGCGCCTCGACATTCAGGAGGCCATAGAGCGCATAGCCGACGCTACCGGCGCCGAACTCATCGACTTCGACGCTACCCTGCGCGACCATCAGTATCTCATCGAGGACGGCATCCACCCCAACGCCCGCGGAGCTGCCATGATGGCACGCACCGCCTTCAGCGGCATCACCGGACGCTACGGTGGCCTGCGCCTGCCCGACGTATGGCAAAGCGGCATGGTGGTGCAACGCGATCGGCCGCTCCATATCCGCGGCACCGCCGATGCTGCCTCGAAGGTGAAGGTAACGGTCAACGACGGCCATTCCGTCACCGCCACAACCAACAATCGCGGCCAATGGAGTGCGATACTGCCCCCATTCGCCGTGGGTGATCCCTACACTCTTACCATCACCGACGGACGCGACACCATCCGGCTTACCGATGTGCTGGCCGGCGATGTATGGATAGCGTCGGGCCAGAGCAATATGGCTTTCACGCTCAACGCTTCTGTCGGGGGTGAGCAGGCTATCGCCCGAAGCTCCGATCCGATGCTGCGCTTCTACAATCAGCGCCCACGCGCCTACACCGATGCAGCCCGCTGGAGCGATGAAGTGATAGCAGCTATCGACACTCTCGATTATTATCTGCCCGCGGTGTGGCAACAGGCGTCGCCCGAATCCACCCCCTCCGCATCAGCTATCGCCTACCATTTCGGAAAGGAGCTTAGAGAGCGCTCGGGTGTGCCCGTAGGCATTATCGAAAATGCCGTGGGCGGTTCTACCCTTGAATCGTGGATCGACATCGCCACCCTCGAAGCCGGTATGCCGGAGATACTGGTCAACTGGCGCACCAACGACTATCTGCAGCCCTGGGCACAACAGCGCGCCAATGAGAATACTTCGGCCGAAGGCAACCACCGCCATCCCTACGAACCGACCTATCTCTATTCGGCCGGCATACGCCCGCTCGAAGGTATCGACGTGAGCGGAGTGATATGGTATCAGGGTGAGAGCAATGCCCACAACACTATGCTTTTCGAGCGCTTATTTCCGATGTTCGTATCGAGCTGGCGCAAAGCTTTGGGCAATCCCGCGATGCCGATACACACCGTTCAGCTATCGTCGATCGACCGCTCCTCCTGGCCGGAATTCCGCGACGCCCAGCGCCGACTGGCCGACCGACTGGAAGGAGTGACGCTCACCGTGAGCTCTGACCTCGGCGACTCGCTCGACGTACACCCGCGCCACAAGCGACCTATCGGTCGGCGTCTGGCTCTTCAGGCGTTGCGTCAGCCCGGCGAGGCTCCGCTATTCGGCAGCGCGCCCGAGGCTCGGGTAGATGGCAATAGGATTGTGCTTACATTCCCCGCAGGGATAAGCCTCACCACTGCCGACGGGCTCGCTCCGCGTACTTTTGAAATCGCTGCCATCGACGGACTTTACGCTCCGGCCACGGCGACCATAACCGAAAATACCATCATGCTTATGAATCCCGATATCCAGCATCCGCAATTCGTGAGGTATGGCTGGCAGCCCTATACCCGCGCCAATGTGATCAACACCCCAGACTCGCTGCCTCTGTCTACCTTCAAGCTCCGCGCTGAAGGCTCTCCTGAAATTGAAGCCGGTATGGAATATGGCGTGTCGGCTCCCTTCGCCACTCTGATCGGCAGCTATCTGATCATGGCCGGCGGCTGTAATTTCCCCACCGACACCCCTCTGGCTCCCGACGCCCGTAAAAAATTCTATCAGGGCATATATGCAGCCGACACGGCTTCGCTCTCATGGCGCCGCATCGGCTCTCTGCCACGGCCTATGGCCTACGGCTCTGCCGTGGCTATGCCCGACGGGATGATACTGATCGGAGGCACCGGCGAGGATGGCTCTACCGGCGATGTGTACCGTATGCGAGGCTCCGATCCGGAGTCGCTGCCTGCACTCCCCGAGACATTCGACAATGGCGCCGCAGCGGCCTTAGGCGATATCATCTACGTGGCCGGTGGCAACCGGAATGGTAAGCCGAGCCGCGACCTTTGGGCTCTTGATCTCAATGCGCTCCAAAAGGGATGGCAGAAACTGGCCAAAATGCCCGGCAATCCGCGCACCCAGCCCGTGATGGCTGCAAGCGGCTCACGGCTCTACCTATGGGGCGGCTTCGCCGGAAAGCATCAGGGACACGAGGCTACGCTCGATTGCGACGGTCTCTGCTACGATCCCGCCACCAACAAATGGTCTCCGCTCCCAGCCCCCACAGCCGATGGTGCAGAGATAAGCCTCGGCGGCGGTGTGGCCGCTACGCTCCCAGACGGACGCATACTGGCCACCGGCGGTGTCAACAAAGATGTGTTTCTGGCCGCCCTGCGCAATCAGCAGCCCGACTACCTGCTGCATCCGATCGAGTGGTATCGTTTCAACTCGAAAATACTCATTTTTGATCCTAACTCCGGCGAATGGGGTGTCGCTGCCGACCGTCCCGACGCAGCCCGCGCAGGCGCTGCTATTGCTCCCGGTCCCGACGGTGCCGTCTACATCATGGGGGGCGAAGTGAAGCCCCGCATCCGCACCGCCGAAACCCTCCGCATCGATCTTTAACCACCATTCCCCATAATAATCCGGGCTCGCATCAAAGGACTGATGCGGGCCCGGACTTTAATCAGGAATTATATGTCTGCCTCGGGGGGTATTACTTCTTAAGGGCGAATCTGATCGGAAGCACGTACTTGCAGTCGACGGGCTCTCCATTGTAATAGCCCGGAGTCCATCGGGCGGTGGCACTTTCGCGTACAGCGCGGATTGCCTCGGCATCAAGGTCACCGTAGCCGGACGAATGCATGAGTTTTATGTCATCTATCGTGCCATCCTTCTTTACCGTGAAGGAGATTACAGTGAGACCGCTCGCGCCCTCCTTATAGGGGGCTTCAGGATATCTGATGGCGCTCATCACCGCATTGAACAACTCACGCTCACCGCCCGGATACTGCGGTAGCTTTTCGGGTGCTACCGAAGCCTGAGCCTGTGGCTCATCGGCTTTACGCTCGGCAGGCACTTGCTCGGGCTGAGGATTTTCACTAACTTTGCCGTAGCTCACTGCTGCTACATTACGGATTGTCGACGCGACCGCGGGAATGTCGGTCATCGACACTGCCAGCAGGGCTGCCGGCAAGAGGGCTACTGCACACAGCGAGCGCCCTCGCTTTGATCTTGATTTTTGCATCATGGTTAAACGGTTTTTAAGTTGACTATGATTCAGGCTGTTGGCTATGGACTGGAATCTTGAGCCAACAGTCTTTTTTATTAACAGCATCTGATAGTCGAAGGCGGTCACTCCCGAGGCGAGAATATCCTGATCCACTTCGTATTCGTGTACGGCGCTCAACTCGCGGCACATAAGGTAGGCTACCGGGTTGAACCAATTGAAGATGACAAACAATCTTGCGAAAAAGAGATCAAAACTGTGGCCGTGACGGATATGGCAGAGTTCGTGATCCACGATAAGCCTGTCGGCCGCATCGGCTGAGGACACCACGATATACCGGTCCCAGCTGAAGGGCGACACGGGGCGGTCGAGGACCACCATAGTGGCTCCCTCCATAAATTTGTGTGAGCCGGAACGGATAATAAGCCACATCCTTACGTAAGATACGGCGGTGAATATCGCCATAAGCACCACGCCTGCAAGATACACTGCCGGGACAGCATTAAGCAGGGGATCATGATTGGTTCCGTCAGCAACGGCTCCCATCCACATTGCCGCTTCGGCTGTGATTTTCCCATTATCCGCCGCCGGCACAAGACCGCGAAGGATATGAGCCATCGGTATTGCCAAAAGCGCCACGATATAGCACATAATCAGCACCCGGCGATTGAGGCGATAGAAGGTAGTGTTGGCCAGCAGGCACTTGTAGACTATATACTCTACTGCCAAAATTATGGCGACTGACATTGCGTAGGCTGTGATTGCTCCCATATACCGCGTGATTGTTTCGGTTACTGCTTCTGTTCCTTATTCTGCTCTACCATGCGGATGAGCTCCTTGAGTTCGTCTACGGAGATATCCTCATCGCGTACGAGCGTGGATACGATCTGCATGTAGGAGTTGTCGAAAAATCGGCGGATCACACCCTTCATCGTAGATTTGCGATACTCCTCCAGTTCGATGGCCGGTGAGTAGGTCAGCGCATTGCCGACCTTCTGGCGGCTGAGATAGCCCTTCTTTTCGAGAATATGCACGTAAGTGCTGACGGTATTGAAGTGAGGGCGTGGTTCGGGATATAGTGCCACTACATCGCGTATCGTAAGTGCGCCATGCTGCCAGAATACCGTCATCACCTCTTCCTCCTTTTCTGTAAGTTTAGTTATCGCTGCCATATTGAACTAAGAATTTAGTTGACACCGCAAATGTATAACTAAAAATTTAGTTCACTCCTACTTTTACGATATTTAACACTAATTTTTTAGTTGATTACCTTTTCACACTGAGACAGGACGGATGGATATGGGGGTGACGGATGTATCGGATGAATTTATGGTAAAAATGTCATTGTACGCTTTTCGTGCGAGGATTCCCGCCAATGCACGATGCATAATTCACGATGCACGATTGATTGACAGGGGTTGAGGGGCGGAGCACGATACCGCTATGGTCGTCGTCGCTTGTGGCGGGTGTCGGTGATGATCTTCGGATCGAGGATCTGATCTTCGTGGTCTCTGATCAGTATGAGCATCATCGGGCTGTCGGGGTAGGGATCGAGGTAGGGATCCGCGTAATCGCGGTCGGGATCCGGTGGATGGTTGATCGGGCGCGGGGGCGGTGGCTCGGGAGGGGTGAGGTTCTCGATAAGGTGCATCATACGGCACATGTTGGTGGAGCCGCCGAGTACGTGCATCGGCATGCTGCGGTCGATGCGCAGGTGGATGATGAAGAAGCCCATCGGCGAGGTGAGGGGCCACAGGGCCTGATAGAATCGGGTGAAGCGGTTGGCACGGCGCGACAGGGGGTTGGCGTAGGA
>JAIDTT010000014.1 GCA_029060545.1 Paramuribaculum sp. | reverse complement strand
TGGTCTGTACGCGGAATGTGGGGTCTTCTTCGGCGAGCTTCTGGAGGCCTACGCCGAGCTTGTCGAGGTCCTTCTGAGTCTTGGGCTCTACAGCGATACCGATAACGGGATCGGGGAAGTCCATAGCCTCGAGTACGATAGGATGATTTTCGTCGCAGAGGGTATCACCAGTGCGGATATCCTTGAAGCCTACGCCGGCACCGATATCACCGCAGTCGATGAGTTCTTTGGGGTTCTGCTTGTTGGAGTGCATCTGGAAGAGGCGGCTTACGCGCTCTTTCTTACCGGAACGTGCGTTGAGCACATACGATCCGGCAACCATTTCGCCGGAGTAGACGCGGAAGAATGTGAGACGGCCTACATAGGGGTCGGTAGCGATCTTGAACGCGAGGGCACACATAGGAGCTTCGGGCGAGGGTTCGCGCTTCTCTTCCTTATCGGGCTCGCCGGGATAGTAGCCGACAACGGCACCCGAGTCGAGGGGGCTGGGGAGATATGCGCAGACGTCGTCGAGCAGAAGCTGCACGCCTTTGTTCTTGAACGAGCTACCGCAGATCATGGGCACGAGCTCCATAGCGAGGGTAGCCTTGCGAAGACCACGGTGGATTTCCTCTTCGGTAATAGTGGAGGGATCGTCGAAGAACTTCTCCATGAGAGCGTCGTCGAATTCGGCGATCTTCTCAAGCATATTGTCGCGCCACTGCTGTGCTTCGTCGACCAGAGTGTCGGGAATATCCTCGAGCACGTAGTTGGCACCCATAGCTTCGTCGGGCCAGTAAACGGCCTTCATGCGCACGAGGTCAACAACGCCTTTGAATGTCTCCTCAGCGCCGATAGGAATCTGAATGGGGCAGGGATTTGCACCAAGCACTTCCTTGAGCTGACGTACGACTTCGAAGAAGTTGGCACCCGAGCGGTCCATCTTGTTGACATAGCCGATACGGGGTACATTGTACTTGTCGGCCTGACGCCATACGGTCTCAGACTGAGGTTCTACACCACCAACGGCGCAGAAAGTAGCGACAGCACCGTCGAGTACACGGAGCGAACGCTCCACCTCAACGGTAAAGTCAACGTGTCCGGGGGTGTCAATAAGGTTGATTTTATATTTGCTTCCGTCGTAATTCCAGAAAGCAGTGGTAGCGGCGGAAGTGATGGTGATACCACGCTCCTGCTCCTGCTCCATCCAGTCCATGGTAGCAGCGCCGTCGTGCACCTCACCGATTTTATGAGTCAGACCCGTATAGAAAAGGATACGCTCCGATGTGGTAGTCTTACCGGCATCGATGTGAGCCATAATACCAATGTTACGGGTAAATTTCAAGTGTTCGTCTGTCTTTGCCATTTGAGTCTTTGGTTGTCCTGATTAATCAATGGTTACTTTTGTCTCTCTGACGCGGATTAGAAACGGAAGTGGGCGAATGCGCGGTTGGCCTCGGCCATCTTGTGCATATCTTCTTTGCGCTTGAATGCGCCACCCTGATTATTGAATGCGTCTACGATTTCAGCAGCGAGCTTGTCGGCCATTGTCTTGCCGCCGCGCTTGCGGGCGTAGAGAATAAGGTTCTTCATTGATATCGACTCTTTGCGGTCGGCACGGATTTCAGTAGGAACCTGGAATGTAGCGCCACCGACGCGGCGGGACTTAACCTCTACCTGGGGAGTAACATTTTCGAGGGCTTGTTTCCAGATTTCGAGCGCTGTCTTCTCTTCGTTGGGAAGTTTGGCCTTCACGGTCTCAAGAGCGCTGTAGAAGATAGTATAAGAGGTGTTCTTCTTGCCGTCGTACATGAGGTGGTTGACGAATTTCGACACTCTTACATCATTAAAAACGGGATCAGGTAATACAATCCGTTTTTTAGGTTTTGCCTTTCTCATTTGTTTGTTTACAAATTTGTCGTTTTTTGTTTGCTTGGTTGCTGCATCTTTCTTTCTTCAACGAGCATACTCCAATGCCCATTTACTCAACCTTGGGATTTAGCTTTCCAATAAATCAAAAAGCGAAGTTTAATAACTCGTTTCTTTATTTACTGTGTCGGGGCGCATTTTATAGTCCGGGGCTCCGACCGTAGCGGACTGTTTCAAGCAAGAAATGCTGCGGGCTTATTACTTCTTGGCAGCTTTCGGACGCTTAGCTCCATATTTCGAGCGACGCTGGGTACGGTCTTTAACACCGCTTGTATCCAGAGTGCCGCGAACGATGTGGTAGCGAACACCGGGAAGGTCTTTCACACGGCCGCCGCGTACCAGCACGATGGAGTGTTCCTGCAGGTTGTGGCCTTCGCCGGGGATGTAGGAGTTGACTTCCTTACCGTTGGTGAGGCGTACACGAGCCACTTTACGCATAGCCGAGTTAGGCTTTTTGGGGGTGGTGGTGTAAACACGCACACACACGCCGCGACGCTGAGGGCACGAATCCAATGCAGGTGACTTACTCTTGTCTTCAAGAGCTACACGTCCTTTTCTTACTAATTGCTGAATCGTAGGCATCTTAGTTCGTTTAGTTTTACTTTACGTTGTGATTATTAATTCTGTTAATTTTTCTTCAATATTTTGCGCTTTTCCGCACACACCCGAAGCCGATTACCGCTTTGTCATCCAACGACTTAACGATACATCAGCATCTTCCTTATGCTTAAAAGCGATGCAAAATTACAAACTAATATTCTAATATCCAAACATTTTAGGCTCAAACTTCCAAAAAACTTTTTGAGCATAATGCCCGGCGATAAATAACTACCACAGGACCTCGCTGAAGTGATGCACCCGATAGAAAATTCGCTCCGCAGAAGCGAATCACCGGGAGAAAATTTTGAGGACGAAGTAAGGCCGATGCTTGTTAATGGATACAGGATACACACGATTGATGGGGTGCGGAACAGGAGGATGCGGAACAGGAGGATGCACCAGGGTGCATCCCTACAATCTGCTGGTAATCTGCTACATCGCGAAGCGATGTCCCTGCGAGGTTGTCGGGAACCGGAGAAAGTTTATGGTAAAAATGTCATTGTACGCTTTTCGTGCGAAGAAGCTCGGCCGAGTTGCTGACGGTCGGAGGCAGGCGCCTTTGGCGCTGTAGCCTCCGCTCCTGGCTAACGCTGTAATTCCTTTGTCGTTGCGTTAGTTGGAGGGGCGCAAATTCAATCCGAGGTTTGAGGGGCGGAGCACGATACCGCTATGGTCGTCGTCGCTTGTGGCGGGTGTCGGTGATGATCTTGGGGTCGAGGATCTGATCTTCGTGGTCTCTGATCAGGATGAGCATCATCGGGCTGTCGGGGTAGGGATCGAGGTAGGG
>JAIDTT010000013.1 GCA_029060545.1 Paramuribaculum sp. | reverse complement strand
GATCTATGGATGCCGCCAATATGCTCAAGCCGGCTCTTGCACGTGGCGAGATCCAGTGCATCGGCGCCACAACCCTCGACGAATACCGTAAGAATATCGAAAAGGACGGTGCTCTGGAACGCCGCTTCCAGAAGGTTATGGTAGAGCCGACTTCACCCGAAGAGACCAAAGAAATCCTTAATAATATTAAGGAGAAATATGAGAAGCACCACAACGTAACTTATACCGACGCTGCTCTCGACGCCTGCATCCGGCTTACCGACCGCTATATGTCGGATCGTAACTTCCCCGACAAAGCCATTGACGCTATGGATGAGGCTGGTTCACGCGTCCACATCACCAATATTGAGGTACCCGCAGAGATCGAAGCCCTCGAAAAAGCCGTAGAGGAAGCTGCTGCCGAGAAATTGGAGGCAGCACGCTCTCAGGATTTTGAAAAAGCGGCACGATGCCGCGATCGCGAGCAGACTCTCAAGAGCGATCTGGAGCAGGCCAAGCAGAAATGGGAGGAAGAACTTTCCAACCAACGCGAGACGGTCGACGAAGAAAAGGTAGCCGAAGTCGTAGCGATGATGACCGGTGTTCCCGTACAGCGTGTAGCTCAGGCCGAAGGCTTCCGCCTCCGCAAAATGGGCTCCACCCTCAAAGATATGATCATCGGTCAGGACAATGCCATTGACAAAGTGGTGCGTGCAATCCAACGCAATCGCGTAGGCCTCAAAGATCCAAACAAGCCCATCGGCACATTCCTCTTCCTCGGTCCTACCGGTGTGGGCAAGACTCACCTCGCGAAGAAACTTGCCGAACAACTTTTCGACTCTGCCGACACACTTATCCGAATGGATATGAGTGAATATATGGAAAAATTCACGGTATCGCGTCTTGTGGGCGCACCTCCGGGATATGTCGGTTACGAAGAGGGCGGACAACTCACCGAGAAAGTACGCCGCCGTCCCTATTCCGTAGTGCTCCTCGATGAAATCGAAAAAGCACACCCCGACGTATTCAATCTCCTACTGCAGGTAATGGACGAAGGTCGCCTTACTGACAGCCTCGGTCGCCGCGTGGATTTCAAGAACACCATTATAATCATGACGTCGAACATTGGTACACGCCAACTTAAGGACTTCGGTACAGGAGTAGGCTTCAACACACCGTCGACCGACGACAAGTCGTATTCGCAGGGCGTAATTCAGAAAGCTCTGCAGAAAGCTTTCTCTCCGGAATTCCTCAACCGTATCGACGATATTGTGATGTTTGACCAGCTGTCAAAGGATGCCATCTTCCATATCATAGATATCGAACTCAAAGGCTTCAACCAGCGCATCACATCGCTCGGCTACAACCTTGAGATCACTCCTGCCGCTAAGGATTTCGTAGCCGAAAAGGGCTATGACTCCCAGTATGGCGCTCGCCCGCTGAAGAGAGCCATTCAAAAATATCTCGAAGACAATCTCGCGGAAATGATCATCAACTCCGATATCGAACCCGGCTCCACAATCGTGGCAGATGTCAATGGCGACGCATCAGATATCGTACTTTCTCACAAAAAGCCCCTCTGAATTGTTTATAACAAGAAAATATAACCAAATAAACTAATAAATATGTCAACACAAACTGGTAAAATCGGCGTAACCACCGATAACATCTTTCCGGTAATCAAAAAATTTCTCTATAGCGATCACGAGATATTCCTTCGCGAACTCGTATCCAACGCAGTCGATGCTACCCAGAAGCTGAAAACCCTCTCCTCTTTCGGCGAGTTCAAGGGTGAATTGGGCGATGTGGCCGTGCGCGTCACCATCGATCCCGAAGCGAAGACACTTACTATCAGCGATCACGGTATCGGCATGACACGCGAGGATGTGGACAAATACATCAATCAGATCGCATTCTCCGGAGCTGAGGAATTTCTCGAAAAATACAAAGACACCGCCAATTCCATCATAGGCCATTTCGGCCTCGGCTTTTACTCCGCATTCATGGTAGCCAAGAAGGTGGAGATCAATACCCTTTCTTACAAGGAAGGCGCACAGGCCGTACGCTGGAGCTGCGATGGCTCTCCCGAATATACTCTTGTCGACTCCGACAAGACTACCCGCGGTACTGACATCATCCTCTACATCGACGATGAAAACCAGAAGTTTCTCCAACAGGGTGAAATCGACCGTCTGCTCAAAAAATACTGCCGCTTCCTCCCGGTTCCCGTAATTTCTGGTAAGAAGCAGGAGTGGAAGGATGGCAAATATGTTGATACAGATGAAGATAATGTAATCAACGCCACCGAGCCCACTTGGACCAAGAAGCCCGCCGACCTTACCGACGACGACTATCTGGCGTTCTATCACGACCTCTATCCGGGTCAGGAAGATCCTCTCTTCTGGATTCACCTCAACGTAGATTATCCCTTCAACCTCACCGGCATACTCTACTTTCCGAAGATCAAATCCAACTTTGAGGTTACCAAAAACCGCATCCAGCTCTATTGCAATCAGGTCTACGTCACCGATTCCGTTGAAGGTGTAGTGCCGGAGTTCATGATGCTCCTTCAGGGCGTGATCGATTCGCCTGATATCCCCCTCAACGTATCACGATCATACCTCCAGGCCGATACTGCCGTTAAGAAAATTTCGGGCTACATCACCAAGAAGGTAGCTTCGCGTCTCGATGAAATTTTCCGTGCCGACCGTGCCGACTTCGAGAAGAAGTGGGACGACATCAAGATCTTCATTCAGTACGGTATGCTTACCGATGAGAAGTTCTGTGATGCAGCCATGAAGTTTGTGCTACTCAAGGATTCCGAAGGCAAGTACTACACCCTTGACGAATATCGCACACTCATCGAAGGCAATCAGACCGACAAGTCGGGCGACGTAGTCTATCTATATGCCACCGATCCCGTGGCACAATACACCTATATCAACGATGCTACTTCGCGAGGCTACAGTGTTCTGATCATGGACGGTCAGCTTGAGAATCACTTCATCGGACTGCTTGAAAACAAGATCGAAAAATCGCGCTTCGTACGCGTAGACTCTGACGTGATCGACAATCTTATCGCCAAAGAAGAGAAGAAGCAAGTAGATCTTTCCCCAATGCAGCGCGATATGCTCACCGACATATTCCGCTCTCAACTACCGAAAGTAGAGAAAGCCGAATTCCTCGTCAACTTCGAAGCCCTCAGCCCCGAGGCCAATCCTATCGTAATCACTCAAAACGAGTACATGCGTCGAATGAAGGATATGGCAGCCATGCAGCCCGGCATGAGTTTCTACGGCGAACTGCCCGACAGCTATAATCTAATCGTCAACACCGAGAATCCTCTCGTGAAACGCATTATAACCGACGCATCCGAAAAACTCACCTCCAAACTACAACCCGTAGCTGATGAGATTTCTGCCAATAATGCCAAGACGGAACAGATCCGCAAAGATGCTCCCGAAGGTAAGCTCACCGAGACGGACAACGAACAGATCCGTCACCTCGACGAGCGCACTGCAGAGCTTCGCAAAGAGCAGTCTAAGGCTGCTGAAGAGTACGCCTCCGGTCAGCCTCTCGTAGGTCAGATCATCGACATCGCTTTACTGGCCAATGGGCTTCTCCGCGGTGCTAATCTCAGCCAGTTCATTGCCCGTTCGCTCTCCCTCCTCTGATAATGGATCGAGTTCAATTACAAAGAATCCCGGCCTTCAAGTCGGGATTTTTTATGTCTTCACTATTTATTAGTTGGCCTGAAGATACCGCTGCTGCAGCTCCCGATACACCGGCTCCTGCTTAAGTGATCTGATTATCGTATTGAGTGAATCGGCAAGCGGATGATCCTCCCGGATAAGCCACGACTGAAATTGCGTAAGGCTCACTTTTATCGACGTATCAACATTGGGGTATGACTTAGCCAGTCGCCGGGCCGTCATATCATTGACTACACACATACCGATATCGCCAATCGCCGTAAGAATAAATAGCTGCTCGGAGCTTGTTCCGTCATATTCATTCACATATATCGTATCGCCTATCTCCTCCGACAGATTTTGCAGACGCGTCACCATCGGCGAATCCTTCACTACCCACACAGTCTGATCGCCAAGCTCAAGCGCCGACTTTATGGCAATGTTGCCGTCAGCGTCACGCCGCTGCACGAGTACCTGTCTGTCGAGATATACCGGTTCAGTATATTTGAGACCCTCCTCATTACCGAGTGTAGCGGGAATATCCGCCACGAGCAAGTCAAATGTATTATTCATCAATCCGTTGATTCCTTCCTGACGCGACACGATAGGATGAAACATCATCGGCAGACCATAGTTCTGCGAAATTATACGGAGGATATCGTAATTGAATCCGCCCAGAGTATCTGCATAGGTATACATCGACATAGGAGCATACTCGATGGCCACATGCAGGGTATCCAGCCCGTAATCATCGTCATCGCTACCGCGACCTGACGTACAGCGTCCGAGACAAAACATACCTACCGCAACTACAAGCAGCAGAATCACGTAGATTGAAAGCAGACGATTTTTCTCAGTAAATTGCAGATCCATCAGTTAGCGAAATCCACCGACACACCCATCTGGAATCGGCGCGGGTTCATCGGATAGTGAGGTAATGAGAAATAATTTTTGCCGGTAAGACCCTGATTTACGTGCGACATCATTATATAGAACCGTGCGCGCTTCAGCTTCATGTTGGCATAGACATTGACAAAAGGATAGTTGCCGATCTTTACATCCTTCTGGTTATAGAATACCGACGTTGCCGGTTGATACTGCGGTGCATAATATTTGGTGTAGTAATCGCAATCCAAACCAAAGTCAACCGTAAGCACTTTGGCCACTTTGAAATGAATGAATAGATTGGAGTACACAGCGAGTTTAGGTAGCGGGAGCACATTACCGTCCGATGAGGTCTGCCATGTGATCTTATTGTTCCAGTTAAGGATACCGAATCTGAAATTCTGGTGAAGCGAAGCACTCACCACCTGTACACTTCCGCCATACTGCACAGGCATAGCATTATTTCCGAAGTAGATAAGATTCTGCACATTCTCCATACCAGCTTCAATGAATGTATTGGTATGGGGTATCGTCAGCTGGCCGCCTACGCGCAGACTGCGTGTCTTTCCGAAATCCTCGTGCCATATAAAGTGGTTCGACACATAGTTGGTGTATAGATACGGAGCTGATTCATTGCGGAATCGACCCTTAGCTGCTACCTGAACAGTATCGCCGAAGAGCGGAAAGCGAAACCCTACCGTACCATTTATATCAAGTTCTCCTGCCGCCGGCCCTATCAGACCAATGCGTGCGGTGGCATCGTATGTAAGATAGCGGCCTTGCTGCTTGGTAAGCTGTGCGCCCACCCACAGAAGATTCTGCGTAGTGCGCGAAGCTATCTTGGTATCGTAGGGATAAGGCGTCAGAGCCTCCGGACGGTCAGGTCCGGAAATCGGAATCGTATCCGGACACAGACTGTATCGCCTGATCTCATGCGTGACAAAAGCAGCCAATCCGGCCTTGGCGTACTTGTTGAAGCCTTCCAGCAATGATATACCCACAGTATTGCGTAGCGACCAGTAATCTGTAGGACTTTCTGAACGCTTAGTAGTGAGATAGAAATCATCCCAGAACTTGCTCGCCTCTTCAGTAGAACCATTATAGAAATTATGATGACCGGAATTATAGTCAAGCGTCCATATAAACGATGTGACAGGCACAAACACACGATATACCATCGAATCCTGCTCCATCGTGTCGGCGGGCTGATACTCATGCCAGAATCCCAGTTTATACCGATGATTCATATAAAATTCCTGTCCCTTGAGTCGCGTTCTCGCCTGAGTGAGATTAGTGGGTATCGACTTGGAGTCTATCGAAGTCTGACCACCCTGCAACTGAGCTGGATCAGTGATATAAAGGTCATCAGTGATACCGCCATTATTTTGATACAATCCGTTGAAGTGATTATAAAACACCTGATACTCATACTTATCGCCCATATAGGAACTCGACAATCCCCAGCTGAGATTCTTGTTGGCCTGATACTGGTAGCAACCTTTGGAATACAGATAATCCAGCATTGCTCCGAATTGCAGTTTCGCCGAGGCATTGCCGGAGAAAGTAGCCTGAAGCCGATCCTGCTTATTCTCTCGTCCACCTGCCGTATTGTAACTCAGCAGTGTCATCGGTATGCGCGTATTATAAAAGCGATGGTTGCCCTTCATGGGTAGCCATGCTTCCACTGCGTCGCGGAAAAAGAAATCGCTCACCGGTTGCCTATCGAAATATATCATATTCAGTCCGGCAGCGCCGAGATTACCGGTAGTGGCGTATGCGATCGATTGATCGGTGGGCACCGACCGCTGTCCATAATTATACAGCAGCGTATCTATTGTCGAAGGCTCGTGCAGTCCCAGAGGGTTGAGCAACTCCCACGCATACGATTTAGCTTCTGCCGTAGCTGCGGTGACAGGTATCTGAGGCTGCATACCCGCCTCTGGCAAAGCAAGCGGAGCATTGAGTTCGCCGGGCACCTGACGCAATGGAGCAGGCGCACCGCTTACCGGCTCCTTAGCATACATACACATCGATGCTGCAAGAGCGACAATAGTTAAAAAGAGACTTCTCTTAGGTATCACGCTACAAAGGTACAGATTTTTTAGAAATCTATACTCAATCGCACGTTGAATTGACGTCGGGTGAGGTAGTTTGGCACCGCATATTGTATCTCATTGACGTCCGTCACCCAATAATAGCTGCTCACATTCGATATATCGAGCAGATTAAACACATCAAGGCCGAGCCATATACTCTTGAAGTGGCGGAAGAATCCCGAACGGCTTTCACCATCCTTCGGCGGAAGTAACAGACCGTACATCAGCCCGATATCTACTCGTTTATATGCCGGAGTACGGAAGTAGCCCTTGTCGCGCGATGTGCGGGGAGCCGTCGTAGGCAGACCGTCATTAAGAATACCGCGGAGCGAAAACTTCAGGCGAGGGAGTTTCGGGAAGTAGTCCGTAAAAAATACTGCCAACGAATAGCGGCGGTCATTCGGACGCGGCACCTTCACACCGTTGATATTCTCCTGAGTCTTCATCAGCGAAAAGCTGATCCATGAGTCACTACCCGGAACAAACTGACCGAATAGTTTAAAATCCAGCCCCATGGCATAGCCTGACGTCTCGTTCTGTCCGCTATACACGATCTTAAGGTTTTCTATCTCATACGGCACAAGATTGCCGAGGGCCTTGTAGTATGCCTCGCCCGAAAGCTTAAAGGGGCGACTGAAGGCGCGGAATGTATAGTCAGCACCGAGTATAAACTGCAAGCTGCGCTGCGACTTAATATCCTTGTTGAGTTTCACAAATGTATTGCCGTCATTATCAAGCTCCATCATTCTGAATTCTTTGAAAAACGGCGACTGATAATAGAGACCCGTAGCAAACCGGAATGTCCAGTTATTGTTGCGCTCCGGCACAAATCCCACACTTGCACGCGGACTGATAAGCCACTCTTTATTAAAACTCCAATAACTCGTTCGCAAACCCGCCGCTATATTGAAATATCCAGCCGAGCCGTTAATGCGAATATTATCTTCAACAAAAGCGTGTATACGCGTCGACGAAAGATCCTGATTCGACTGAAGATTGTAGATCACCTTGAGCGCATCGGGATCAAACGGCAGGGAGAAGCCGGCAGAGTCGCGACGCTCCCATTCGCGAGTACGCTCCATCACGCTCTCACGCTTCAACGACACTCCATAAGCCCATGTATTTTTACCGGCCATCGTCTTGCCGCGCAATCCAAAGTCAAGTACGGTAGACTTCAATCGATTGCGTGCGTGCTCATGATAGCGGCCCACACCGAGCTCACCGCCGATAGCACCTTCGCCCGACGTTCCGGCCTGATCGAGCCAATACTCACCGGATATATCGTAGGCCACAAGCTCATTGGTGATGAAGCCTGACGCCAAGAAAGTCAGCGCTGTATTTTTCGTCGGGGTGTAGCTCAGGGTGTATGCACCGAAAAAGGTCTCGAACTTATCCTTCTCGTGACCATCGAAATACACCTTGAACTGCTTCACATCATCGGCTGTGCCGAAGCTCGTATTGCGAGTGGTCGGAGTAAACTTGTAATCATTGACAGCGATATTGCCTAAAAAAGACATCTGCCACTTATTCGACATCTTCCAGACCAGATTGGTCTGATAGTCGAAGAACGTAGGATCATACTCCCCTTTCGTCTCCATCGAGCTAAGTAGTGAATTGTTGCGTTTATAGCGTATGCCGTGAAGTTGGGAGAAGTGGCGGCTTGATTGGCCTATCGACAGACTCCCTCCCATCAGACTCAGACCTAACGATCCTTCGAAAGCCTCTGGCTGACGATAGGTAATATCCAGAGCCGACGACATCTTATCGGCATACTGAGCGCCGAAACCGCCGGTCGAAAACGCTATATCGCCCACGAGATCCTGATTCACGATCGAAAGTCCTTCTTGCTGACCCGATGAGATCATCAGCGGACGATACACTTCTATACCGTTGATATATACACTATTCTCATCAAACGTACCGCCTCGCACCGAGTATTGCGACGAAAGCTCATTGCTTGAGCTCACACCCGGCATCGTGGCTAAAAGCGACTCTACATTGCCACCCGACGCGTCGGCGGCAAGCCGATAGTCCGACACCGTCATCGTCTGCATCGTACCGGTCTGGCGACGTATTTCCGTAACCGTAACTCCTTCAAGTTCATTTGAACGGGTCTGAAGTCGCACATTGATAGTCAGATTACCTGACGGCTTCACGAGCGTACGCTTCACCTCCTCATAGCCTATGCAGGCATATATGAGCACAAGCGTATCCCTGTCGCTAACCGACAGTTTGTAAGCACCTTTCTCATCAGTATTGGCGCCGATAGTGGTTCCAGCCACTCGCACCGAGGCAAATTCCACCGGCTGACTTTCGGTATCAGTCACCTTGCCGCTGATATTGATCTCGGCATGTATGGCGGCGGCGAGGCCGCATATAAATAGTAGTAATGTATATAGTCGCATTAATTTATGATCATAAGGCACATTTTTATAACGGAGCGCGCCCGATTAAATTATAAAATTGAGTATTTTTGCTACCGAATTTTAATCACACAACGATGAATATAGCAATTGTTGGCACAGGATATGTAGGTCTCGTTTCCGGCGCGTGCTTCGCCGAAGTCGGAATCAATGTGACCTGCGTGGATATCGACCGCTCGAAAATCGACAATCTGCGCCGTGGCATCATACCCATCTACGAGCCCGGGCTCGATGACCTTGTCAAGCGCAATGTAGCCGAAGGGCGCCTCAACTTCGCTACCGATCTGGCCGAATGCATCTCCAATGTCGAGGTAGTATTTTGTGCAGTAGGTACTCCCCCAGATGAAGATGGCTCGGCCGATCTCAAATACGTGCGCGACGTTGCGCGGAGGTTCGGTCAATTAATCAATAAGTACACCATATTCGTGACCAAGAGTACCGTACCCGTAGGTACATCCGCCATAGTCCGCCACGAGATTTCCGAGGCTCTCGCCGAGCGTGGTGTCGACATTGAGTTTGAAGTAGCATCCAATCCTGAATTTCTTAAGGAAGGAGCAGCGATTAAAGACTTTATGTCGCCCGACCGTGTAGTCATCGGTACCGACTCTCCTCGCGCACGGAAGGTTATGGAGCGGCTCTACCGTCCCTTCCTGCTCAATAATTTCCGCGTGATATTCATGGATATAGCATCCGCGGAAATGACCAAATACGCCGCCAACTCCATGTTGGCCACCCGCATATCATTTATGAATGACATCGCCAACCTCTGCGAACTCGTAGGTGCCGACGTCAATATGGTGCGCAAAGGTATAGGCTCCGACGTGCGTATCGGCACCAAATTCCTCTATCCCGGCTGCGGATACGGCGGCAGCTGTTTCCCTAAGGATGTCAAAGCACTACTCCATACAGGCGAGCAACACGGATATCGTATGCGCATCATCGAGGCCGTCGAGGAAGTCAACGAACGACAGAAAAGCATCCTCTTCGATAAACTGCAGCGAGAGCTCGGCGATCTGCGCGGTAAGCGTATCGCCGTATGGGGGCTTGCCTTCAAACCTGAGACTGACGATATGCGTCAGGCACCTTCGCTCGTCGTTATCGACCGCCTGCTAAAGGCCGGTGCAGAAGTCACCGTATACGACCCCGTGGCCATGGATGAGTGCCGACGCCGTATCGGATCTGCCGTAGCGTATGCCCGAGATATGTACGAAGCTACTATCGATGCCGACGCCGTGGCTCTGCTTACGGAGTGGAAACAATTCCGTATGCCCTCCTGGCAGGTAGTGAAACGAGCTATGAAAGGCAATCTCATCGTTGACGGACGCAACATCTACGATGCTCAGGAACTCGCCGACGAAGGATTCATTTATAAATGTATAGGACGCTGATCATTCTCACGATTCACCATGCAATACTTTCTCTATCTCGACAACAATACTATCGGCCCTATGACGGCCAATCAGGTAGCTGCATACCCCGTCAATGCACACACACTCGTATGCACCACCGAAAACCATCAGTGGCTTCCGCTTATGCAGTTCCCTGAACTGATGTCAGTGATCAATCGCAACAACAATGCGTCATACGGGTATACTCCGGCCTTCAACACCTCGGGTACCGATTCCAAAAAGACTACTACCGGCGTGCTCGCACTCCTGCTCGGCTGGCTCGGCATACAGTATTTCTACCTCGATAAGCCTATGGCCGGCATAATCTCCATTATCCTCTCAATCGTGACGTGTGGACTGTGGGGGACAATTATGTTCATTCAGGGAATCATCATCCTCACTATGTCGCCCGAAGAATTCGAACGCAAATTCCTCAATCCAGCCACATCTTTCCCCGTATTTTAAGGAAAATATGGACCTGTCGAAAATTCGATGGGATCAAAACAAAAATGTCATTGTACGCTTTTCGTGCGGGGATTCCCGCCAATGCACGATGCATAATTCACGATGCACGATTGATTG
>JAIDTT010000012.1 GCA_029060545.1 Paramuribaculum sp. | reverse complement strand
GGGTATGTGGGGGGATGGGGGGATTACTCTTCCTCAAATTCGGCGCGGAGCACTTCGATCACGTGATCCACGGTAGCTTCCTCGAGGTCGGCCTTGTCGATGAGCTCGGCGCGAGGTGTGGAGAGTACGTTACGGGCTGTGATGCAGCCGATATTCTTGAGGGCGTCGATCACCCAGGAATCGATTTCGTCCTTGAATTCGTCGAGGTAGATGTCCTCCTCCTCTACATTGTCTTCGGCGTCGCGATATACGTCGATGACGTAGCCGGTGAGCATTGATGCGAGCTTGATGTTGAGGCCGCCTTTACCGATGGCCAGCGACACCTCTTCGGGGCGCAGGAATACTTCGGCTTTCTTCTCGTCCTGATCGAGTCGGATCGATGATACTTTGGCGGGGCTGAGGGCGCGCTGGATGAAGAGGGCGGGATTGGCTGTATAGTTGATCACGTCGATGTTCTCATTGCGCAGCTCGCGCACGATGCCGTGGATACGGGAGCCCTTAACGCCTACGCAGGCGCCTACGGGGTCGATACGGTCGTCGTAGCTCTCCACGGCTATCTTGGCGCGCTCGCCGGGGATGCGGGCCACGGCGCGGATGTTGATGAGGCCGTCGTGGATTTCGGGAACTTCGAGCTCGAAGAGGCGGCGGAGGAAGTTCTCGTTGGTGCGGCTCACGGTGATCTTCGGATTGTTGTTCTTATTGTCGACGTTGGCCACTACGGCACGCACGGTCTCACCCTTGCGGAAGAAGTCGCCGGGGATGGCTTCGCTCTTGGGCAGGAGGAGTTCGTTCTTATCGTCGTCGAGCAGGAGTGTCTCGCGGCTCCATGTCTGGTACACTTCGCCCGATACGAGCTCGCCTTCGAGGTCCTTGAACTTATTGTATACGGCCTCTTTCTGGAGGTCGAGAATCTTGGACTGAAGTGTCTGGCGGAGGTTGAGGATGGCGCGGCGTCCGAAGTCGGCGAAGAATATCTCCTTGGTGTGCTCCTCGCCGATCTCAACGTCGGGATCCTGGTCCTCACGGGCGTCGCTCAGGCCGATCTCACGGTTGGGGTCGCTCACTTCGCCGTCGGGCACTACGGTGAGGTTCTGGAATATCTGCACGTCGCCCTTGTCGGGGTTCATGATCACGTCGAGATTCTCGTCGGTGCCGAACATCTTAGCCAGCACGTTGCGGAATGACTCCTCGAGCACACTGATCATAGTGGCTTTGTCGATATTTTTCAGCTCTTTAAATTCGGCAAAACGCTCCACCATATCGGGAGCTTCCTCTTTTTTCTTAGCCATGGTGTAAAGGGGTGTATGGGGTATTATTTGAAATTTATTTTATATCTGATGTATTTGGTATCGGCTACGGGCAGGTCGAGAGGCTCTTCGACGATCACGGGGCGCTTGGCTCCGGGCTCCTTGACCTTGCGGGCTACGGTGAGAGTCACTACCGAGCCGTCGGCGCTGACAGCTGACAGGATGCCGGAGAGTTTGCGACCGTCGCGTGTGAGGGCCTCCACTTCGTTGCCGATATTCTTTTCGAACTGGCGGCGTACGCGCAGCGGTGAGGTGAGGCCGGCGGAGCCGATCTCAAGGCTGTAGTCCTCGGTGTCGCGGTCGAGAGTCTGCTCCACGAGGCGTGTAAGCCGGGCACATGTGTCGATGTCGACTGTGGTGCCGGAATCGATCTCCACCACGATATCGTTGGCGGCGCTTACGGTCACGTCGACCAGGAAGCAGTCGGTGCCTTCGAGCGCGGGGGTTATGATGTCGGTAACGGTCTGTTTGTCTATCATCTTATTGGCAATGTCAAATAAAATGGAGGAAGCGATGGCCCCCTCCGTGACTACGAATTGATGCAAAAGTACGAAAAAATTTCGATATATACAATTTTAATTTTATTTAACTTCTTTTGCGAGTGCGCGAAGGCGCTCTACGAGGTGCTGCAGTTCGTCGGAGTCGAGCGCCCGGGATAGTGACCGCAGGGCGTGGCGGTAGCGTCGTGAGTCCTGGGTGTTTTCGACTACGCTCTTGGCCTCTATGAGTGTCATGGCCACGGCGCCTATGATGGTGAAGAGCGGGAGGGCGGGGAGGATCCAGCCCATGGTGGAGCGGAGCATTATGGCTGTGAGTACGAGCAGGGCGTCGACGGCGGTCAGAGCAAGCAGTGTGGTGAGATAGCGGCCGGCTTTGGCTACGGTGCGGCGGTAGCCGCGCGATGTGCGGGCTATGCCGCGGTGGCGGGCTTTGAGTATGGCGCTGCGCAGATCGATGAATACTGCCACTACTACCGCCAGGTAGCAGGCGAGGGTGATGGCCAGCGTCCACATCAGGGTGGCGGCGGTGGCGGGCGAAAGGGTGATGAATGTGTGTGTCATAGCAAAAAGGTTGATTTTGGGGTTTGCGCTGCAAAGTTAGCGTGCCAAATCGCCTTTACGACACATATTTTTCAGAAAAAGTTCAGTTCATCGATTCGGAATGACGAAGTCGACATCGAAGATAAGGTCACCATTGTCGGAGGCCTGACCGTATTCGCAGGGTCCCTGATTGTCGTCCCAGTTGATCATATAGCGCATACGGTAACGTCCGGGCTTTATGTTGGCGGGAATGGTGAAGCTACGTGTGCCGGCAAACTTGTTGGAATTGCCGGTGTAGTTGCTGTATACTTTATCGCGGCCGTCGAGACCGTTGGCATTGGCATCGAAGTAAATGAATGTGTTCATCCACTCGCCGTCGCCGGTGGTAGCGATGGTGATGGTGCGTCCGGGCTCTGTCACGAACTGGGGTATGATGGCTGTGACGTCGTAGACGGGGCGTCCGGCCTCGGAGCCGAACACATAGTTGGTATAGTCGCCACTGTCGGTGATCTCGATCGAATTGGTGCCGTCGGATATGATGGCGCCGGTGAGATAGCGGCTCATCTGACGGGTGGTGGCTCCGTTGGAGCGCCCGGCCACGGGCGCGGGCACACAATAGTCGATATGCTGCTCGACATAGAGGGCTTCGATGGTGACATCGGCCATTACGGTGCAGGTATCTACGTTGGAGAGCGTACAGTCGTCGGCGGTGATGGAGTATACCTGCCATCCCTGCTCGGGGGTGGCCACTATGGTGAGGAGGGAGCCTTCGGCTACGGTGGATCCGGAGGCGACTTCAATGCCGTCGCAAGTCACCGACAGGGTGCCGTGGGGTGATGGCACCGCAGTCACAGTGTAACGGGGCTTGGCGGTGGCGCTGATTATGAGAGTGGAGGGCTCCGACATGGTGAATGAATAGGTGCCATCAACATCGTCGGGAGCAAGGGTTTCGCCGTTGAAGCTTACTTCGGAGAGGGTATAGTCGGACGGCACGCTTAGTGAGAGCTGATAGGTGTCGCCGCCGAGGAGTTCAGCGATGTCGGCCACGGGGATGCCGTTGCTGCTGACGGTGTATCCGAGGTTGGCGTCGTCGACTACCGTGAGGGGATAGATGCGATCGGTAAACGAGGCGAAGAAGGTGACGTCGGATACTACGGTGTAGGTGTCGGTCGTCACCACTTCGGTGCCCCCATCGGTGGTGGCGGTGATGTCCATAAGCCGGTAGCCCGGGGCGGGGCGGGTCTCGAATGTGAGCGGTGTGAGGCAGGTGACGGTGGAACCGGAGCTGACGGCACGACTACCGTTGAGCACGATCAATTCACCATTCTCGATTCCCGGGGCAATGTCGACTCTCACATCTACATATTTTATCTCACGGTCGGATGGCACGAGCACGGGGACGCTCTCTACCGAAGAGCCGGCGCCGTCGATGAGGTATACCATACCGTTTTCCCAGACGTTCTTGACGCTTGAGGCGCGGCAAGTCTCGCAAACGAGCTGCTCGGCGGAGGAGCCGGCTACCGGGTCGAAGCGTGTGGGTGCGCCTTCTGCAGTGGCATCGAGGGTGTATAGAGCCGCAAGTCCGTCGACGGCACGGGGATTGGCCATTGCACGGGTTACTTCGCGTGGGCTCAAGCTCTTGGCATAGATCTGTATCTGATCCATCTCCCCACCAAACTGCCATCCGGCGAAGCATATCGCGGGATATTCGTCGAAAAACCATTCCTGATCTTTACTCCACTTCTTGCTGCCGTATACTTCGCCGTTGAGATACACGCTCGAGAGACGCGTCGGAGCGTCGTAGGTGACCATCAGGTGCACGTACTCGCCGAGCGGCATGGGGACGGTATTGAGTTCTGAGGTGGCGGCGCCTCCCCAGCCGGTGAGTATGAGTGTGCCCTCGGGGCTCAGACAGAGCTCCCAGCAGCCGTTGTCGTTGAGGTATTCGCGACCGCTGTAGCCGAAGATCTGCTGCACATTGTTGAGTTCGGGTACCGAGCGCAATCCGTCGATCTTCACCCATGCACCTACCGAATATGAGGGTGCTGTCTCTGCAGCGGAGGGTATGGCTTTGATCACCTCGGGGCTCACGTAGAGATGCTGCTCGGAGAGCTCGCGGGCAGAGGTTCGGGCTGTCTTGGAATATGCATTGTTGGTGTGCGCCACAGCCGGTGTGAGGCAGGCGAGCGAAATCAGTGCGGCGAGTATCGGTCGTGTCATAAACGGATGGTTTGATTTATCTCACAAATATAGCACAAAATTCCAAAATAAAGAAGGGGTGCACTCGCGTGCACCCCTTCGGAGAGATAGATATTGTGTAGAGAGGGATTACATTACGTAAACCTTGGCAGCT
>JAIDTT010000011.1 GCA_029060545.1 Paramuribaculum sp. | reverse complement strand
ATCTGCATGAGCGTCTCGTGGGCTCGCTGATGTGTCTATGAGACAGGAGATACAGAAGGTAGTGCACAAGCTCAAGAGCAAGAATATCGGCATCCTGATCACAGACCACAATGCCAACGAGACGCTCAACATCACCGACCGCGCCTATCTGCTCTTCGACGGCAAAATCCTATTCCAGGGCACATCGGAGGAATTGGCTCAGAATCCGATCGTGAGAGAGAAATACCTCGGTCGCGGATTTATGTTCAATCGTAAGAAATTTGAGTAATCAATCATTAAATATCTACATATTAAACCTCAAAACCATGACAGAAAAAAAGGAACCATTATTTTCGCAATTCCCCCCTGTGACCACAGAGGAATGGCGTGCAAAAGTGGAAGCCGACCTCAAGGGCGCACCCTTTGACAAGAAGCTGGTGTGGCGTACCAACGAAGGATTCAGCCTCCAGCCTATGTATCGCGCCGAGGACATTGCTTCTTTCACCACCACCGACTCGCTTCCGGGTCAGTATCCTTATATCCGCGGCACAAAGACCAACAATGACTGGTTGTCGCGTCAGGAGATCATTGCCGATACCCCTGAGGAGGCCAACGCCAAGGCTCTGGAAGTAGTGACAAAGGGTATCAACTCTCTTGGCTTCAAAGTAAAAGAGGGCTCGCTGAAAGAGGTTGAGGCTCTCCTCAACGCTTTGGACCTGCAGGCTGTGGAAATCAACTTCACCTGCTGCCCGAAGAAGGCTCTTACACTGGCTGAAAATCTCGTGAAATATCTCAAGGCCAACGATGCCGAGCTCCTATTCCACGGCTCTATAGACTTCAATCCCTTCAAGCGTGCACTGCGTCATGGTGGCGAAATGCTGCCGGATATGGTGCAGACCACAGTGGAGTTGCTCAAGACTGTAGCTTCGGTGCCCGCTCTCAAGGTGCTCGCTGTAGACTCTGTGATGCTCTCCGACGCAGGTGCTTATATCTATCAGGAACTCGGCTACGCTTTGGCGTGGGGCGCTTCCTGGATGACTCTGCTCACAGATGCCGGTGTGGATGCCAATGAGGTGGCTCGCCGCATCAAATTCAATATGGGCGTGTCGAGCAACTACTTCATGGAGCTCGCCAAATTCCGCGCAGCCCGTATGCTCTGGGCTCAGATCGCCAAGCAGTATGGCGCCGACGAGGATGCTTGCCGTCAGGCAGTACACGCTTCTACATCACGCTTCAACCAGACTATCTACGACGCACACGTGAACCTGCTCCGCAGCCAGACCGAGTGTATGTCGGCAGCTCTTGCCGGTGTCGACTCTATCACCGTAGTACCTTTCGACGCTCCTTATACCACTCCCGACGATTTCTCGGAGCGCATAGCCCGCAATCAGCAGTTCCTTCTCAAAGAGGAGAGCCATCTCGACAAGGTTGTTGACCCCGCAGGTGGTTCCTACTATGTGGAGACTCTCACCGTATCGATTGCCCGCGAAGCATGGAAGCTCTTCCTCGCAGTAGAGGAGATGGGTGGCTTCCTTGCAGAGGTTGAGGCCGGCGCAGTGCAGAAGGCTGTGACCGAAAGCGGCGTGAAGCGTCACACCGATGTGGCTCGTCGCAAGGAGATTCTGCTCGGTACCAACCAGTACCCCAATATCAACGAGACTGCCGCTCAGAAGATTACCGCGAAACCCGGATGCTCCTGTTCGTGCAGCGCAGAAGCTGGCGAAGGCGGTCTGCCCACCACACGTGCCGCAAGTGATTTCGAGGCACTGCGTCTGGAGACTGAGGCTGCCTCTAACCGCCCGAAAGTATTCATGCTTACTATCGGCAACCTCGCCATGCGTCTGGCTCGTGCCCAGTTCTCGACCAACTTCTTCGGCTGTGCCGGTTATGAGATCATCGACAACCTTGGCTTTGAAACCGTAGAACAGGGTGTTGATGCCGCTCTCGAAAAGGGTGCCGACGTGGTAGTGCTCTGCTCTTCCGACGATGAGTACGCTACTCTCGCTCCCGAAGCATTCAAGTATCTCAACGGCCGCGCCGAATTTGTTGTGGCCGGTGCTCCCGCTTGTATGGAACAGCTTCAGGCCGAGGGTATCAAGGACTTTGTGCATGTGCGCTGCAATGTGCTTGACACTCTGCGCGACTTCAACAGCCGTCTTCTCCGTCATTGATTGTCCAATCTTCCCCATCCATAAAAATCTTAGATAATGAAACCAGATTTTAAGACTATAGATATCGAAAAGGATGCTTTCGCCAAGCAGGCAGCGTCCGTACCCACGGGTGAAGAATGGCTCACCCCCGAACTTATCCCCGTAAAGGGTATTTATACCAAGCAAGATCTCGAAGGTCTCGAACACCTCAACTATGTGTCGGGTCTGCCTCCTTTCCTTCGTGGTCCGTATAGCGCGATGTACCCTCTGCGCCCCTGGACTATCCGTCAGTATGCCGGCTTCTCCACCGCAGCTGAATCAAATGCTTTCTACCGCCGCAACCTCGCTGCTGGCCAGAAAGGTCTGTCTGTCGCGTTCGACCTTGCTACACACCGCGGCTACGACGCTGACCACGAACGTGTGGTAGGCGACGTGGGTAAAGCCGGTGTGTCGATCTGCTCGATCGATGACATGAAGGTGCTCTTCGACGGTATCCCCTTGAACAAGATGTCGGTGTCGATGACTATGAACGGTGCCGTACTACCCGTACTCGCATTCTATATCAATGCCGGTCTGGAGCAGGGTGCCCGTCTCGATGAGATGGCCGGTACGATCCAGAACGACATCCTCAAGGAGTTTATGGTGCGCAACACCTATATATATCCCCCGGAATTCTCTATGCGTATCATCGCCGATATCTTCGAGTATACTTCGCAGAATATGCCGAAGTTCAACTCGATCTCAATCTCCGGCTACCACATGCAGGAGGCTGGCGCTACCTGCGATATCGAGTTGGCATACACTCTGGCCGATGGTCTGGAATATCTCCGCGCAGGTGTCAACGCCGGCATGGATATCGACGCATTCGCACCCCGTCTTTCCTTCTTCTGGGCTATCGGTATGAACTTCTTCATGGAGATCGCCAAGATGCGTGCCGCCCGTATGCTTTGGGCTAAGATCGTCAAGCAGTTTAACCCCAAGAATCCCAAATCGCTCGCTCTGCGTACACACTCGCAGACATCGGGCTGGTCGCTCACCGAGCAGGATCCCTTCAACAACGTAGGCCGTACATGTATCGAGGCTATGGGTGCAGCGTTAGGTCATACCCAGAGTCTGCATACCAACGCGCTCGACGAGGCTATCGCACTGCCTACCGACTTCTCTGCACGTATTGCCCGCAATACCCAGATCTACATTCAGGAGGAAACTATGATTACCAAGCAGGTTGACCCCTGGGCCGGTTCGTACTACGTAGAAGCTCTGACCAACGAGATCGCTCACCGCGCATGGGAGCACATCCAGGAAATCGAGAAGCTCGGTGGTATGGCCAAGGCTATCGAGACCGGCCTTCCCAAGCTGCGTATCGAAGAGGCTTCAGCCCGCACACAGGCTCGTATCGACTCCGGTCGTCAGACTATCGTCGGTATCAACAAGTATCGTCTTGACCATGAAGATCCTATCGATATCCTCGAAATCGACAACACTGAGGTACGCAAGGAGCAGATCGAGCGTCTTAACGATGTGAAGGCTCACCGTGACGAAGCCAAGGTGCGCGAGGCTCTCAATGCCATTACCGAATGCGTACGCACCAAGAAGGGCAACCTTCTCGACCTTGCCGTGAAGGCAGCCGGCGTACGCGCTACACTCGGTGAGATCTCGGATGCCTGCGAAGAAGTAGTAGGCCGTTATAAAGCAGTAATCAGAACTATATCAGGCGTGTATTCCAACGAAACCAAAAACGACGCTGACTTCCAGCGTGCTCAGCAGATGTGTGAAGAATTCGCCAAGCGCGAAGGCCGTCAGCCCCGTATCATGATAGCCAAGATGGGTCAGGACGGTCACGACCGCGGCGCCAAGGTTGTTGCAACCGGCTATGCCGACTGTGGCTTCGACGTGGATATGGGACCCCTGTTCCAGACTCCGGCAGAGGCTGCCCGTCAGGCTGTGGAGAATGACGTACACATTCTCGGTGTCAGCTCGCTTGCGGCAGGTCACAAGACCCTGATTCCTCAGGTGATCGAAGAGCTCAAGAAGCTCGGCCGTGAGGACATTATGGTGACTGCAGGCGGTGTGATTCCCGCTCAGGACTACGACTTCCTCTACCGCGCAGGTGTGGCAGCTATCTTTGGTCCCGGTACCCGCATCCCTGTATCGGCCATCAAGATGCTCGAGCTCCTCGCTCCCGAAGAATAATCTCCGATTAAACCGATAATGAAAGCGGTGGCAATCACAATTGATTGTCACCGCTTTAATGTTGTAGAGGTAAATATCTACTTTAAGGTTCCTTGCTCAGCCTGTTGGATCATCTGATGGTCGGCCGTAATGTATATTTCCACGCGACGGTTCTGGGCACGACCCTCTGCTGTATCATTGCTTGCGATATAGTCGGTCATCGGTTCGCCTGTAGCTGATAAGCGCGATGCGGCTACGCCGGAATTGATGAGGAAGTCCTTCACGGCATCGGCTCGGCCGGTAGCTACGCGCTCGTTGACGGCCATAGTGCCGGTATTGTCAGTGAAACCGAATATCTGCACGTTGGTGTTTGGATTATTGATGAGCGATGTAGCAAATTCGGTGAGGTCGTGACGGGAAGAGGAGTTGAGCGTAGTGCCGTTGGTGGGGAAGAGGATCCCGCCGTTGAAGGTGACTTTGATGGCCTGCAGACCATTCTGGTCGGTGACGGTCTCTACCTGTGCGCGCTCGGCGAGCTCACGCTGGAGTTCTTCTTTCTGCTTATCCATCTTCCGGCCGATAAGAGCTCCGGCTCCCGCGCCGACTGCGGCTCCGATAGCCGCGCCTATACCGGCTCCTTTGCCGCCTCCGATGAGAGCGCCTATGCCGGCGCCTAATGCGCCGCCGCCGCCACCGCCGATAAGCGAACCCTTGGCGAGATTATTCATGGAGCAACCTGTCGGTATCAACATGCTTAAACAGAGTAGGGAGACGGTGAGGATTTTTGACTTTTTCATTTTGGTTATGGTGTTAGTAAGTTATACATTTATCTGTCGGAGTACAGCATTATAACACGAATTGAATGGGAATTGTTGTGAGTTGACAAAATTTCATTAATTTTGTATCATAATATATACCGATTCTATGCCGAAAAGGGAAAATTTATTCAATTCATCGCCATTTGGCTCTTCATCGCTGATATACCATCTTGGCGCATTCATAGCCGTTACGGCCTGGGGCATTGCTTTTATTAATACTAAAGTGCTGCTCAATGCCGGAATGAGTGCGGTGGAGGTTGCGGTATATAGATTTGCTATTGCATATATATGCATATTCCTGATATGTCCGTTGCCTATCCGGGCGCGTTCAATATCGGATGAATTGAAATTTGTGCTTGCCGGTGTATGTGGTAACTCGATATATTTCATAGCTGAGAATACGGCGCTGAAGTTCACGCTTGTAAGTAATGTGTCGCTCATCGTGGCCGCATCGCCGATACTCACGGCATTGCTGATCGGATTTATGTATAAGAGCGAGAAGCCTACGCGTGGATTCATGGTCGGTTCGCTTATAGCTATGGCGGGTGTAGGATGCGTGATATTCAATAGTAGCTTCCAGCTTGCAATGAACCCGTTGGGCGATATGCTCGCGCTGCTTGCGGCTCTGTGTTGGGCGATATATTCGATAGTACTCCGTCCTCTGAATGCTACTTACAGCGTGTGGTTCATCACGCGAAAGACATTTTTCTACGGTCTGATCACGGCGATACCGTTTCTCGCACTTGAGCCGAGTCTCTGTGGATTGGATGTGCTCATATCGCCGCGAGTGCTTCTCAACCTTGGATTTCTGGCGCTTGTATGCTCGGTGGTAAGTTATGTGTTGTGGACAAACGCAATCAAGCGTATCGGTGTGGTTAAGAGCGGCCTGTATATATATGTTAGCCCGATTGTGACGCTGGTGGCTTCAATACTTTATCTCGGCGAGCCACTGTCGGTAATCGGTCTGTCGGGGTGTGCGCTCATCATTATCGGTATGGTGTTGAGCGACAAGCTGTCGCGACGAGGAAGCTATTAAAGAAAATCTATTTCCTCTACGAGCTGTCTGGCTATACCGGCCGTAAGATTATCATTTTTCAGCATTTCGGCTTCAGCTACGGGGCGTATCTCCGTGGCGTGCGCAGCGATATGGTGCCAGAGCAGGCGCATAGCCGCGTAGCGTAACAAAGAGGTGTCGGCAGTGGCCCATTTCATCCCCCACTGATAGGCGAGAGGGGAGTGGCGCAGCAATGAGTGGCATAGCGAATCGATGATTTCGGTGGATGGGGATTGCATGACCATCAGGGATGCGTCGTCGTCGGTGATTACAGCGTGGTCTATAAGCATGGGAGCGAGCATCATACTTTCGCGTGTTGAGGTGTTTTCCCACAGCCATTTGGCTAAGTCGGGACGCACTCCGAGTTCGGCCGCGATATCTTTGATCTGGGGGAGATTTAGCCCGAAAATAATTTTGAAAGGGGAGCCTCCCCGTCGGAGTGCATCGGCGATAATGCCGTTGCGCATCGCGAAAAATCGGCGTTTTATCTGCTGAAATTCGTTGAATTCTGTCATAGCGACCACAAAGATACTCAACATTCTGATATTTGATACACATGTGCCGGAATATCTTTTGGAAGTAATGCGATCGGGGATTTGATATATAGAATTGCATATTTGGCGGCAAGATGCTAACTTTGTGGACTTATTAAAATTAAAAAAGCACGCATTAATGCTAAGAGCCGCATTTACATCACTCCTCGGTATCCTTTGTCTGGCATTGTCGGCCACAGCCGTGGCTGTCGCCCAATCGCTTCCGGTGAAGACTATCAATGGAAAACAATATTACAGCTATACGGTGAAGCCCGGAGAGACGGTCTATTCCCTCTGCCGTCAGCTTGGGGTGACACGAGAGCAACTTCTGGCAGTGAATCCTTCGGTAGCCGAAGGCCTTAAGGCTTATCAGGAGATACTTATACCTGCTGAATCCAGGCAGACCGTCAAGACCCATACCGTACAGAAGGGTGAAACCGCTTATGGTATCAGCCATCAGTATGGATTGACGCTGGATCAATTCTATGCCCTGAATCCCGGAGCTACCAACGGATTGCGTCAGGGCGAGGAAGTGAAGGTGTCGCTTGACGCGCCCATAGATCCGGTAGCTACTCCTGTAGTCGTAGCTGGGACCGAGACGGTATCGACGGGTAATACATACAAGGTGCAGCCCGGCGACACGTTCTACGGCATATCGCGTAAGTATGGTATCTCGGTTGAGGAGTTGCAGGCTGCCAACCCGGGCGTGGGGATACTCGTGGAGGGTACGGAGATCAATCTCCCCCAGGGCTGTGACTTCGAATTGTCGACGAGTCATCAGATGCTGTCATCGTTTGTCAACGCCGATAAGAATGCAGATACAATCTATATAGCTGTTCCGCTCGAATTTACGCGTAATGACAAACCTGACGTACGCTCTGTGGACTTTCTGCGAGGCATGATGATGGCAGCCGACAGTCTGCGTTCGTATGGCAAGCCGATAGCCCTGCTGGTGTATGACATCGCGTCGGCCGATTCAAATATCGATGCCGTGCTTGCCGATCCGAAGCTTAAGAAAGCTAAGGTGATCGTGGGACCATTTGGCGCAGACGCATTTAAGCGTTTCTCGGAGTTCGCGAGTGCTAATGGTATCTATATAATCAATAATTTCCTTATTAAGGATGAGTCGCAGCGGACCAATCCCTTTGTGATGCAGTCGTCACTGCCGCATGATCTATTCTATGGTGTGGCTGCCGACTATTTCGTGTCGAAATTTCCGGAGGTGTCCACTGTATTTTTGCAAAGCACGTCCAACAATCGCAAGGCAGAGATGGTGGATGTGATGCAAAAGCGTCTGCTTGATGCCGGCCGACAATATATGGTGCTGAAATTCAAGGATGAGGTAGATCCTGCTGATCTTGCGAAGCTGCCTGCGGGCACTGACTACGCATTTATTACTAACACGGATTCGCTCCCGGCGATAGCCCCTGCGATAGAGAAGTTAGCAGAGATGCGTCCGTCGGATACGATGTATGTGTGGGGCTACCACGACTGGCTCCGTCACGCTATGCCGTGCTACAAGAGTCTGGAGAACTGCAACGGCTATATCTTCTCCCGATTTTTCGTAGAGGCTGTGCCGACCGACGAAACCGAACTCGGAGCTAAATACAAATATTGGTATGGAAGCAAGCCGTCTGACAATCTGCCTCATTGGTTTGCCTATGGATACGACTGCGGTATGTATCTGATTAGGGCCCTGAATGCCAACGGCGGTGATTTCCGTGGATATACGCCGTCGTATATCGGTGAGGAATATATGTTTAACTTCATGCCGATGGGTGATGACAAAGGTCTGACAAACAGTAGTGAAGTAATGATACAGCTGCGTCCCGGCAACGTACGCTTCAAGCATATTCTATAAAGTATGACGATAATACGATACCTTTCGGCAATGCTCTTCGGAGCAGTGGTAATGCTGGGCAGCCTGTCAGCATCGGCGCAACGATACTATGATCCGCATTTCAGTATCGGTGGATCGGCTGGAGCTACGCTGTCGAAGATGGCTTTTTCACCCGGCGTGGAGCAATCTATGGCGATGGGCACTACCTTCGGACTGAAGGTAAGGTATACGGAAGAGAAATATTTCGGCCTGATAGGTGAGCTTAATATCGTGCAGCGTGGCTGGAAGCAGACTTTCGACGAGACGCCATTTGACTACTCTCGCACACTTACTTACATCGAGCTTCCAGTATTCACCCATATATTTTTCGGTAGTCGTAAGGTGAAGGGATTCGTGAATCTCGGCCCGTCGGTGAGCTATCTGTTAGGAAGTAAGATCTCGTCAAATTTCGATTACGAGAATCCTGGATCAGTGGAGGGATTTCCGATCGCCAACCGCCACGTGGAGCAGATGAGTATGCCGGTAAAGAATAAATTCGACTATGGAATAGCAGGCGGTGCCGGTATTGAATTCACTATCAAGGGTCGGCACTCCATCATGCTTGAGGGTCGCTATTATTATGGTCTTGGCAATATCTTCTCAGCCAAGAAGAAAGATAAATTCTCGGCATCAAGGAGCAACTCGATAGAGGTAAAACTCGGCTATCTCTTTCAGCTTAAATAGTGACGCGGCCGCGGCAATTCAGTATGCGGAACATGAGGTCGTGGAGCAGATCGTATTCGTTCTGACGGCTTCCGACTCCTTTGCTGCGTGTGTCGAGTTCGCGTAGAGCGGATATTATCTCTATGACCATGTAGACATTATAGTTGCGCATACCGCGGGTGTATGTGGAAAGGGCTGATTGCCACTTGACTCCTACAGCAGCCATAAGACCTGACGGCGATTTGTCGGGCGCAAAATGAGCCATCATCAGTTTGGAGAAGTAATTGAATATGGTGGCTGTGGTGACTACTACAGGGTTGTTTTTGGGATTCTGCTGGAAATAGCGTATGATGGGAAAGATGCGGGCACCATTGCGGTCAGCAATAGCTTCGATGAGCTCAAAATTGTTGAAATCCTTGCTTATGCCGATATGCTGTTCGATACTTTCGGGTGTGATGGTGGCTCCCGGGCCGAGTATGAAGGCCAGTTTTTCGACTTCGCCATACATCTTGCTGATGTCTACACCGATATATTCGCGCAGCATCGCCAGGCCTTTCCGTTCGATGTTAAGCCCTTTCTCTTTCACGATCTTTTCCATTACGGTGTCGGCATTGCCTTCCTTGAGCCGTTTGGACTCGAAGAATACAGCGCCGGCTTTTTTAGCGGCAGCCAGAAAAGTGGCGCCTTTGGTGGATGCACCGCGGTAACATACTACGAGAACTGTGGCCGGATTGATATTCTCGGCGCAGAATGTCAGACGGTCGATATACTTGGGCTGTTGACCCTGTGTCTCTCGGAGGATCACGACCTGACGCTCCGACATCATTGGATAGCTCTGATATGTTGCCACAACCTTCTGCGGATCGATCTCCTGAGCATAGAAGGAGTACAGGTTGAAGCCGCGGTCAGCTTCCGGGATGAGATTTTCAAATTCCTTTACGAGCTTGTCGATGAAGTAACTTTCCTCGCCATATAATATATATATAGGTGCGAGAGTGCCGCGCTTGATGTCTGACTGTATCTCGGAAAATGTCTTGGTGTTTGCTTGTGCTGCCATCGTGGAAAATCGTCGAGTGGATGGTGTATGATACAAAATTAAGCAAAAAGCGCTATCTTTACATCGTATTTCATAAAAAAGTTGATGGACTCTACACCGAAGTATCTTCCGGAGGATAAATTTCCACGCCTCAACATGCCGCCGGCACCGCTCAGGCTGCGGCCTGCAGGCGACGGATTCGAGGTGTATGACACGCAGCGGAGGCGATGGGTGGCGCTTACCCCGGAGGAGTGGGTACGGCAGCATTTTGTAGCCATGCTCATATCGCTCAACGGATACCCGGCCTCGCGTATAGCCAATGAGGTGGGAATAAGGCTAAATGGTGTGCAGCACCGATGCGACACCATAGTGTATGGCACTGACCGTCGCCCATGGATGATCGTGGAGTATAAGGCGCCATCGGTGAAGATCACGCAGGCTACATTTGATCAGATCGCACGCTACAATCTGTGGGCTCACGCTCCGTATTTGGCGGTGAGCAACGGACTGACACACTATGTATGCGCTTTTAATCACGACGGCGTAATGTATTTGCCCAAGATGCCGGAGATGGAAAAATAGGGCGCAGAAGTTGTCTACTTAAAATATTTTTTATACCTTTGCCACTCGAATTGATGAAAACTAATAAAACTAATATACGGCAATGAAAAGAACATTCCAACCTTCTAACCGCAAGAGAGTGAATAAGCATGGCTTCCGCGAAAGAATGGCAACCGCCAATGGCCGCAAGGTATTGGCTCGTCGTCGCGCTAAAGGCCGTCTGCGTCTCACTGTAAGCGACAATCTGGGTGGCAAGTAATCGGATTCCGATTGCTTATCCCTCCCGTTAAAAAGCTGAGTCCGCCCCGAAAGGCGGACTTATTCTTTTATATACGGGTGTGATATTTCTGGGTCAAAAAAAATCCATATCACATCCATCACACCACCAGCCCCATACCATCAAAAACACACCCGAAATTTACCGTGCCCCTGGACACAAACAGTAAAAATATGTGTCCTCCCACCCCATTCCACCCTTAACTTTGCACCCACAAATCAAAAATCCAACCGACGTATAGCGTCAGCCCGGGATCGGAGGCTACAGCGCCGTAGGCGCCTGCTTCCGTCCCCCTCAAAATCAACCGACGCACTGCGTCAGCCAGGATCGGAGCCTACAGCGCGCAGCGCCTGGCTCCGTCCCCCCTCAAATCCGACCCGTTCGTCCACCCCAAAACAATCAAAAATCGGTGCTGTGCGTCAGAACGGGTTAGATGGTAGGCGCTGAGGCTGAGGTCGATGGGAGCATACGAAAGGAGTATGT
>JAIDTT010000109.1 GCA_029060545.1 Paramuribaculum sp. | reverse complement strand
CCGAAGTTGGATATGGTGTGTCGGTAGAGGAGGTATTTCTCAAGGTAGTACCTTACGTTGTGGTCGCCCTGCTCGAGGATTATCATTGGGCGCGCTCCGCCTCTCTGGCGCCACAGCTCGAGGTTGGAGAAGAGGCGTCGGAGTTCGGGAGGCAGGGGCTCGCCGAGGAATTGGCGGAAGTGGTAGGTGTGGGGCATAGTATTATTGGATGCACGATGCACAATGCACGATGCACGATGCACGATTGATTATTAGGGCTTTGCGGGTAGCTTAGTCGGTTTGTCGGAGCCAGGCGCTACGCGCTGTAGGCTCCGATCCTGGCTGACGCTGTGGCATCCATCGGACGAGTCGGACTTGGCGGACGGGTCGGAGGGATATAGCGGTGGTTTGCGGGGACAAAGTTAAGGGTGGTTTGGGGTGGGGGAACACATATTTTTAAAAAAAAATTCGTCAATGCAGCTGCCCATCAAAAAAAGAGACTGCACCCGGCAAGCAGTGGATGTGCTTGCAGAGTGCAGCCGGCAGACGGTATCGCAGAGGCCCGTTTGTCTTATTTCTTGAAGAAACGGTTGTAAAGGCCCTGGAAGCCCTGTCCGTGACGAGCTTCGTCCTTAGCCATTTCGTGTACAGTATCGTGGATAGCGTCGAGGTTCATCTCTTTGGCGCGACGGGCTATACGCATCTTGTCGGCGTTGGCACCGGCTTCGGCGGCCATACGCTTCTCAAGGTTGGTCTTGGTATCCCATACGCAGTCGCCGAGGAGTTCGGCAAACTTGGAAGCGTGTTCGGCCTCTTCGAAAGCGTAGCGCTTGAAGGCGTCGGCGATTTCGGGATATCCTTCGCGGTCAGCCTGACGCGACATGGCGAGATACATACCTACCTCGGTACATTCACCGTTGAAGTGAGCCATGAGGTCGTCGATCATCTGCTGGTCGGTGCCTTTGGCTACTCCGATTTCGTGCTCGGTGACGAATTCGAGTTCGGCGTTTTCGTCGAGTTCCTTAAACTTGCTTGCGGGCACACCGCACTGGGGGCAGCGTTCGGGAGCCTCTTCGCCTTCGTGTACGTATCCGCACACTGTACAGATAAATTTCTTCTTCATATTCGAATGGTTGAATTTGGTTAGTGATATCTGATTCAAAATTACAATATATCCCAAACATCGCATTGATGCTGCTTGGTTGTTAACTTAATTTAACACCGCTATACATCCTATTATATAGGCGATCACTTTGTAAAATTAGGAGTAGCACTCCCGAATATCCGAAGTGACACTCCTAAATTTCTATGAAATAAATTGAAAGGGGCGGTAACTTTGCGGTATGCGAAAATCTTGCTAACTTTGACCCTACTATGCAGGATCTCCGCTTAGACATATCGCAGAAACAGCAGCAGACGCTCGCTCCTATTCAGCTCCGCTATGCCAAACTACTGGAAATGAACGGCGCGGAAATCGAAGAGGAGGTGCGCCGCGAGCTCGACGACAATCCGGCGCTGGAGCGTGTGTCGGACTCGGCTGACGGCGATGATGCTTTTTCGGAGAGTTCCGACGAACTGCAGCTCGCCGACTATGCTTCGGCCGACGACATACCATCATACCGTCTTGGAGCCGGCAACCACTCGGCCGACGACGTAAGGTATGAGCCTACAGCCGTGGCCTCGGAGTCGCTCTACGACTATCTGATGCGCCAACTGTCGGAAGTAGCCGATATCTCCGACCGGCAGCGAGAGATCGCCACCTTTATCATCGGCAACCTCGACTCCAACGGCTACCTGACACGCACGATCGGCGCAATCACCGACGATATAGCCATTGCGCTGGGTATCGATCTCTCCACCGAGAGTGTGCGCGAAGTGTGGAATATGATCCGCGCTCTTGATCCGGCCGGCATCGCAGCAGTGGACTTGCGCGACTGCCTGCTGCTCCAACTCGGACGTATCGACCTGTCGACACCGGGCGCCGAACTTGCCACCGAGATAATCCGCGACTACTTCGACCTCTTCTCGCTGCTTCACTTCCCGCGCATCGCATCGCTTACGGGGCGCAGCATTGAGGAAGTCAACGAGGCCGTGGATCTGATTAAGACGCTCAATCCCAAGCCGGGCAATGCCATCGGCTCAGCCGACGATGATCCGCGCCTGCGCCATATCACCCCCGACTTCCTCGTGGAATACGACGATGAGTCGCGCAGGCTCAGCCTCACGCTCCTCCACCGGTTGCCGCATCTGCAAGTGGAGCAGTCGTTTGACATCGACACCACGGAATCACCCCAGCCCAAAGGGCGTGCGCAGCGCGAAGCTCAGACATTCATACGGGTGCGCCGCGATCAGGCACAATCGTTTATTCAGGTGCTTAAGATGCGGCAGCAGACGCTGATGGCGGTGATGACGGCGATAATGAACTGGCAGCGCGAATTTTTCATCACCGGCGATCCGCTTGCGCTGCGTCCGATGGTGCTTAAGGATATCGCCTCGGAGTCGGGCTACGACCTGTCGGTGGTGAGTCGTGTGACGATGGGCAAGTATGTGGCTACCCATCAGGGTGTCTACTCCCTCAAATCGCTCTTCAACGAGCGCCGGAAGTCGGCCGACGACAATTCACGCAACGTGGTGCTCGACCGCCTGCGGCAACTTATCGAGCAGGAGGACAAGAGTGCGCCGCTGAGCGACGATGCCATCACTGCCGCCTTGCGCGACGAAGGCTTCGACATAGCCCGCCGTACCGTGGCCAAGTATCGCGAGATGCTCTCGATACCGGTAGCGCGCCTGCGCAAACGATACTGACAATATATTTATACATCAATCAATTATATCAGATCTACAATGCAACCACTCGTAAGCATCATCATGGGAAGTCTCTCCGATCTTCCCGTAATGGAGAAAGCAGCCAAATTTCTCGATGAGATGGAGATACCCTTTGAAATGAATGCCCTGTCGGCTCACCGCACTCCCGCCGAAGTGGAGAGCTTTGCCCGCGGAGCCGAAGGCCGCGGCATCAAGGTGATCATAGCCGGTGCCGGCATGGCCGCCGCCCTCCCCGGAGTGATAGCCGCCATGACGCCCCTGCCCGTGATCGGAGTGCCCCTGAGCGCTACTCTCGAAGGCCGCGACGCTTTGCTCTCGATAGTGCAGATGCCTCCGGGCATCGCCGTGGCTACCGTGGGTATCGACGCGGGTATGAACGCCGGTGTGCTTGCCACCCAGATGCTCTGCCTATCCGACGATGGCATCCGCTCGCGATTCGCCGACTACCGCGGCCGACTTTCCGAAAAGATTGTAAAAGCCAATTCACAGCTCAAGGAGCTCAACTATAAGTACAAGACCAACTGATGAGTGTATTCGACTGCACACGTCGGCGCACCGTGACAGTGCGCACCGGTTCGCCGGCTCTCACCATCGGCTCTTCCGCGCCTATACGCATCCAGTCGATGGCTTCCACCCCCACCCTCGATACGGAAGCATCGGTAGCGCAGGGACGCAGTATCATCGAAGCCGGTGCCGAACTGCTCCGCTACACGGCGCAGGGTGTGATCCACGCGCAGAATCTCGGCGAGATACGCCGCCGTCTGCGAGCCGAAGGTCTCACCACCCCCATCGTGGCCGACATACATTTCAACCCCAAGGCCGCTTACGAAGCCGCGTCGCAGGTCGACAAGGTGCGTATCAATCCCGGCAATTTCATCGATCCGGGGCGTGTGTTCAAGCAGATCGACTATACCGACGAGGAATATCAGGCGGAACTGAAACGTCTGGAAGATACCTTGATCCCATTTCTGGCACTCTGCAAAAGTCACTCCACGGCGCTCCGCATCGGTGTGAACCACGGATCGCTTTCCGACCGCATCATGAGCCGCTACGGAGATACTCCGCAGGGTATCGCAGAGAGCGCGATGGAATTTCTGAGAGTGTGCAGACGCACCGGATTCAACGACGTAGTGGTATCGGTCAAGGCCTCCAATGTAGGACTTATGGTCAGCACCGTCAGGCTGCTCGCATCGCGTATGGCCGAGGAGGGTCTCGACTATCCGCTCCATCTCGGTGTGACCGAAGCGGGCGACGGTGAGGACGGACGCATCAAGTCGGCCGTAGGCATAGGCACCCTGCTGTCGGAGGGGATCGGTGATACTATACGCGTATCGCTCAGTGAAGCTCCCGAGAAGGAATTGCCCGTAGCCCGCGCGCTGGTAGACTATATCGGACAGAAAGCTGCCGCCGCTCCTATCCCCGGCGAGATGATGGAGGGGTATGATCCGATATTCCCCGCTGTAGAGGATATACAGCTTCCGGGAGCCGACGGCGCACCCCTGGTGATCGGCGCCGATACGGATACGGGCACGCTCAATCCACAGTCGTTCATGGCTGAAGAGCTTTGGGGCGAACTGCCGGCGTCGCTCTCGGCCGACCGTCCGATACTCCTTCATACCAACCACGGCAACCCCTCGGGTGCCATGCTCGCGGCGCTCCACAATCTGCGTCGTCGCGGAGCCATGAATCCTGTGATACTCAAAGTGTCGTATCGCGGATTGAGCGCCGACGAGGTAATGCTTCGCAGTGCCGTAGACCTCGGCGCCGTGCTGCTCGGCGGATTCGGTCAGGGAATACTGATCGAAGCCGACTCCCTCGACAGCGACTCGGCCACACGCCTCGCATTCGGTATCCTGCAGGCCACGCGCCGACGCATCACCCGCACCGAGTATATCGCCTGCCCCGGGTGTGGGCGTACGCTCTTCGACCTGCCCGGCACGCTTGCAGCCGTGAAGGAAGCTACAGCCTCCCTGACCGGACTGAAGATCGGGGTGATGGGCTGTATAGTCAACGGCCCCGGCGAGATGGCCGATGCTGATTACGGATATGTAGGTGGCGGTAAGGGCACCATAAGCCTCTACCGCGGCAAGGAGTGCGTAGCGAAGAGTATCCCCGAAGGTGAGGCTGTGGAGCGTCTCGTAGAGCTCATCAAGACCGACGGCCGATGGAAGTAGACAAGATATTCATGGCGCGGGCGCTGCAGCTCGCCGCTCTGGGGCGCGGACACACTCGCTCCAACCCGATGGTAGGGGCGGTGATCGTGGGGCCTGACGGCAATATTATCGGCGAAGGGTATCACCGGCGTTTCGGTGGCCCGCATGCCGAAGTCAATGCCATAGCATCGGTGCGTCGGTCCGAATTGCTCAGCAGCAGCACCATCTACGTCACTCTCGAACCCTGCTCACACTACGGCAAGACGCCTCCATGCGCCAAGCTGCTTGTCGACAAAAAAATACCGCGGGTGGTGATAGGCTCTACGGATCCCAACGAAAAGGTGGCCGGACGGGGCATAGCCATGTTGCGCGAAGCCGGTGCGGAGGTAGTGTCGGGAGTATTGGAAGATGAGTGCAGGGCGCTCAACCGGCCGTTTATGACGGCACACAGTCACCGCCGCCCATACATCCTGCTCAAGTGGGCGCAGAGCGCCGACGGGTATATGGATCGCCGCCGTACGGCCGACAATCCGGTGGCAGCACGTTTCTCGGGCGCGCTGTCGCAGATGATGGTGCACCGCCTGCGTGCGCAGTTCGATGCGATTATGGTGGGTAGCGGTACGGTGATAGCCGATAATCCGCGCCTCGACACCCGTCTGTGGCCCGGAAATTCTCCACGCAGGATAATCTTAGACCGCCGCAACCGCCTCTCGGCTGATTGCAACGCATTGAGCGATGAATCATCAATCCACATCACCGACCGCCGCGACCTACCCACGCTCATGCACGATCTGTTTAGCGACGGGATCACATCGCTGATGGTGGAGGGGGGACCCACGCTGCTGCAATCATTTATCGATGCGGGATTGTGGGATGATGCAAGAATAGAGATTTCGCCCGTCAGTCTCGGCCGGGATGGCACTGCCAAAGCCCCGCAGATGCCGTCGGGAAGGATAACGGAAACCAAGATCGATGGTAACAACATTATTACAATTAGCAATTTTAACTAATAGTAAACATTAGTTAAGGAAAAACTTGTTAACTTTGCAAGTTGAAAATAACCAATCTATGACAAAATTTCTGCCAATATACCTGATGCTCGCCCTGATCGTGATGGGTAGTGTGTCAGTGTCGTGCGACTCCGATTCCAAGGATGCGTACTCCTACTCCGACCCTATGCGCAATTCAGTGATGGTAAGTGCATTCAACCTCAAGGCCGACGACAGCATCCTCTCCAATCTTGACTCTGTGTATTTCACTATCGACCTCGATCATGCGCGGATCTTCAACGCCGACTCGCTCCCGATGGGTACGAAAGTGAATCGCCTCATACCGGTCATCACCATCCCTTCGTGTCGCAAGGCAGAAATCACGATGCCGTCGTCGACCGGCGCCGACACGGTGATAAACTATATGACCAACAGCACCGACTCGATCGACTTCTCCCGCGGATATGTGAAACTTCATGTGGTATCGATCGACGAGGAGGTGGAATGCACATACACGATCTACGTCAACGTACACAAGATGGCTCCCGACTCTCTGGCCTGGGGTGGTGCGGCCTGGGCTCCTCTGCCCGTATCGTCGGCCACGGCAGCCAAAGCAGTCACTGTAGGTTCTGACGTATGTCTCTTCACTGAATCAGCATCGGGCGCAAGCCGATCCGTCACATCCGATCCTTCGGCCAACAATTGGGTCACAGAGGCAGTGACACTTCCCGAGGGTGCGGTGCTCGACGAACTTACCGCTTGCGGCAATACGCTCTACATCATCGATGACTCCAACGCTCTCTACGCGTCCTCCGACCGCGGTACCACATGGATGGCCACGGGCGCTACGATGAGCCACATCTACGGAGCGTATCAGGATATGATAGCCGGCGTGCAGCCTCAGGCCGGCGGCACTTATCTTCACGTCACTTACCCCGCTACCACTACGTCGGCTGTGGCAGCCGAATGCCCGGTGAGCGGCACAAGCGGTGCGGTAGTATTCTCCAGCGAATGGTCTACATCGCCGATGATGATAATCGTGGGTGGACGATGCGCCGACGGCACTCTCACCGGTTCGAGCTGGGCTTTCGACGGCACCATCTGGGCGCCGAGCTCCCTCACACCGATGGCAGCCGTAGAGGGAGCCGTGATGGTACCCTACTTCTCATTCTCACACTCCAATATCTGGGATCTCACCAAGCATTCCATACTGCTTGCCATGGGTGGCAAGAACGCCTCGGGTGCGATCAACAGGAACGTATATCTGTCGTACGACCGTGGCGTGCACTGGTCGCTCGCACCTCAGTCGATGCAGCTCCCTCAGGGTGTCTCGCCGCTATGCGGTGCTTCGGCCTTGATAGCCGATCAGACATTCACATCAAGAGCTACGGCAGCATGGAACGCTATCGAACTTCCTAGACTTGCCCCATGGTATCAGATCGCAGCGCCTGCTCAATCGCGCGCTACAGAGCCGATCAATGAGTGGGAATGTCCGTTTATCTATCTATTCGGCGGCACTGACCGTATGGGCGCGTTCAATGACCATATCTACCGCGCCGTGATCAACCGACTTATGTTCAAGCCTATCCAATAATCCTCCCCGGCATCACGACTCCCTGATGAAAGCATTGATACGCCACATACTTCTCGCGGTTGCTCTCCTGATGGTGAGCTTACCGGTGTGTGCGCAGAAAGATGTGGAGTCGTATCGCTTCGATGCCGGCGTCGGCGTGGGTATGAGCGGCTATCTCGGCGATGCGAGCGTGAATCTGTTCGGACATCCGGGTATCGCCGCTAATGTGGGTATGCGCTATCTATTCGACAGCCGTTGGGCCGCCAAGGCTCAGATCTCGATGGCTACGCTGTCGGGCAACACGGCTGATATGGATAATGTGCTCCCCGGATTTGCAGAATACAAATTCAACTCCACCGTGTATGACCTCGGTATCACCGGCGAGGCCAACTTCTTTGCCTACGGAATGGGGGAAACATACAAGCGCCTGCGTCGCTGGACTCCATTCCTTTCGCTTGGTGTCGGCGTGACTGTCGCAGCCACCGAGGGTGGAGGCACTTCAGCTGCCTTCAATATCCCGATGGGCGTGGGTGTGAAGTTCAAGACAAGTCGCCGGGTCAACCTCCATGTACAATTCACTATGACCAAGGTATTCGGCGATCATGTCGATTCCTCCGAACTCTCGGATCTATATCAGATCAAAAGCTCATTCTTCAAAAATACAGACTGGTACTCACAGCTCACGTTCGGATTCAGCTACGAATTCGGACCGCGCTGCGTGACCTGTAACCGCATAGACTGACACCTATATATAATATGACAACGTCTCTACCACAAATCGACCTCACGCGCCTGCCGCGCCACATAGCCATAATCATGGACGGCAACGGACGCTGGGCCCGCAGTCAGGGCTCCGACCGCTCCGTAGGTCACGAAGCCGGAGTAGATGCCGTGCGCACCGTGATAGAGACAGCCGCCAATCTCGGCATATCCTATCTCACGCTCTATACGTTCTCTACTGAGAACTGGAATCGTCCGCAACTCGAAGTGGATCTACTGCTGCAACTTATCGTGACGGCAATCAACCGTGAGACAGAGAATCTTATCAAGAACAACGTACGCCTCACCGCTATCGGCGACATCGACCGACTGCCGGAGCATTCGCGCCGCAGTCTGGAGGGATGCATGGAGGCCACGTCGAAGTGTACGGGGTTGAACGTGACTCTCGCGCTGAGCTATTCGTCGCGCTGGGAGATCACTGAAGCCGTGCGCCATATAGCCGAGAAAGCCCGCAGCGGTGAGATTGATCCGGCTGCGATCGACGAAGCTACAATATCCGGTTCGCTTGCTACGGCCGGTATTCCGGATCCCGACTTGCTCATACGCACCGGCGGCGACTATCGTATAAGCAACTTCCTGCTCTGGCAGATAGCATATTCCGAACTATATTTCACCCCACAATACTGGCCCGACTTCAATGCCCGGAGTCTCTACGAGGCAATTGCCGACTTCCAGAAACGCGAACGCCGGTTTGGACTCACCTCCGAGCAAGTAAGCCAAAGCTAATCCAATCATCATCCTCACCCAAATAAGTAATCAAGCCACTCATCATATCATGCGCAAATCGTTACTGCTGATAATCTTGCCCATCGTGCTGCTCGTCGCAGGCCGGGCATACGCCCAGGATACGGCGGCCGCCGACACCACATACAATCCCACGATACTCTTCACCGGCATCCCCAACTCTTACCGCATAGCCGGTATTGAGGTGGAAGGTGTCAACAACTACGACCCGCAGCTCATACAGTCGTGGTCGGGATTGAAAGTAGGCGAATGGGTCTACATCCCCGGCTCGGAACTCACGGCAGCGGCCAAGCGTCTGTGGCGTCAGGCCATATTCTCCAATGTGCAGATCGTGGTCGACAAGATTGCAGGCGATGACGCGTGGCTCACACTACGTCTGCGCGAACAGCCGCGCATCTCCGAAGTCAACTTCTACGGTGTGAAGAAGGGTGAGCGCGACGAGCTGGGCGAGCGTCTGGCTCAATTCCGCAAAGGGAATCAGATCACTCAGAATATCGTGAATCGCGCCGAGGCTATCATCAAGAAGTACTACAACGACAAGGGCTTCGGTAATGCTACCGTGAAGATCAATCTTCGAGAGGATCTCTCGGCTCCTAACCAGATGATCGTAGACATCAATGTGCGCCGCAACTCCAAGGTGAAGGTACACAAGATCTACATCAGCGGTAACGAGGTGCTCTCCGACGGCGCCCTTCAGCGCACTATGAAGAAAACCAACGAGAAGGGCAAACTGCTCAACCTCTTCAAGCAGAAGAAATTCGTGGAATCCGACTATCAGGATGACCTCCAGCGCATCATAGCCAAGTATAACGAAAAGGGTTACCGCGACGCCAAGATCGTGGCTGACTCGGTAGTGCCTTACGACGACAATACGGTCGATGTATACATCACCGTAGACGAAGGTAAACGCTACTATATCAACAATATCACGTGGGTAGGCAATACTATCTTCCCCACGGCGCTGCTCGATGATCTGCTCGGCATCCATCAGGGCGACATTTACAATCAGAAGCTGCTCAACAAGCGTACCACCGAGGACGACGACGCCGTGGCCAACCTCTATCTCAACCGCGGTTACCTCTTCTACAACCTCGTGCCGATCGAACGCACCGTGTCGGGCGACTCCATTGACCTTGAGATGCGTATGGTCGAGGGTCCGCAGGCCCGAATCAACAATGTGGTGATCAACGGCAACGACCGCCTGTATGAGAAGGTGATCCGCCGTGAGCTCCGTGTGAAGCCGGGCGAACTCTTCAATAAAGACGACCTGATGCGTTCGGCTCGCGAAATCGCTCAGACCGGCCACTTCAACCCCGAGTCGATGGATATCCGCCCCGAGCCCAACGAGGAAAACGGCACCGTCGACATCATATTCAACCTCGAGTCGAAAGCCAACGACCAGGTGGAATTTTCGCTCGGCTGGGGTCAGACCGGTATTATCGGAAAACTTGCGCTGAAGTTCAACAACTTCTCGATCAAAAATCTCTTCCACCCGCGATCCTACAAGGGGCTCATACCGCAGGGCGAAGGCCAGACATTTACCATCTCCGCCCAGACCAATGCCCGCTACTATCAGTCGTATTCGATCTCGTTCCTTGATCCGTGGTTTGGCGGCAAGCGCCCCAACTCGCTGTCGGTATCGGCCTACTACAGCCGTCAGACAGGCGTAAACTCATCGTACTACAATTCCAACTGGTCCAACCCCTATCTCTATAACAACTACGGATATGGGTATAACTACGGCTACGGCTCGGATTACTACCAGAACTCCATCAACAATGCCTACGACCCCAACAAGGTGCTCCAGATGCTCGGCGTAGCTGTAGGCTTCGGCAAGCGACTGAGCTGGCCCGACGACTATTTCACATTCCAGACCGAACTTTCCTACAACTGGTATTACCTCAAGAACTGGGAGTTCCTCTATTATATGAACAACGGTACGTCGAACTCCATCGTGCTCGGCCTCACGTTGGCCCGCAACTCCATCGACAACCCGCTCTATACACGTCGCGGCTCATCATTCTCGCTGAGCCTGCAGCTCACGCCTCCGTCGTCGCTCTTCGGCAAGAAGGACTGGAAGAAGCTCTACGAGGAGAATACCACAGAGTCGAAGAAGGAACTCTACAAATGGATCGAATACTGGAAGCTGAAATTCCGCTCCCGCACTTATACTCCGCTCACCGACCCCAACGGCACATACACTCTCGTACTTATGACCCGCGCCGACTTCGGTCTGCTCGGCAGCTACAACCGCTGGCTCAAATCGCCCTTCGAGACATTCTACGTGGGTGGCGACGGTATGACCGGCTCATATACCTATGCAACCGAGACCATCGGTCTGCGAGGCTACGAAAACGGTGCTCTTACCCCCTGGGGTCGTGAAGGCTACGCCTACACCCGCCTCGGCGTAGAGCTCCACTTCCCCTTCCTTCTCCAGACCCAGACCACCATCTACGGCCTCGCATTCCTCGAAGCGGGTAATGCCTGGACGAAGGTGAGCGACTTCAATCCCTTCAACCTTAAGCGTTCCGGCGGCTTCGGTCTGCGTATCTTCCTCCCGATGGTAGGTATGATGGGTATCGACTGGGCATACGGTTTCGACAAGGTATTCGGCACACGAGGCGGATCGCACTTCCACTTCATCCTCGGTCAGGAATTTTAAACCTTTTGCACTCTCACTCGTCTGTATAGATATATTCAACCAATTAACCATCTACGAAAATGAAAAAACTACTCCTCACCCTCATAGCCATAGCAGGCTGTGCACTCGCAGGCTCCGCGCAGAAGTTTGCCCTCGTCGATATGGAGTATATCCTCTCCAATATGCCCTCCTACGAAGTAGCCAACAATCAGCTTGACCAGCTCTCGCAGCGTTACCAGAAGGAAGTCGAAGCCGTGGGCCGCGAAGCCGAGACGATGTACAATAACTTCAAGTCGCAGATGCCCTTCCTCACCGACGACCAGAAGAAGGCTCAGGAAGAAGCTATCGTGGCCAAAGAGAAAGAAGCAGCCGAGCTTCGCGCCAAGTATTTCGGCCCCGACGGCGAACTCTACAAGAAGCGCCAGACACTGATGGAGCCGATTCAGGAAGAAGTGTACAATGCCATCAAGAAAGTGAGCGAAGAGCGTGGCTATCTCTGCATCTTCGACCGCGCATCGTCGGCCGACATCGTATTTGCTTCCCCACGTATAGATATATCCAATGAGGTGCTCTCCAAGTTAGGTTATTCCAAATAAATGATATATCTTTGCATCCGCATCTGATTCAATAGAATATAAACCAAAGAAAAAAACATAGACAAATGATCAAGAAATTAGTACTCGCTTGCCTTATTGCACTCCCCGCAATGGCATTCGCCCAGAAGTTCGGCTACGTCGACACTCAGAATCTCCTTGCCAATCTTCCCGCAATGAAAGAGGTGCAGACCCAGCTCGAAGCCACTACAGCAAAATACGAAGCCGAATTCAATAATCTGCGTACAGAGCTTGAAAAGAAATATAGCGAATTCCAGCAGATGGAAGAATCCACTCCTCAGGCTATCAAGGAGCGTCGCGTGCAGGAAATCAACGAACTCGAGCAGAAGGCTCAGCAGTTCCGCACCACCGCAGCTCAGGATATCCAGGCTCAGCAGGAAAAGCTCATGGCTCCCATCCAGCAGCAGGTGATGACAGCTATCCAGAGCGTAGGTAGCGAAGGTGGCTACACCTTCATCTTCGAAGGCGGCCAGATGCTTTATACCGGTGCTGACGTAGTAGACGTGACCAATGCCGTAAAGACCAAACTCGGCATCAAGTAATCAGAACATCGATCCATCTTTATAGTGGCAGGGGGGCAGCACCGACCGGTGCAGCCCCCTGCTATTTAAATGTGTGTTGGACCTAAGCCCCCACGGTTTGTAAGTCGGGAATGGATGTTAGATATCAGCAAGTTCCTTAAGCTTGCGCCATTGATCCTCATAGCTCAATCCTCGTTCACAGAAACTCGACAGTTTGAATCCAGTACGCGGACTTATGGCCAACATAGACGGCTTTACTATACGGGCAG
>JAIDTT010000108.1 GCA_029060545.1 Paramuribaculum sp. | reverse complement strand
GTGTAGATCGAGTCGATAGCGATTACATTGACGTCATCGGTATCTACGTCGTTCTCATCGGCGGGAACCCAACCGCGCCCTTTGTTGATAGTAAATACGAGAGTAAAGCTTGCGCCCTCGATAAGCTCGCAGATCACCAGCTCAGGATTGAGCACCTCAAAGCCGGTGAGCACCTTGCCGAGATCACCTGCGGTAAACTTGCAGGGACCGGTCACGGTGACGGTAGCTTTCTCGGCATCGGTATCTTCAACCGTCTGCTTCAGGTCTACTTTCTTGAGGTTGAGGATGATGTTGGTCACATCTTCCTTAACTCCGGGGATGGTGTCGAATTCATGCTTTACACCGTCGATTTTTATCGAGGAGATAGCGTAGCCTTCGAGCGAAGAAAGAAGAATTCTACGGAGGGCATTGCCTATCGTAATACCATAGCCCGGCTCCAATGGCTTGAACTCAAATTTGCCGAATTTGTTGTCGGCCTCCAACATCAATACCTTGTCAGGTTTTTGAAATGCTAATATAGCCATATGGATAGGTCAGATTTTAATGTTATTACTTAGAATACAATTCGACGATGAGCTGCTCCTTGATGTTCTCGGGAATGTCTTCGCGAGCGGGCATGTGGAGAAGCTTACCAGCCTTGAGGGATTCGTCCCATTCGATCCAGGGATACTTGGAGTGGTTGAATCCGGCCAAAGCGTCGGCGATCACTTCGAGTGACTTCGAGCGTTCGCGAACGCCTACGATATCGCCGGGCTGTACTGCATAAGAAGCAATATTCACTACCTGACCATTGACGGTAATATGACGATGGAGCACGAGCTGACGGGCAGCGGCACGGGTGGGAGCGATACCCAGACGGTATACTACATTGTCGAGACGGCCTTCGAGAAGCTGCAGGAGCACTTCACCGGTAATACCTTTGGTGCGGGATGCTTTGTCGAAGAGATTGTGGAACTGCTTTTCAAGCACGCCGTATGTATATTTGGCTTTCTGCTTTTCGCGGAGCTGAACGCCATATTCCGAAGTCTTGCGACGACGGTTGGGGCCATGCTGTCCGGGAGGATTGGTGCGCTTTGCCAACACTTTGTCCTCGCCGAAGATGGGTTCGCCAAATTTGCGGGCGATTTTGGATTTAGGGCCTGTATATCTTGCCATTGTTGTTTTAGAATCTTTTGGTTAGCTATAGTTGGATCTTTACGTGAGTCAGGTGAGCTTTGTCCGGGTGGCTATGGGGCGGGTCAGTGCAGCCGCGACCATAGAGAGGTGAAGAAAATATGGTCTAATTCACTCCTGCCGTCATGGCGTTCCGCGCTTGGCTCCCGACGTTGGGATAAGTGAAGATCCGGATTGTAGGTTTGAAATAATGATAAGATTGCCGAATCGGATTACACGCGGCGACGCTTGGGAGGACGGCAGCCGTTGAAAGGCAGCGGAGTCACGTCAATAATCTCGGTAACTTCGATACCGGCACCTGCGATAGTACGGATAGCGGACTCACGGCCGTTGCCCGGACCCTTCACATAAGCCTTCACTTTGCGCAGACCCAGATCATAAGCGGTCTTTGCACAATCCTGTGCGGCCATCTGAGCAGCGTAGGGAGTGTTTTTCTTAGAGCCACGGAAGCCCATCTTGCCGGCACTCGACCAGGAGATCACCTGACCTTCGGCGTTGGCTAAGTTCACGATAATGTTGTTGAAAGAGGAGTGTACGTGGAGTTGGCCTTCTGCGCCTACCTTTACGTTTCTCTTCTTAGCTGCGACTGTTTTCTTTGCCATATCTTATTGATTATTTAGTAGCTTTTTTCTTGTTAGCAACGGTTTTCTTGCGGCCCTTGCGGGTACGTGCGTTGTTTTTAGTGCTCTGACCGCGTACGGGCAGGCCATTGCGGTGACGGATGCCGCGGTAGCAGCCGATATCCATCAGGCGCTTGATGTTGAGCTGGATTTCGCTGCGCAGGTCGCCTTCCACCTTATAGTCGGCGCCGATTACTTCACGCACGGCGGCTGCCTGAGCGTCGGTCCAGTCCATTACTTTGATATCTTTGTCCACGCCGGCTTTCTCGAGAATCGATTTGGCGGCGCTCCGGCCAATGCCGAATATGTAAGTCAAGGCGATTTCACCTCTTTTATTCTGGGGGAGGTCAACTCCCACTATACGTACTGCCATATACTTTGTTTTGACTTTCTGTGGATGATTGTGTTTGCTTTATTACTGCCGAGCGGCATTATCCCTGACGTTGTTTGAACTTGGGATTCTTTTTGTTGATTACATACAGGCGACCTTTGCGACGCACGATCTTGCTGTCGGGGGTGCGCTTCTTTACTGAGGCTCTAACTTTCATGGGTTGTATTTCGTTTGATTATTTTTCTGAAATGATTATTTGTATCTGAACGCTATGCGGCCTTTCGTGAGATCGTAGGGCGACATCTCTACACGCACCTTGTCGCCGGGAAGAATCTTGATGTAGTGCATACGCATCTTACCCGAGATGTGGGCGGTGATTTCGTGACCATTTTCGAGTTCTACTCTGAACATCGCGTTGGAAAGCGACTCTACGATTACTCCGTCTTGTTCGATAGCTGTCTGTTTTGCCATGCTTAGCTGGTTGGGGATTGGTTGATTGAAAAATATGATTGGGATTAGATAAATCGATCTTGAAGTACCTGATATACGGGTTCAAAACTGGTGAGAATCTCGGCTTTGCCATCGACCACGGCTACTGTGTGCTCGTAGTGAGCGGAAGCTTTGCGGTCGCGTGTACGGCAGGTCCAGCCGTCTCGCTCGATTACGATGTGTCGCGATCCGAGATTGATCATAGGCTCTATACACAGGGTCATGCCATTGCGGATCATCGGTCCGGTGGAGCGACGTCCGTAGTTGGGGATCTCCGGAGCCTCGTGCATATCGCGGCCGATGCCGTGACCGCACATTTCCTGAACCACTGTGTAACCACGACTCTGGCAATAGCGCTGCACAGCATTCGATATGTCGCCGATACGATTGCCTTCCTTGCAGGCTTCGATACCGACGAAAAGCGACTCCTTGGTCGTACGGCACAAATTGTATAGTTCGTCCGAGATCTCGCCTACGGGGAATGTGTAGCACATATCACCGTTCATACCGTTGAGCTCCACCACCAGGTCTGTGCCGATGATGTCGCCCTCGCGCAGAGCATAATTGGAGGGGAAGCCGTGTACCACGATCTCGTTTACCTCCATGCATACCGAAGCGGGAAAACCTCCGTAGCCCAGACAGGCCGGACGGCCGCCGTTGTCGAGGATAAATTCGCGGGCGATAGTATCAATCTTCTGCGTAGTAACTCCGGGCTTCACCCACTTGGCGATTTCGCCAAGTGTAAGTGAAGTCAGAGCGCATGCTTTGCGTATCAGCTCTATCTCTTCGGATGTCTTGAGATATATCGTTGAGCTCATTGATTGATCGCTTTTATCTTTTCCAATTATACATTATCAATAGGCACTGCCTGTGGTACGGCCTTTGATCTTGCCATCCTTCATCAGACCATCATAGTGGTGCATCATCAGGTGCGATTCGATCTGCTGGAGAGTGTCGAGCACTACGCCCACGAGAATCAGCAGCGATGTGCCGCCGAAGAACTGCGCGAAGTTCTGGCTGATGCCGAAGAATCGGGCAAACGCGGGAAGAATAGCTACTACACCGAGGAAGAGCGAACCGGGAAGGGTGATACGCGACATGATGGAGTCGAGGTATTCGGCTGTCTTCTTACCGGGTTTCACGCCGGGGATGAAGCCATTGTTGCGCTTCATATCCTCTGCCATCTGAGTGGGACGGACGGTGATAGCGGTATAGAAGTATGTGAATGCCACGATCATGACGAAGTACACGAAGTTGTACCAGAATCCATTGATATCGGAGAAGGCAGCCACAAAGCCGCTACCGGTACCATCGGAACCGAAACCGGCCAGAGTGATGGGGATAAACATGATCGCCTGAGCGAAGATGATAGGCATCACACCTGCGGCATTAACCTTCAGAGGGATGTACTGGCGCACACCACCATACTGCTTGTTGCCGACGATACGCTTTGCGTACTGTACGGGCACCTTACGTGTGCCCTGCACGAGAAGGACTGCGCCGACTGTGACGGCAAAGAGCAGGATGATCTCGATGAGGAACATTACCAGACCGCCGGCAGCCATCGAGTCGCCGGGAAGGCGGCTGATGAATTCAAATGTGATAGCCTGGGGCAGACGGGCGATGATACCCACGAGGATGATGAACGAGATACCGTTGCCGATACCGCGGTCGGTGATGCGCTCGCCGAGCCACATGATAAACATGGAGCCTGCGGCCAGAATCACGGTCAGGTAAACGATGGTCCAGAAACCCATGGAAGCCTCGCCTACGGCAGCAGCCACCTGCATACGGATGTTGACCAGATAGGCAGGACCCTGAAGAAGGAGGATCAGCACTGTGAGGTAACGTGTATACTGGTTGAGTTTCTGACGGCCGCTTTCACCCTCACGCTGCATCTTCTGAAACGAGGGAAGAACCATGCCGAGTAACTGTATCACGATCGATGCAGTAATGTAGGGCATGATACCCAACGCGAAGATGGATGCCTGGGAGAAAGCACCACCGGAGAACATATCGAGCAACTGCATCAGACCGCTGCGGTTGGTAAAGTTCTGAAGAGCCTGCAGATCGGTAGGACTGATGCCGGGAAGTACCACCTGACAGCCCAGACGATACACCAATACCAGAAGGAAGGTGATCATCAGTCGCTGACGGAGCTCCTCGATTGTCCAGATATTCTTTAATGTTTGAAAAAATCTCATGTCGAATTAGATTTTGGAGATGGAGCCACCGGCTTCAACGATGGCTTTTTCGGCAGCCTTGGAGAAAGCGTTGGCTTCTACGGCCAGAGCACGGCTGAGAGTACCGGAAGCAAGGATCTTCACGAGCTGCTTTGAGGAGATATAACCTGCTTCACGGAGTTCGGCCAGACCGATTTTCTCAAGACCCTTGGCAGCAGCCAGAGTCTCGAGAAGTGCGAGGTTGATAGCCTTGTACTCTACACGGTTGATGTTCTTGAAACCGTACTTGGGCAGACGGCGCTGAAGAGGCATCTGGCCACCTTCGAAACCGATCTTGCGGCTGTAGCCCGAACGCGACTTGGCGCCCTTGTGGCCACGGGTAGATGTGCCGCCCTTGCCAGAACCTTGTCCACGGCCCACGCGTGTCTTTGTGGTCACGGAGCCTACTGCGGGATGTATGTTGTTGAGTTCCATAATTGGTTGTTATCGGATAATGATGATAATGTTGATTTGTTAGGCTTCAGTCACTGTTACCAGATGACGTACACGATTTACCATACCCATCACGTCGGGAGTGTTTTCCTTTACGACGGTGTGGTTCATCTTCTTAAGGCCAAGGGCATCGAGTGTGCGCTTCTGAACGGCGGGACAGTTGATGCGGCTCTTTGTCTGTGTGATTTTGATTTGTGCCATTTTGCAGATGATTTATCGGGTTGGAAATTACTTACCGGTGAATACCTTTTCTACGGTGATACCGCGGTTCTGGGCTACCTGGGCGGGGGAACGCATTTCGCCGAGAGCGGCGATGGTAGCCTTCACGAGGTTGTGGGGGTTAGACGAGCCTTTGCTCTTGCAAAGCACGTCGGTGATGCCCACGCTCTCAAGTACGGCACGCATAGCGCCACCGGCCTTAACACCGGTACCGTGGGATGCGGGCTTGAGGATTACGCGTGAACCGCCGAACTTGGCAGCCTGCTCGTGGGGGATAGTACCTTTGTGTACGGGTACACGGATAAGATTCTTCTTGGCAGCTTCAACGCCCTTGGCGATAGCGGCTGTCACTTCGTTGGCTTTACCGAGGCCCCAGCCGATGATGCCGTCCTCGTTGCCTACTACTACAATTGCAGCGAAGGTGAAGGTGCGGCCGCCCTTGGTCACTTTCGTAACGCGGTTGATGGCCACGAGACGATCCTTAAGTTCGAGATCGTTGGTGGATTTTACTCTATTATTTTTGTTTGCCATGATTTCTTAAAATTTAAGTCCGCCGTTGCGAGCTGCGTCAGCCAGGGATTTTACACGACCGTGGAACAGATAACCGTTGCGGTCGAATACTACTTCGGTGATACCGGCTTCGAGGGCCTTCTTGGCGATTGCTTCGCCTACGAGAGCTGCTGTTTCCGACTTGGTGCCGTCGGCAGCCATGCCTTTCGAAGAAGCGGATACTAATGTACGGCCGGCGAGGTCGTCGACAAGCTGTACGTAGATCTGCTTGTTGGAGCGGAACACGGTCATACGGGGACGCTCGGCGGTGCCGGAGATTTTGCCGCGGATGCGGGCCTTGATTTTATTTCTGCGTTGTATCTTGGAGATCATGATTGCTATCTTTTAGGGATTTTATTTAGCGCTTGCTGATTTACCCGACTTGCGGCGGATTACCTCGCCCACAAACTTGATACCTTTGCCCTTGTAGGGTTCGGGCTTGCGGAGGGAGCGGATCTTGGCGCAAACCTGGCCGAGAAGCTGCTTGTCGTCGCTTTCAAGGATGATGAGGGGGTTCTTGTTACGTTCGCTCTTGGTTTCCACTTTCACTTCCGGGGGAAGCTTGATGTAGATAGCGTGAGAGAAGCCGAGCGAGAGCTCGAGTACCTGACCGGTGGCGTTGGCGCGGTAGCCGACACCTACGAGTTCCATTTCCTTGCGGTAACCGGTGGATACGCCTACTACCATGTTGTGGATCAGCGCGCGGTAGAGACCGTGCTGTGCGCGGTGTTCGCGATCGTCGCTCGGACGAGCGATATGAAGATGGCCGTCCTCCTCGGTGATGGTGAGTTCGGGGTTGAACTTCTGGGAGAGCGTGCCCTTGGGGCCTTTTACGGTAATTACATCGCCGTCGACCTTAACGCTGACGCCGGCGGGAATTTCAATGGGGGCTTTTCCTATTCGTGACATTGTGGTATCCTCCTATGATTAGTATACATAACAAAGTACTTCACCACCGATCTTCTTCTCGGCGGCTTCTTTATTGGTCATCACGCCCTGGGAGGTAGAAAGGATGGCAATGCCGAGTCCGTTTAATACGCGGGGCATATCTTTGTAGCCGGTGTACTGACGGAGACCGGGACGCGATACTCGCTTGAGGGCCTTGATAGCGTTCACGCGTTCCTGGGGATCGTACTTAAGGGCTATTTTGATGATGCCGCTGGGGGTTTCACCCTCTATAAACTTGTAGTTAAGAATATAGCCTTGTTCAAAGAGAATCTTGGTGATTTCTTTTTTCAAGTTTGAGGCGGGCACTTCCACTACGCGGTGGTTGGCCTTGATGGCATTCCTCAATCTTGTCAGATAGTCTGCTATTGGATCTGTCATTTTTTTGGTTGTTTTAAATTGATTCGGTGTCGTCCGAACAATATTTAATACTTACCGGCTCCGGTACCCGCATTGAATAGCGGGCCTTTGTCGAACCGGACGGATGCCGCGCGACCTCGGGGCTGCGTCGACACCCTGATGGGTGGATTGGGTGGTTGCGGGAAGCTCTCCGGAGATTACCAGCTTGCTTTCTTCACGCCGGGGATGAGGCCAGCCGAAGCCATTTCGCGGAACTGAATACGCGACAGGCCGAACTGACGCATGTAGCCTTTGGGACGGCCGGTGATGCTACACCGGTTGTGGAGGCGTACACTCGAGGCGTTTTTGGGCAGTAACTGGAGGGCTTCATAATCGCCGGCGGCTTTAAGCTCGGCCTTCTTGGCGGCATATTTTGCCACCAGTCGGGCGCGCTTTACCTCGCGGGCTTTCATTGATTCTTTTGCCATAGGTAGGTTAATGCGGGGTTATCTTATACTGTGATTGATTATTTCTTGCCGTTCTTGAAGGGCAGGCCGAAGTTCTTCAGCAGAGCGTAGCCTTCTTCATCGGTCTTAGCCGAGGTAACGAAGGTGATGTTCATACCGAGGAGTTTCTGGATCGAGTCGATGTTGATCTCGGGGAAGATGATCTGCTCTGTGATACCGAGGGTATAGTTGCCACGGCCGTCGAGCTTGCCGTCGATACCCTTGAAGTCGCGGATACGGGGCAGGGCGACGCGGATCAGACGCTCCAGGAACTCATACATCTTGTCGCGACGGAGAGTCACCATTACGCCTACGGGCATTTTCTTACGCAGCTTGAAGTTGGAGATATCCTTCTTCGAGAGAGTAGCCACGGCTTTCTGGCCGGTGATGGCGGTGAGCTCGTTGATGGCGGTCTCGATGATCTTCTTGTCCTGGGTGGCTTCGCCGAGACCCTGATTGATCACGATCTTCTTCAGGCGGGGTACCTGCATCACTGAGGTATAGCCGAATTCTTTCTCAAGGGCGGGGACGATGCGCTCGTTATAGTCCTTCTTTAAGGTTGTTGTGCTCATTACTTAATCTCCTCTCCTGATTTTTTAGAGTATCTTACTGTTTTGCCTTCGTCGTTCTTGCGACGGCCGATGCGGGTAGGCTTGCCGCTCTTGGGATCGATGAGGCTGAGGTTGGAAATATTGATGGGGGCTTCCATCTTCACAAGTCCGCCCTGGGGGTGCTGGGCGCTGGGCTTGGTAGCTTTGGTCACGATGTTAACACCCTCTACGATGGCGCGGCCTTTGCTTACGAGTACCTTAAGCACTCGGCCGGTCTTGCCGCGGTCTTCGCCTGTGAGGACGTAGACGTTGTCGCCTTTCTTGATATGTAATTTGCTCATTTTATTGAATGTTTAAATATAAGGGGGGTGGTAACTGATTAGAGTACTTCGGGTGCGAGCGACACGATCTTCATGTTGGTGGCGCGGAGTTCGCGTGCCACGGGACCGAAGATACGGGTGCCGCGGAGCTCGCCGGCATTGTTGAGGAGCACGCAAGCGTTGTCGTCGAAGCGGATGTAGCTTCCGTCGGGACGGCGGATTTCTTTCTTAGTACGTACTACTACGGCTTTCGACACAGTACCTTTCTTCACATCGGACGAAGGAATCACGCTCTTAACCGACACTACGATGATGTCGCCAACGGAGGCGTAACGACGACCGGTACCACCGAGCACATGGATGCAGAGGGCTTCCTTCGCACCACTGTTGTCGGCTACTGTCAAACGGCTTTCTGTCTGTATCATGATTATTTAACTTTTTCGATTATTTCTACTAAGCGCCAGCGCTTGGTCTTGCTCAGGGGGCGGGTTTCCATCAGGCGTACGGTATCGCCGATACTACACTCGTTTTTCTCGTCGTGGGCGTGATATTTCTTTGTCTTGTTGACAAATTTGCCATAGATGGGGTGCTTTTCTTTCCACTTCACCATTACGGTGATGGTCTTGTCACCCTTGTTGCTCGACACAACCCCAATACGTTCTTTACGTAAGTTTCTTTTTTCCATTTCTGTGTTTGGGATTATTTATTGTTAAGCTCGCGCTGACGGAGCTCGGTCTTTACGCGAGCGATCATTTTGCGGTCAGCTGTAATTTTTGCGGGATTGTCAAGGGGCGAAACTGAGTGGTTGATCTTCAGCTGCGCATATTCGAGCTCCATCTGTTCGAGACGATCCTTGAGGTCCTGCGTAGTCATTTCTTTGATTTCTTCTTTCTTCATAAGGCTTTACACGTTTTGAGAAGGATCGTAATCACGACGTACTACAAATTTTGTGGTCACGGGGAGCTTCTGGGCGGCCAGACGAAGTGCTTCTTTTGCGATATCGAAGCTTACGCCTTCTACCTCGATGAGGATACGGCCGGGAGTAACGGGAGCCACGAAGCCTTCGGGAGCACCTTTACCTTTACCCATACGTACCTCAGCGGGCTTTTTGGTGATGGGCTTGTCGGGGAAGATGCGAATCCATATCTGACCTTGACGCTGCATGTAACGGGTCACTGC
>JAIDTT010000107.1 GCA_029060545.1 Paramuribaculum sp. | reverse complement strand
TTCAAATATACTGAAAATTAAGCAAATCACAACAGTCATTACGGAAGCATTGCAAGTGCAGCAGGTGTTTCCTATAGTGCAAATATACTGAAAATTAAGCAAATCACAACTACGGCGTGAAGATCTCGACGGGATATGGGGTGTTTCCTATAGTGCAAATATACTGAAAATTAAGCAAATCACAACCCGCCGGTCTGCGTTTCGATACTTACGCCGGGTGTTTCCTATAGTGCAAATATACTGAAAATTAAGCAAATCACAACCTTAAGATCATTGAGGTCTACATCGAAGTGGGTGTTTCCTATAGTGCAAATATACTGAAAATTAAGCAAATCACAACTTGGTTTGACTTTAATAGTTGCTCATGTAGGTGTTTCCTATAGTGCAAATATACTGAAAATTAAGCAAATCACAACGTAATAAAAATTGGGGCGATGACACCAAGGGGTGTTTCCTATAGTGCAAATATACTGAAAATTAAGCAAATCACAACGCAACCGGGGTCAATATCATTTCCGACAGCGGTGTTTCCTATAGTGCAAATATATCGGCTTAAATTAATTCAGAAGTGCAGGCGTCACAGTATTACATAAATTTTCGATTTCAGTAGATAATCTCGATATCCGTGAACCGCAGAACTCTTCAATCATCTTCTTATCTCCGGGGGGTGGTGTAAGTGCTTTTGATTTCTTTAGCCAGAGCAAGAATTTGCTCGGAGGCGGGATTATGCTCTATTAGTTCGCCAAGTTCGTTTAGTTTTTCTTGTAACATATCAATTTTATATTTATACGGGGTCTGCTTGATTTATCGCAGCCAAAAGTGTTTATTGACAAATTTAAGTCTTTAGCCTCAAATTACCAATAATTCAAATGATAATATTATTACTTCATAAATACTGAAACCCTACTCTAATACGGCGGGTCTAACATTGTTTAGTGCGTTTGAGTGTGGTAGGGAGTAAAAAGCCCGACTGCGTGAGGCCGTCGGGATATATTACGGTATGTTGGATAGATTAGTCGGTGATGTGTTCGGCGGTTTTGTAGGCCGGGAGGCTGCCATAGTGGGCGGCGAGACGGGTATGGCGCTCTGCTTTGACGGGATCTGCTTTGGTGCCTTTGCCGTCGCGGTAGAGTTCGGCGAGTCGTTGGTTGACGACGGCGAGTACGTTGCGTGGAAGTTTGCCGTTTTGTGCGATGGGTACGTAGTAGTGGAGTACCTGTGCATAATTCTGATTGAGAAAGTCGCCGTTGTAGTTCATACTTCCGAGATAGTAGCGGGCCCAGTCGTCGCCTTGTTCGGCCGCATTTTCGCGCTCTTTGAGACTTTGGAGGAATCCATCACGATAGATGGGCTCATTTTGAATCTTCTTGCCGGATTGGGTTTTCTGTATGAATTGAAGGGCGGTGAATGCCTGTTGAGCGGTCTCGCTATCGCCTCGGTTTTCGCCACGCATGGGGAGGAATAGGGTGACACGGGCGGCGTCGTCGCCGAGGTCGCCGGCGATATAGAGCCAGAAGAAAGAGTCGGGATAGTCGATAGCTCCGCCGGCATTGGCGCGGAGATTGAATCCGTAGAGAGCCATACCGCGCGGATAGCCCTTGAGGGCAGCTTGCCGGAAGTTTTCGCGGGCTTTGGCAAGATCTTGCTTTACGCCTGAGCCGGAGGTGTACATACTGCCCAGAGCTGTGTAGCCGATGCCGTATTGCGGATGGCAGGCGTCGAGGTATGTTTTGGCCTTGGAGTAGTCTTTATGGTTGAAGTAGTATAGGCCGAGGTAGCAGTTGGCTTCGTTTTGGCCGGATTGGGCTGCGCGCTGGAGGAGTTTCAGGCCATCGGCAGAGTGTTTGGCGAATTCGGGGGAGAAAGCGTAGAGTACTCCGAGCTCCATGTCGGCGCGAGGCGTGTTGACCAGCTTGAGGCATTGTTCGGCGAGTTGAGGGTCGTAGACTTTGTGGTACAGGGCCAGAGATACGACACTGTCGGCCGAGATACGTCCGGCGCGATATTGCTGACGGATGGACTGATATGTGGCGTCGGACTTCGGTGCGGCGGATGTGGCTATGGCAGCGCACAGGAGGCAAATGAGAAGTGAAAGCTTTTTCATTGGGACGGAGAATTGATATTATTTTTCTGATTACAACGCTCCGGCCGATGATAATGTTTTCCCGGTTGAGTAGCCAAATTCATCCAATAAATCTGCTGTGCTGGATAAAATAGTATCTTTTTTATCCAATAGAAGGACGTGTATTGACTAAACTTCTTTGGTCGTGAGACTTTTTAGTCTTCAATATCGGAATAATGGAATACAAACGATTTTGAAGTAGATGTATAGGCAGAGAAATAACCAAGGACTTCT
>JAIDTT010000106.1 GCA_029060545.1 Paramuribaculum sp. | reverse complement strand
TTTGCTTCGCTGAAGCGAAGCACCAAGACAAAAATTTTGAGGGGGACGGAGCCAGGCGCTACGCGCTGTAGGCTCCGCTGACGCAGTGGCATCCATCGGACGGGTCAGACATGGCGGACGGGTCGGAGGGATGTCGTGGCGGATTGGTGGTGCAAAGTTAAGGGTGGATTGGGGTGGGGGAACACATATTTTTACTGTTTATGTCAGGGGCGACGGTAAATTTCGGGTGCGTTTTTATGGTATGTGGCTGGTAGTGTGATAGATGTGATATGGAATTTTATCAATATGCCCCAGCTCTAACACAGACATCATTTAATAAATAAAGAGGGCGCGACCAAAAGATCGCGCCCCATTCCTTATATCGAAGAACTGTTTCGTCAACGTTGGATCATCACCATTCGCTTGGCACCAACCTTGCGAGCTGACTTGCGCAGCTTGGCGGTGTTGGTCTCCTGAGTATAGTCGGTGAATTCGGGAAGCTGCGTGGTGCATTTGCCGGAAATCGTATGAGCCGGCTGACCGTCGTCGGTCAGAGTGAAGTCGAATGTATAATTCGATCCCGACTTCGTTATCGTCAACTTGCCGCCCTTCACCGGAGCATAACCTATGACTGCGGATGCGTCAGCATTGTACTGCACATAGCAGGTAGGAGCGATCGTAGTATCCTCCACATAGCCCGGTATCAGCGCGCCGGCTTCATCGGTGCCGTTGACGCTGAATGTACCTGTGGGGAGCTCGGTGTTGGTACCCGTGGCCGATACAAATTCCAGACACAACAACTCGGTCTGATTGGCCAGTACCACGCCGTAGTTCACCGTACCGTTCTGATAGTAGTCGCCGTAGTAGTCCACTGAAGTGCATTGGGTCATATTGAGCGTGAGATCCTGCTCAAGAGTAGAATATATGGGAGCTTTACCGGTAATGTTTTCGATGGCACCCTTGTAAGTCACCTTCACCGAACTGCCCTCTTTGGTCTTACAGTTCACAGTCACATCATAACTGCCGTTGCTCTCGGTTATGGTCACTGTACCCTCGGTGATCAGCGCGTATCTTACCGACAGATCCTGACGTACGCGTTCGACGAATGTGCCAGTAGCCTGTGCGCCGAATCTTTCACCCGGTATACACGATCCGGCTGATTCCTCCTCGCGCACGGTATAAGTGCCGGCGAGACCTTTGCCATGTTCGGTAAAGAGATATAGCGACACCTTATTGCCGGGCCCATTCTGATGCATGTAGTCAGGGGTGATATCGGTAGTCTCAAACAGACGCACGATGTAATTATCCACGCCTTTAGTCTCCGAGTCATCGTAGTATATATAATTAGCCTTTTGAGCCGTGTACTGAGTATTGCCGGTGAAGCCCCACCAGTCCTCATCTTCGATAGCACTCATATCGGCTATCTCGATAGCACCTGTGTAAGTAAACTCATAGTGGAGCCCGTCGTCCTCACCGGCAAACAGGCCTTTCAGCGTATAAGTGCCGTCGCCATTGTTCGTCACGTCGACAGTGCCGGTGGAAAACTTGATAAATCGAATTCTCGACTGGCCACTCTCCACCTTGCCGGCATTATATACGGCCATAGTATTGACGAGCGAGAATGTGAGATCGTGCTCACTGTTAGGGTCGGAAGTAGGAGTGTAAAGGCCCGATGGCAGATGAGGATTTGCATGATCGGCATCCGCTTCGGCATACAGGTCAAGACAGAGGATATAATCACCCTCATTCATCGGGTAGGTCTGGAATCCATCGTAACCGATCTCACCTGTAGTAAGCTCGATGTAGTAATTGCCATGCTGCTGAAGCCAAGGGATGAAGTAGTAGCAATCGGGAGTAGCCTCCTTTAACACCACCGTAGTGACATCTTCCGGCTCCGGTTCGGGTTCAGGCGTTTCATCATTCTTGTCGCATGCGGATACGACCCACAATGTCGCCGCAGCGGTCAAAATCGGCAGCATCTTCCGTCCGACACCGCCGATAACTCGACTTGATAGTAGATTGAATTTCATATTAATAATTAATAGTGATTGTATGCGGATTTGAAATTGTATTCTGCAATTATCTTACACATTGCAAAAGCATCCACAAATTTAGTGACAATTTGTCAACTTTCCAAATCAGCTAAACACTATCAGCCACGCAGGCGCCTGCGGATTGCGAATCATACACTGCCGGGAATCCCAGCTTGGCCTACATATCAAAGGCAAGCCCCTACAAATTGTGCATTTGTAGAGGCCTATTTTCAATCCTACCGCATGAAAACAGTGTGGGTGGATTACCAGCGGTTGTAGTGAACGTTGGCGGGTTTCCACTTGTCTTTCGGTGTGGACTCCGCGTCGGGGTAGCCAATGCAGATGCATGCCATCGGTACGATATTCTCCGGCAGATCGAGCATCTCCGAAAATTGCGCTACTCTATCCATCTTGGGATATATTCCGCACCACACTGCTCCAAGTCCGAGGGCATGAGCGGCCAGAAGCAGGTTCTCGGTTGCAGCCGATACATCCTGTACCCAGTATTCGCGGCCGTCGCCATCAAAGGTGGCTGTAAGGTCTCCGCACATAATCACGGCTACGGATGCTTTCCTGGCCATTGTCATGGTCTGGAAATTTGTGCCGATCGAATCGAGCATCGCGCGGTCATCGATCACTACGAACCGCCACGGCTGCTTATTGCCTGCTGTGGGTGCTGCCATAGCGGCACGCAGCAGGGTGTCGATCTTACCGCTGTCGACGGCTTGATCGGAATATGAGCGTACACTCGTGCGCGTCATTATGTCATCGATAGTCGATTTCACCGGTGAAGCCGGCTCGTGAGTAGCTGTGGCGGAGCGAACCCACATATAAGCCACAACCACCAGAGCTGCTGCGAGAAGAATTATAAGGAAAGCAGAATTTTTCATAACATTTTATATTTTCAAGTTATTAACCGATGTTTTCAGCACGTTTGATGAGTGAGCCGGTAGGGCAAACAAACCGACAATAGGGACGATTGACCACTGTAGAAAGGAGCACGAATGCAGCTGCCGCGCCGATAATCCACCACGACGCCGACTCAATCTGAAATGCCTGAAACAGCTCCAGATCCATCCAACCCGTGAGGCAGTCGGTCCAAAGCAGAAGCATGAGCGCAGCCCAGAGCAGTCGCCGGAACCAATCAAGCACCTTGACGAACTTAGCCGACAGATGCACCTTGAAGCCGCATACCTGCGCGGCGATCTGTTGTGCCGAGCCGAGCGGACATACATGACTGCAATAGTGCTGCGGCCTGCCAAACAGCGGATACACAAATGCTGCCACGAGCATGACTACGGCTACGAGTCCGGCAGGCAGAGCCATACCATTGGATATATACTTCATGATCATCGCGTAGTCGAGGAACTGACCGCACCAGAAGCCAAGTACGGCTACATTGGCCACCATCTGCGCCATGTGATACCACTTATTGCGCACTACCAGCGGCAGGATGCAGGCGCAGAGGGTCACTGCAAGCGCCACCCATACCTTCCAGGGTGTAGCGGGTGCCTTAGCAGCCTTCATGCCTTCATAGCGGGCGAGTGTGGCATTGACATTTGTGATGATGGCCTGAGAGGAATATGTAGCTCCGCTCACAGCATCGACCTTAAGGAGCAATGCCTCTTCGGGTGTCTCTCCGACCCATTCGGAGAGTATCACCGCCGCACGCTTGAAGAAACCGGGAGTCTCGACATTATCAAGAGCCTTCACTTCCCGTATCTTGCCGTCGGAAATATAAATATCCAGATTCACAGGGCCGGCATAACCGTCGATACACCCCGGCACATCAGCCGTGTGTAAGATCACCTCTCCGTCGGGCGTAACGGTGGCGGCCTCATCTGACTCAGCGACTTCACCGGCAGCAGCGATAACGTGGCCGAACACGGCCTTATTGACCACGATAGCGGCCGCTACCATCATCAGCAGTGCTACTATTAGGCTCAATACTTTTTCTTTCTTCATCTTATTCGCAAATTTTTTTCTTATCAAAATTTATCAGGTGGCGCACACACATTCCGGCCAGCGTCATACCGAATATGGCTGTGATATGGCACATCGATCCGTTGTAGCTCACCTTACCGTAGCTCATCGATGTATCAGCCGTGGCGGTGTCGTCCATACCGCGGTTGGGCACCATCTCGTCGGACCACACGCACATAAAGCGCCGCGCCGGATACACGCCGGTACGCTTGAAGCGACGGCGCAGAGCGGCTGCCAGACGGCAACCTGTGACATCCGTAAACTTACCCGACCGGATCCGCGACGGATCGAGCTTAAGCGCAGCGCCCATCGACGAGAAGAGCGCTACCTTGCGCCGGGTGGCTTCACATATCAGCAGGGCTTTGCAGGCTATGGAATCGATGGCATCTATCACGCAATCGTAGTCTTCGAGCACAATCTCTCCTGCTGTACTCTCATTGTATTCCATATCAAGTGCCTCCACGGAGGCCGACGGATTGATTTCGAGCAGCCGACGCCGCAGAGCATCTACCTTGCGCTCCCCTACGGTCTGTGTCGTGGCCATGAGCTGACGGTTGATATTCGACGGTGCCACACAATCGGCATCGACTATCGTGATGTGTCCTACCGAACTGCGCACGAGCGCTTCAGCAGCCCAACTGCCTACACCGCCCACGCCCATCACGAGCACACGGGCGCAGCGCAGGCGTTCTACACCATCGTGGCCCAGCAGACGCACCGTACGGCTCTGCCACATATCTCCTTCATTAGCTTCGCTCATATCAATCAAAGAAATCTTCATCAATATCAGCCGCCGGCTGCGCTTGCGGCGACACCCTGACGGTCTTTATAGGCTGACGCGCAGGTTGTGGTTGCGGCTGTGGTTGCGGTTGCGGGCGCGGGCGCACGGGTTCAACCGGTGCCGCCGCAGGAGTTGGCTTCGGAGTATTATCCCCGGGGGTATCAACCGGAGGCGCAGACGGCTTCGATTCAGATGCCAGTCGCTTGGCGTAAGCCTCAATGCGGCCGCTGCCGAGATAGTTGCGCTTAAAGTAGTCGGTAGTGACTGAAGCCACCACTACCCCTACTTTCGACGAGGCGTGTATCATCTTGTCGTCGCCGATATAGATGCCTACATGGCCAACATTACCACCTTCGCGCACGGAGAAAAACATCAGGTCGCCGGGCTTCATCTCATCGCGGCGTATCTTCCGGCTGAATTCCTGCTGCTGAGCCGACGTTCGCGGCAGGCTGATATCCAACGCTCTCAGATATACCTGCAGCACGAATCCGGAGCAGTCGACGCCATCGCGGGTGTTACCGCCATATTTATAAGGTGTACCGAGCCAACTATTGGCTTCGGTGAGAAGCGCCGACATGGAGGGCTGAGCCTTGGCAGGCACCTCGACAGCGGATGTAGAGGTACGGTCGGTACACGTGGTGCCCGGAGGCGAAAGCTGCGCGGTGCGGCCGCCATTGCTATGGCGCAATGATCCGCAGCCGGTCATCACCACCGACAGCATCACCGCGCCCCATACGATTACCTTTTCTACCTTTACGCCAAGCATAATGGCAAATTTAGTTACTTTTTTTCAACAAAATCCCCTTCTGAGTGAAAATTATTAAAATTCCGCCCGATGTTATTAAATCACCTTAATTTCGGCCGCGCGCGTATAATATCTATCGCAATAAAACGTATTTTTGTACAAACCATTCATTCATATATATCCAAAACTATGAACATTAAGAAACTCTCCGTAATCGCATTGATGCTTGCAGCCGTGGCTGCATCGTGGTACCCCGTTCTGGCCGCATCCGGTTCGTCAGAAGAGCCGGCAACCGCTCCGTTGGCCATGGCTCCCACATCGATGCCCGACTTCACGGCAGCTGCCGAGTCAACTATCAACAGCGTGGTCAGCATCAAGAGCTTTGTTACTACTCCCTCATACGGATATGGCGGCTTCGGCGGCATGTCCGATCCCTTCTTCGACTTCTTCTTCGGCAATGGCGGCGGCAACGCCCCGCGCCAGCAGATCCCGCCCAACTCCGGCTCCGAAGACAATCTCCGCGAATCAGGTCTGGGCTCGGGTGTGATCATCAGCGCTGACGGCTACATCATCACCAACAACCACGTGGTCGACGGAGCCGAGAAGCTCGAAGTGACTCTCAACGACACCCGGGTGTTTGCCGCCACGGTGATCGGCACCGATCCTAACACCGACCTTGCCCTTATCAAGATCGACGCCGCCGACCTTCCTGTACTCCCATGGGGCGACAGCGACAATCTTAAGATCGGCGAATGGGTGCTCGCCGTAGGCAATCCCTTCGGCCTGACCTCTACCGTCACCGCGGGTATCGTAAGTGCAAAAGCCCGTAGCATCTCATCTCCCCGCAACGGCAAGATAGCCCTCGAATCATTCATCCAGACCGACGCGGCCGTAAATCCCGGCAACTCGGGCGGTGCTCTGGTGAATCTCCGCGGCCAGCTCGTAGGCATCAACTCCGCCATCTACTCGCAGACCGGTTCCTACTCGGGCTACTCCTTCGCTATCCCCACATCGATAGTGAAGAAGATCGCTACCGACCTCAAGGAGTACGGCACCGTACAGCGCGCTCTGCTCGGTATACTCTATAGCGAGCTCAATGCCAAGATAGCTCAGGAGCAAGGCATCACAGCCGTGACCGAAGGTCTGATCGTAGGCGAAGTGACCCCCGGCTCGGGCGCCGAGAAGGCAGGTCTCAAGACCGGCGACGTGATCATAGCCATCAACGACAATCCTACCCACAACTCATCACAGCTTCAGGAGCAGGTAGCCCGCTTCCGTCCCGGCGATCAGACCAACGTGACCTTCATCCGCGACAACAAGAAGCAGACCGTCAAAGTCACCTTCTACAACAGCGACGGCAACACGGCTATGGCCACTACGTCGAAGATCTCGGATCTCGGCTGCACATTCAAGCCCGTGGCACCGGCCACCCTCTCCAAACTGGGTATCAAAAATGGCGTCCAGATAGAGGAGATCAATGCCGGCCCCTTCAAGTCGCAGGGTCTGCGCGCAGGATTCATCATCCTTGAGATCAACAATCAGCGCATCTCTACCGTGGCCGATATTGAAAAGGTGTATAAGACTGTCGCCTCTTCGAAGTCCGACGACCACGTGATGTTTATCACCGGCCTCTATCCCGACACCAACCGCCGAGCCTACTATGCCGTAGAACTCGACCAGCAGAAATAATCGACCTTTACCTTTATCTATATATCCATGGGGCTGAGCCATAACGATTTTGGCTCAGCCTCTCTTTTTCGTCACTATAGTGATGCGTCTTAAAGTCGGCGCTTATTGTTGATTAGGAATAAAATCATTAATTTTGTGGCGCAAACGCCCATGCGCGCAATGCGCCTGCGGCCATTGTATGTCACAACCTCTATACCGATAATGGAAGTTATATCTACAGTTGCAGAGCTCCGGAAAGTCGTCGACGCCAAGCGCGCCGAAGGTCTCTCCATCGGCCTGGTTCCCACGATGGGAGCACTCCACGCAGGCCATCTGTCGCTCATCGAGAGAGCACGCGCCGAGTGCGACGTGGTGGTGGTGAGCGTATTCGTCAACCCCACCCAGTTCAACAATCCCGACGACCTCCTCACATATCCCCGCACCGTCGAAGCCGACTGTCAGGCGCTAAGCGCCGCCGGCGTAGACTACGCCTTCATCCCCTCAGTAGAAGAAATCTATCCCGAACCAGACACGCGCCGGTTTGACCTCGGTCCGGTGGCCGAAGTGATGGAAGGTGCCATGCGCCCCGGCCACTTCAACGGCGTAGCCCAGATCGTAAGCAAGCTATTCAGCTTCGTCAGCCCCGACCGCGCTTACTTCGGCGAGAAAGATTATCAGCAGATAGCCGTAATCCGCCGTATGGCAGAGCTCGAAGGATTTGATATCGACATCATAGCCTGCCCCATAATCCGCGAGCCTGACGGTCTGGCCATGTCGAGCCGCAACGTGCGCCTCACACCCGAGCAGCGCGCCATCGCGCCCTCTATACGCCGGGTGCTCGTGCAGAGCCTCGAGCAAGCCCGCTCTCGCACGGTGGCCGAAGTAGAGCAGTTTGTCACCGACGCCATCAATGCCATACCGGGGCTGGACGTGGAATACTTCACCATCGTCGACTCCCTCACCATGCAGCCCGTAAGCGACTGGTCAGACGCCGCATCCGGCATAGCCGTAGGCTGCGCCACGGTATATTGCGGCCCCGTACGTCTCATCGATAACATCACCTACCGCCCATGATACAAGTGCAGATGCTCAAATCCAAAATCCATCGCGTCACCGTCACGGAGGCCAATCTGGATTATATCGGCAGCATCACCGTTGACAGCCTCCTGCTTGAGGCAGCCGGTATCCTCCCCGGCGAACGCGTATATATCGTCGACAACAACAACGGCGAGCGCTTCGACACATATACCATAGCCGGCGCTCCCGGCAGCGGCCAGATATGCCTCAACGGAGCTGCCGCGCGCAAGGTACATCCCGGCGACGTAGTGATCATCATGAGCTACGCCACTATGACCATTGATGAAGCGCGTACATTCAAGCCCACGGTAATATTTCCCGACACTGCCACCAACCGCCTCGTCTGAGTCGGCCGGAAAGACATTGTAAACAGTTCTCAATCCCCAATATATGTTTGAAAATCTATCCGAGAAACTCGAACGCAGCCTGAAGCTCCTCAAAGGCCAAGGCAAAATCACCGAAATCAACGTCGCCGAAACCCTCAAGGAGGTGCGCCGGTCGCTCCTCGACGCCGACGTCAATTATAAAGTAGCCAAGACCTTTACAGATACCGTAAAGCAGAAAGCCCTCGGCCAGAACGTGCTCACAGCCGTGAAGCCCGGCGAGATGATGGTGAAGATCGTCCACGACGAGCTCGCCCAGCTGATGGGTGGTGAGGCCGCTCCGCTCAACCTCTCCGGCAATCCCACCGTGATCCTTATGTCGGGTCTGCAAGGCTCAGGTAAGACTACACTCTCGGGCAAGCTCGCCCGCAAGCTCAAGAGCGAGAAAGCCAAGCGTCCGCTTCTCGTGGCCTGCGACGTATACCGTCCTGCCGCTATCGAGCAGCTTCGCGTACTGGGTGAGCAGATTCAGGTGCCGGTATACTCGGAGGAGGATTGCAAAAATCCCGTGGAGATAGCTCAGCGAGGCATTCAGTATGCCAAGCAGCACAATCTCGACCTCGTGATCATCGACACCGCCGGCCGCCTCGCCGTAGACGAAGCCATGATGCAGGAGATCGAGGCGATCAAAAAGACCGTAAAACCGCAGGAGACCCTCTTCGTAGTCGATGCCATGACCGGTCAGGATGCCGTGAATACAGCCAAGGAATTCAACGACAGGCTTGACTTCGACGGCGTAGTGCTGACCAAGCTCGACGGTGATACCCGCGGCGGTGCCGCCCTCTCGATCCGTACGGTAGTGACCAAGCCTATCAAATTCGTCGGCACCGGTGAGAAGCTCGAAGCTCTCGACACTTTCCACCCCGCACGTATGGCCGACCGAATCCTCGGTATGGGTGACATCGTATCGCTGGTCGAACGCGCCCAGAACGCTTACGATGAAGAGGAAGCACGCAAGCTCCAAAGCAAGATCGCAAAAAATAAATTCGACTTCAACGACTACCTCCACCAGATCAACCAGATCAAGAAGATGGGTAACCTGAAGGATCTGGCCGCCATGATACCCGGCGTAGGCAAGGCGATCAAGGATATCGACATTGACGACAATGCATTCAAAGGCATCGAGGCTATGATTCTCTCAATGACTCCGGCCGAACGCGCCAATCCGCAGATAATCAACTCAAGCCGCCGCCAGCGCATAGCCCGCGGATCGGGCACCGACATCGTGGAAGTGAACCGCATGATCAAGCAGTTTGACCAGATGCGCAAAGTGATGAAGGTAGCCACCACAATGAAGAATCCGATGAAGATGATGCGCCAGATGCGCAATCAGCACCGACGTTAACTACAAACACCCACACACCACGGATTATGACAATCATAGACGGACGCCTCACCTCGGCACAGATCAAGGCTGAAATAGCCGAACAAGTCAAAGAAATAGTAGCGGCCGGAGGCACCCGGCCTCACCTCGCAGCCATCCTCGTAGGCCACGACGGCGGAAGCGAGACCTATGTAGCTGCCAAAGTCAAGGCGTGTGAAGAGTGTGGCTTCCGCTCATCGCTTATCCGCTTTGAGGACGACGTGACTACCGAGCGCCTTCTTGCCGAGATCGAGCGGCTCAATGCCGATCCGGAGGTTCACGGCTTCATCGTTCAGCTGCCCCTCCCCCGCCATATACCGGAGCAGAAAGTGATCGAGGCCATTGATCCTCGCAAGGATGTCGACGGCTTCCATCCCGTCAACGTAGGTCGCTCTTCTATCGGACTCCCCTGCTTCGTAAGCGCCACACCGGCCGGTATTCTCACCCTCCTCAGCCGCTACGGTATAGTCACCAAAGGCAAGGAAGTGGTAGTGCTCGGTCGCAGCAACATAGTAGGCAAGCCCATGGCATCGCTGCTGATGCAGAAATCCGATCCCGGCAACGCTACCGTTACGGTATGCCATAGCGCCACCGTAGGCATCGAAGAGATTTGTCGCCGCGCCGACATCATCATCGCGGCACTCGGCTGCCCGGGATTCGTCAAGGAAGATATGGTCAAGCCCGGAGCTGTAGTAATCGACGTGGGCACCACACGCGTCCCCGATGCCACACGCAAGAGCGGATTCCGTCTGTGCGGCGACGTAGACTACGCCAATGTAGCGCCTAAATGCTCCTACATCACCCCGGTACCCGGAGGTGTAGGCCCAATGACCATCGTTTCGTTGATGCAAAACACCCTTCGCGCCGCTCGTGGCGACGTATACAAGGATTAATCGCCGGCCGTGGGGCTTACGATGATGAAGCCGTCGGACTCCGACACCTCGGCATCGGTCACGCCTTCCGGCACTACATCCTCTGTCAATGCAGCGCTGTCGATTGTCTCGCGTGTGTAAGTACCGCCGTCGTCGGCCGTAGCCAGCATCCCCGCATACTCCTCATACACGCGGGTAAGGTCGATACCTGTCTTTCGATTCACCTTCTCTACCGCCGTGAGGAAAGCAGAGCCGTAGTTACCTTTCAGAATATCATAGATATCCTTATACTTACGCTTAAGCTGCTCCTTTGCAGTGCCTGACGCGTGGTCAGTCTTATCGTAATAGTAGCACAGCAGTCCGGCGCCTTCACCGGGAGTCACGAAATCCAGACCATAGACGGCTATCGAATCGATCTGCTTCTCTGTATAGTTGAGTTGAGTATAATCCACTGGATCAGTCTTGGCACTATTGCCGTCGATTTCAGTAGTGACGCCGTCGTCGGTCGACTTGGAGCCACAGCCCGGAAGCAACACAGCAGCCGTAGCTGCCAGAATGGAAATACCTATAAGAGCCTTCATTATCTTGAAACAAAGAGAAAATTATACATTTATAATAGCATGCGCCGACGCACTTGTCGCGCATACCAATCGCAAAAATACGCAAAGATTTTGGTATTCACATAAAAACTGAGTAAATTTGCACTCACTTCTCGGGGCGTAGCGCAGTCCGGTAGCGCTCCTGGTTTGGGACCAGGCGGTCGCAGGTTCGAATCCTGTCACCCCGACGAATCATACAGTCCTCACAATAAGCTAATTATTGCGAGGGCTTATTTTTTAGTCATTATGGTGAATCGGGTATCTTTATACCCACACAAACATACCATCAACACTCCGATGCTCAAAAGCGCCGGCACAAGATACCACCATCGGTAGACGGTATCGAATGCTATAATCACCAGATAGTAGAGCGTGTACAGTCCGTTGATGTTCGACACAAGATTGTTGGTCACAATGGCCTGTGGCTTACAGATCCACAGCCGGAGAGAATAACCGACGAAAAGCAACAGCCCCACGCCACCGCATATCAGCGGGAAGAGTGCAAAATCATAGGCCATCGACATCAGCAGACATACTACGATAAAAACCATCAGCCCGTTGAGCACCTTACTCTGATAGAAAGCGTGCAGCCTTCTGTGTCGGATCTCCTGTTCCATTTTTCAATCTTTAGTTATATCCGCAAAGATAGCTAATCCACCATATATCGCCAAGACACCACGATTGAAAATCGGATTTAACTCGCTATTCGCTTATATCATATCGAGCCAATTCGGTACAACCGGAACGGACTTCCTCAATGAGTTCCAGACATCTATTTTCTGAAAGTTTGATTTTCTTTCCAACGATAATAAAGTCCGACAATCCGGGGCGGCCTGTGCCGTTGACGGAGGTAGCATGTTCTCCGTTATAACCTTCTGTGCAGAGGGTAAGGTCGTAGGCTGGAGCAAGTCTCCAACTCCATTTCATCCGATCATTGTCTCTGACAACATAGAAACTGAAATTCTTGCAATGGTCATCTTTGTTATCCATGAGATAGTTGAACAGCATTCTACGATACATCTGCTCTACATCCTCGCGACTTTGTGTTATGTATCCTGTCAGTGCGAGAAGATTTGAGTAATCCATAAACGGCTCGCGGAGAGAAATACACATCAGTCCTCCTGCCGTCGACATGTGGATTCGATTCCCATTATTGTCGATATCAAACCGGCGGGAGGCGAAATATCGTCCGTTGACAAGCCGGAAGTCCGGTACGGTAATACCACATTTTCTTGCGACCTCATTATATAGTACTTCTTGAACGCCGATGTCTTTCGGATCGTATGTATGACGGAATTTGACTATCCAGTGTCCTTCCGAATCTGAAAATACTGCTTTGGGGCGTGCCCCTCCGCTGTTGCCACTGTTATATAGTAGCAGGCCGGCATCTTTATCCTGTTGTTCCTTAAGAACTTCAAGCGCAATCTCCTGAAGTCTGTCGAAATCTGTCACAGATTCCTCTTGCTCAAGGTATATTGCAGGGGAATAGGTCAGGGCTCCCATACCATTATCACCAACTAATGCAAGCCTGTCAAGAGATGATAGGTCCGTATCGTTTATTCCACTGCGAAGTAATGCTTTATGGAGTAGATAACGACCATATCCATCGGGTAAACTATCATCAAAGACGCCGAAATTTCCAAAAAACGGTTGCGGTTTGGCAACGAATAAACCAGGCCTCAATGGTAATTCCAGTGGAGATATACTGAATCCGTCAGTAAGCCACGACTTATCATACTCAAAGACATTCAGGCGATTATCAGGAGTAGAAGAAAGCACTCCTACAGGTCGCCCATGAAACATAACCTTAAGTTTTTCGGTCTTCTTCATCTTTTATTGCGTTTAGTGTAAGCTCTCTTGCCTTTGCTTTTATGTCGAATCATGTCGAGTTCTTCCATTGTATCAAACTTTGGAGCGACAAAGAGATTCTTTATTTCCGGAGTATACCCCAGCGTAATAGCAAGTTTGATTAGCGCTTCGAACGCAATGAGGCCTTTCTGCTCAAAGCGCGCAACAGTAGATAAAGGCACTCCTGACAGGTCTGACATACGCTGTCTGGTGATATTCTTCTCAACTCTGCGTTTGCGAAAATTTTCGGCAACTTGCATCATAATGTCATCCGGATCATCGAGCGTAAAGCTATCTAATACCGACAATATATTATTACTATTAGCGCTTAAATCCATAATACTACTAATATTATAGCACAAATATAATCATTAATTGCGATATTCCAAAGCAATCCGGCCCACATATCTTTAGTAGAAAATAGTGGGGAGAAAAATTTATGGTAAAAATGTCATTGTACGCTTTTCGTGCGAGGATTCCCGCCAATGCACGATGCACAATTCACGATGCACGATTGATT
>JAIDTT010000105.1 GCA_029060545.1 Paramuribaculum sp. | reverse complement strand
GCGTCGGAGTTCGGGAGGTAGGGGCTCGCCGAGGAATTGGCGGAAATGGTAGGTGTGGGGCATAGTATTATTGAATGCACGATGCACAATGCACGATTGATTTTTAGGATTTTGAGGGGGACGGAGCCAGGCGCTACGCGCTGTAGGCTCCGGTCCTGGCTGACGCAATGCGCCGCTTGATTTTGAGGGTGGCGGAGGCAGGCGCCGGCGGCGCTGTAGCCTCCGATCCCGGGCTGACGCGGTACGTCGCTTGGATTGGTGGTGCAAAGTTAAGGGTGGTTTGGGGTGGGGGAACACATATTTTTACGGTATGTGGTGGAAGCGGGGTAAATTTCGGTTGCGTTTTTGATGGTATATGGCTGGTGGTGTGATGGATATGATATGAAATTTTATCCCTACTAATTTTCTACTGACCCGAAGAAACCGCCCGTATATTCGTTGCGGATTCAGAAATAATCGTTAGTTTTGTGTTACCTAAAGATAACCACTTATGCGTAATTATCTGTGAGAACGCGAAGAATTGAGGAATCCTATCTTATCGTGTGAATGAGAAATATATAAGCGACCGTAAAAAGAATGTTCATGAATAATCCACACGCTACTCCGATTTGGCTATTGCTTATCTTCACGGCGATATTTTATTTCGTAACGCCGCGAGTTAAAAGATTGGTATCGAGGTTTGTCACTGACGGGGATAAGCAAAACCTCTGCACATTCCTCATTATGTTGGTAATCGGAGCTGTTATCATTACGCTGTCAGTTGTAATTGTCTGACTTTTATAAATTCCGGCTGGCGAGGGTGGCGGCGAGGGTGTCGCGCATGAGGCGTTTGAACTGGTTGCGGAAGAAGTAGTTGGAGCTCATGGAGTCGATGGCCTGCTCTATGCGCGGCAAATATGTGGAGAGCATTCCGGCTGAGTCGGCGAGGATCACAAGGCGTTCGAGCAACAGGGCGAAGGCTCGTTGGAGCGATTCTTTGACGAATCCTCGCGACGGCATCTCGCACGCCTGCTCTATGACGTGGAGCAGTATGTCGGCATCGGCATCGACACCGGCGCCAAGCGATGTGATCGACGCTATGGCCGCTTTGACTTTCGATATGCGTGTGGTGGATCGCCCGCGCGAGAGCCGTCGCATCTCCTTGTCGATCTGCGTGCGGGCTTTGTCAAGCCGTGCCTCGATGTCGGGGTTGACGAAGAAATCGAGGTAGTCCTTGGCATCCTTTCGCGCTGCGTATAGGTCGAGAATGAGCGTCGAGAGTTGCTCGGCGCTCATTCTTGCAAGTTCTTTTTTTAGCTGTGTCTTCGACATTTATTTCTCGGCCTTGAGCCAACGGTCGAGCCAGCGGAAGAAGACGCGTTGCCACATGATAGCATTCTGCGGCTTCAGGATCCAATGGTTCTCGTCGGGGAAGATAAGCATCTCGGCGGGTACGCCGCGCAGACGGGCGGCATTGAAGGCCATCTCTCCTTGTGAGGAGAGGATACGGTAGTCGTATTCGCCGTGAGTGATGAGGATGGGGGTGTCCCAATTATCCACGAACTTGTGGGGCGATGTGGCGAAGGTGGCCTGAGCAGCGGCATTGTCTTTTTCCCAGTATGCGCCACCCATATCCCAGTTGGCAAACCACATCTCTTCTGTCTCGAGATACTGTGCTTCCATATTGAAGATGCCGGCGTGGGCTATGAAGGCAGCGAAGCGGCCTTCGTGGTGTCCGGCGAGCCAATATACGGAGAAGCCTCCGTAGCTTGCGCCTACGGCACCGATGCGGGCCGGATCGATGTAGGATTCGCGCTTCATGTCATCGACAGCGGAGAAGTAGTCGCGCATGTTCTGGCCTCCATAGTCCTTGGATATCTGGGCATTCCACTCTGTACCGAAGCCGGGCAGACCGCGGCGGTTGGGGGCTATGACCACGTAGCCGTTGGCTGCCATCAGGGCAAGATTCCAGCGTGTGCTCCAGAACTGGCTCACGGCTTGCTGCGGACCTCCCTGACAGTAAAGGATCGAGGGGTATTGCTTCGAAGAGTCGAAGTCGGCGGGATAGAGCACCCAAGTAGTCATCATCTTTCCGTCGGTAGTGGGCACCATGCGCTTCTCCACGGTAGGCATCTTAAGTGATGCAAGCAGCGTGGTGTTGACATCCGTTAGCTGGGTGATGACGCCTTTAGCGCTGACAGATACGATCTCATTGGGATAGAGCATACTGTGGCGCATGGTGATGAGTCGGCCACCGCTGAGAGGGGCGAGAGATGCGAAGTCGCATACGCCTTCGGCCACTACTTTGACTTTGCGCGATTTGAGCTCGATGTTGAATACCGGAGTCACACCATCCTTCGGGGCGATGAAGTAGATGGAGCGCGAGTCGGGCGCCCAGGCTATGTCGTCGACGGTATAGTCCCAGTCGGCGGTGAGATCGGTTTTCTCGCCGGTGGCGGTGTCGAGTATGAATATACGGTTCTTGTCGGATTCGTAGCCGTCGTGCTCCATGCTGAGCCATGCGAGATAGTGTCCGTCGGGGCTGTATACGGGGTTGGTGTCGTAGCCCATCATGCCTTCGGTGAGGTTGCGTGTGGAGCCGTCGGCGATTGTGTATAGGTATAGGTCGGAATTGGTGGATATTGCGTATTCGAGACCTTTCTTCTTACGGCTTACATATACGAGGCCGGAGCCGTCGGGGGTCCATGCAAAAGATTCAATGCCACCGAAGGGCTTCATAGGCGATTCGAAGGGTTCGTCGGCCATGATGTCGGTGATGTCGGTCACTTCCGAGCCGTCGAACTTACTGATGAAGGGGTGGGGTATTTCAGTGACCCATTCATCCCAGTGCTTGTACATCAGGTCGTCGATGAGGCGGCCTGTAGCTTTGGGAAGGTCGGGATAGATCTCGGAAGCAGGACGTGAATATTTCACCGAACCGATGAGCACCACGCGATCCTGTGCGGGCGAGAAGAGAAAGCCCTGCAGACCGCCTTCGACGTGTGTCACCTGACGGCGGTCGGAGCCGTCGGCATTCATCACCCAGAGTTGTGGGGTAGCATCGTCGCCGTCGCCGGTATAGAGGAATGCGATGCGCCGGCCGCCGTCGATCCAGGCGTAGTTGCTCTCGGAGCGAGATGAGCGGGTGATACGGCGTTGATTCTTGCCGTCGATGTCCATAAGATAGAGGTCGCGGTTGGATGCGTTCAGCTCTACGTTTTCGTAGCTGATGCCGTAGAGTATGGTCTTGCCGTCGGGCGAGAGAGCAGGAGCGCTCACAGAGCCGAGGGCTTCGAGGGCGTCGATGGTATAGAGACCATCGGGCGACGTGAAGTCCGGACGGTCGATGATCGCTGCGGCGGCCTGCTCCGAGCCGGCTGCCATGAGTGCGATGGCTGTCATTGCTATGGATTTATAGATGTACGACATAATGATTGGATTTATTATTGATTGCCAAATTTAATGCTTTTTTTGCTTATGACCAACCGGAAAGAGCTTCCCGATGATGTCGCGCCGCCCCATGGCGGTGAGCGAACGCACTATCTTGCCGCGCTCAGCGGGGTCGTACCAGAAGAAGAATCGGCGCTGCGCCTGCTTCTGCTCGGGGGTTACGGCCGTGAATACTTTCTCACCTGTATATGGGTGAATACCTGTGTAGTATATCTCCGTTGAAAGGGTCATGGGCGTCGGGGTGAAGTCCTGCACCTGCTCAAGTCGCAGGTTGAGATGCTTCGTCTCCACGGCAAGTTCGGCCATATCCTCTTCGCGGCATCCGGGATGAGAGGATATGAAGTAGGGTATGAGCTGCTGATTGAGCCCGGCGTCGCGGTTGGTGCGGCGGAACAGATCGTCGAAGCGGTGGTAGAGCCCGAAGGAGGGTTTGCGCATGAGGTTGAGCACATGGGGACAGGTATGCTCAGGCGCTACTTTGAGTCGGCCGCTAACGTGGGAGGTGATAAGTTCGCGGTTGTAGCGCAGATTTGCGGCATCGATGCGGCGGTCGCCGGTGGGATGCATCGACAGATCGTAGCGCACACCGCTGCCTACGAATGATTTCTTCACTCCCGGCAGAGAGTCGACACTATGGTATATGTCGAGCAGGGCGGAATGGTCGGTGTTGAGATTCTTGCACGGTGAGGGGTGGAGGCACGACGGGCGCAGGCATTTGCGGCAGATCTCACGGTCTTTGCCGCCGAGGGTGTACATATTGGCGCTCGGACCGCCGAGATCGGAGATGTAGCCCTTGAAGTCGTCCATCGCGGTGACCTGACGGGCTTCGCGCATGATGGATCCTTTGCTGCGCGAGGCGATGAATTTACCCTGATGGGCCGAGATGGTGCAGAAGGCGCAGCCTCCGAAGCATCCGCGGTGGAGGTTGATCGAGTGGCGGATCATATCGTAGGCAGGGATGGTCTTGCCCTTGTAGCGTGGATGAGGGTAGCGGGTATAGGGTAGGTCGAAGGATGCGTCGATCTGAGCCGTAGTCATAGGGGGATACATCGGATTGACGCGCACGGCTACGCTGCCTGTGGGTTGCCAGAGGGTGTCGCCCTCCATGCGATTGCTCTGCTGCTCTATGTGGCGGAAGTTTTCGGCCTGCTTGCGCTTGTGGGCGAGACATTCCTCAAAGCTGTGGAGGATGATGTGGCCGTCGGCGCCTTCTGCCGGCATTTCGGAGAGTGGGCGGAGCACTACTGTCTGCTTCAGATCGGTGATGTCGGCTACCGGTGTACCAGCTTCAAGACGTCGGGCAAGTTCTACGATGGGAAGTTCGCCCATGCCGTAGACTATCATGTCGGCGCCGGTCTCGGTGAGTATCGAGGGGCGGAGGCGATCCTGCCAGTAGTCGTAGTGCGAGAGGCGGCGCATCGATGGCTCGATGCCGCCAAGTATTATCGGCGTGTCGGGATAGAGATCACGGAGTATGCGTGAGTATACGATAGAAGGATAGTCGGGGCGTGCGCCATGTCGGCCACCGGGCGTGTAGGGATCGTCGGATCGACGGCGTCGGGCGGCAGTGTAGTGGTTGACCATCGAGTCCATAGCGCCGGGCGACACTCCGAAGAAGAGGCGCGGGGCTCCGAACTTGCGGAAGTCGCGGAGGTCGTCCTGCCAGTTGGGCTGAGGCACTATGGCCACACGATAGCCTTCGCGCTGAAGAGTGCGGCCGATCACGGCGGCTCCGAACGAGGGATGGTCGACGTAGGCGTCGCCGGAGAAGAGCACTACGTCCACGTAGTCCCAGCCGAGTTGCTTCATCTCCTTGACTGATGTGGGCAGATATAGCGATGTGTCGAAACGCGGATTGCTCATTCGAGATCCTCCTTTCCTGATTTTTTGGATTCGAGGAGTTTTTCGAGTTTGAGCACTTCGTCGCGCAGACGGGCTGCTTCGAGGAAGTCCATCGCTTTAGCAGCCTTGATCATCTCGGCGCGCCGCTGGGCGATATTGCGCTCAAGTTGCTGCGGATTCATATAGCTTACCACGGGGTCGGCGGCGATGTCGGCCGTAACGGCAAACTCACGGTCGTAGATCGAGGCGAGCTCGGCCTGCTCCTTGGCGTTGCGAACCTGGCCTTTGGGGCCGCGTGATGGGCGTGGCTTGTCGGCGTCGGCGGAGTCGCGTTCGATGCCGATGATGCGGTTGCGCGCCTTGACAATAGCTTGCGGTGTGATGCCGTGCTCCTCGTTGTATTTGAGCTGGAGCTGACGGCGGCGGTTGGTCTCCTCGATGGTGAGTGCCATGGAGTCGGTGATTTTATCGGCATACATTATCACGGTACCGTTGAGGTTGCGCGCGGCGCGACCCACGGTCTGAGTGAGTGATCGGTGGGAGCGGAGGAAGCCCTCTTTGTCGGCGTCGAGTATGGCCACGAGCGATACTTCGGGTAGGTCGAGACCCTCACGGAGCAGGTTGACTCCGATGAGCACGTCGTAGACTCCGGAGCGGAGGTCGTCGAGTATCTGTATGCGGTCGAGGGTATCGACGTCGGAGTGTATGTAGGCTGCCTTTACGTGGAGCTTCAGCAGGTATTCATTGAGTTCCTCGGCCATGCGCTTGGTGAGGGTGGTGACAAGCGTACGCTCTCCGCGCTCAGTGCGCAGGGCTATCTCTTCGAGCAGATCGTCGATCTGATTCATGGTCGGGCGTACGTCGATCACCGGATCGAGCAGACCCGTGGGGCGGATGATCTGCTCTACGACTACGCCTTCGGAGCGCTGCAACTCATAGTCGGCCGGCGTGGCGCTCACGTAGACAACCTGCGGGGTGAGGCTCTCAAACTCCTCAAACTTCAGGGGTCGGTTGTCGAGCGCGGCGGGTAGGCGGAAGCCGTATTCCACCAGATTCATCTTACGCGATAGGTCGCCGCCGTACATGGCGCGTACCTGCGGCAGGGTGACGTGGCTCTCGTCGATGATGGTGAGGAAGTCTTTGGGGAAGTAGTCGAGCAAGCAGAACGGACGCATCCCGGGGCGGCGCCCGTCGAAGTAGCGCGAATAGTTCTCGATACCGGAGCAATGGCCCACCTCACGCATCATCTCGATATCGTAAGTCACGCGCTCCTCCAGTCGGCGCGCTTCGAGCTCTCGGGCTTCCTTGAAGAAGAAGCCTACCTGCTCTCCGAGGTCGAGTTCGATCTGGGCGAGGCCGGAAGCCATACGTTGCGGCGACGTGACGAAGATGTTGGCCGGGAATATCTTGAATGAGTCGTGAGAGCCCAGCGTGACGTAGTCGGTGGGATAGAAGGTGGAGATTGATTCGATTTCGTCGCCCCAAAACACCACACGCACCACGATCTCCTCGTATGCCAGATGGATGTCGACCGTGTCGCCCTTGACGCGGAACGATCCGCGCGGAAAGTCGATCTCATTGCGGGCGTAGAGGGCGTTGACGAGGGTGCGCAGGAATGCGTTGCGCGAGATTTTCTGTCCTACCTGAAGGTTGATCACCGAACTGTTGAAGTCCTCCGGATTACCCATGCCGTAGAGGCACGACACCGAGCTGACCACGATCACATCCTTGCGCCCCGACAGTAGAGCCGATGTGGTGGCGAGTCGGAGCTTGTCGATGTCGTCGTTGATCATCAGATCCTTCTCGATATATTTGTCGACGGATGGTATATAGGCTTCCGGCTGGTAGTAGTCGTAATAGGATACGAAATATTGGACAGAGTTTTCGGGGAAGAATTGCTTGAACTCGCTGTAGAGCTGGGCGGCGAGAGTCTTGTTGTGGCTGAGAATCAGAGTAGGTTTCTGCACCTTCTGAATCACATTGGCCATAGTGAACGTCTTGCCGGAGCCGGTGACACCGAGCAGGGTCTGCGCCGGCTGTCCTTCGGCGATGCCTCGGGCGAGTTGGTCGATGGCTTGCGGTTGGTCGCCCGTAGGGGCGTATTTAGAGGAGAGTTTAAATTCCATATCATTTGCAGAGTTAACCTACAAAGATACGAAATTTTTCCCGAACAGCCAACGCTTGAGGCGGAGGAGGGTGGGGAAGAAGCCGCGGGTGTTGATGCCGAGCAGGGCGAGGATGAGCTTTTTGCGGATGAAGTAGGGGATGGGTTTGTAGCGTCGGCGCAGGGCGACGTATTCAGGGGTATTGCACAGTAGCCAGCTCCCATCGTAGTGATGGATAGCGTAGTTGTGGCCGCGGTCGGCGCAGCGGATGGTGCCGGTGCGATCGGTGCGCGGACAGAAATACTGATACGGGTAGATGGTGGCTATGCCTTCGATATGCTGTGTGGTGTTGGCGATAGCGAGTCCTTTCGACAGCATATATCCGGTGATGCGAGCTACGTTGGTGGTGGTGTCCATCGTGCCGTCGGGGCGGATGAAACTGATGGATCTGTATTCCTCAAGGTTCTCGCGGGCGAATGTGGAGCCCGGTTCGGAGCCCATCACGCAGGTGGCTACATGGGAGGCTGTGTTGGAGCGGCGTTCGCGCTCAAATCCCATAAAGGCGGGTTCGTTGAGAAAGGGCGTGAGAGGCTGAAGCATTTCCACATCGGTGTCGAGGTAGATGCCGCCTTCGCGTGCGAGTGCGTAGAGGCGTGCCACATCGGATACGAATGCGTATTTGCCGGCGTCGTAGGCCTGACGGGCATAGGGGTAATCGTCGATGGGGAAGTTGGTCTCGTCCCACTGTCGGATCTCGAAGTCGGGACACAGACGTCGCCACCCGTCGATATAGCGGCGGGTGGATTCGGGGAGCTCGCGTCCGCCAAACCAGCAGTAGTGGAGCTTACGGGGTATCATCACTCAGTGATGTCGTAGCCGGCAATGCGCACGGCCTGAGCTACATCGGCAGGGGTGGCGGTGCCTTCTACGGTAGCGGTGGATGCGGTGAGATTTACATCAACGGCGTCGACGCCGGGGAGTGCGGCGATGGCTTTCTGCACGGCAGCCTGACAGTGGGTGCAGTTCATGCCTTTGATTTTGTAGGTTGTAGTCATAGGGGTATCTTTGGTTATAGAGTTGCGGTGGAATATACGGCGACCGAAACTGTAGAGGAGCAGCAGAACGAGCACTCCGGAGCAGATGGCGGCAAATAGGGGGATATGAGGGGAGTGATGGCAGGCGCTGTGAACGTCGGGTGCGAATGCAAACCATGAGGTCGGAAGTAGCCAGTCGATGAGTAGTCCGAAGGCTATGGCGCCTATGGCAATGGTGGCGATATATATCAAGGCTGTGCGGCGTCCCATCTCGCGGGCTATCAGGGAGTAGGATGCGAAGTTGGCAGCGGGGCCGGCCATGAGAAACACTAAAGCAGTGCCGGGCGACAGGCCTTTGAGCATCAAGCTCATCGCGATAGGAATGGAGCCTGTGGCGCAGACATACATGGGTATGGCTACTACTATCACGGCGAGCATGGCCAGTATGGGCCAACGGCTGAGAGCGGCGAAGATGTCGGCGGGTACGAATACGGTGATGAGTGCCGCGATGATGAGTCCGGCCACGAGCCAGCCGCCGATGCTTCCCACGAGGTCGATGAAGCCGTAGCGGAGGGCTTCGCCGGTGCGGGCAAGCAACGACATTCGCGGTGTCGACTCTACGGCACACTGTATTGCGGGATTCTCCTGCGGCTTGTTGGTCTTACCTTTTTCAACGATGGCTACTGTGGAGCCGGCGAAGAGCGAGGTGATCAATGCCACTACCGGGCGAATTACGGCGAACGCGGGGCCGAGGAGGCTCCATGTGGCCGCGATGCTGTCGACGCCTGTCTGCGGTGTGGCTACGAGAAATGACACGGTGGCCGAGTCTGAGGCCCCGGATCGCTTCATGGCTATGGCTGTGGGGAGCACGCCGCATGAGCATAGGGGAAGGGGTACGCCGATGAGGGCGCCTTTCCATACGGCTCCGAAAGAGTTGGATGAGAGATGGCGCGAGAGCAGACGCTGAGGTACGAATGCATGGAGTATGCCGGCGAGGAAGAATCCCAATAGAATGTAGGGAGCCATTTCCGACAGCATAAAAAGTATGGAGTTGATGAATTCCATAGGGAGAACGTGATTAGAATGCGAAGCCGATGTTGTCGACGTAGAAGTTAAGGCCTTCTGTGCCGATAAAGGGTTCGCCGGCACCGGAGCTGATCATTACGATTACGTGGGTGGGGGTGGCGTTAGGGTCATCCCAGCCTTCTTCGATCACTGGTTTGAGCTTGTTTTTGGAGTTGCGGGCGTAGTATGCGTTGTCCTTGCTTGAGCGGAGGCCGAGCCATTTGAGATCGGCATTTTTGGATACGTCGCCATAGACGAGCGGAATTTTGAAGCCGTTGACCCACTTGGATGCAGTGGTGAATTGGTGACCGCCTGTGGCCACGCGCTTGGCATGGAGGTTGCCGTCGGCGTCTTCCCAACGGCGCTGAAGGTATATGAACACTACTGCGTGGTCGCGTCCGGCGAGTGTCTTTTTCGAGCCGAATCCGGTAGACTTAGTGCGGGTGTTGGCCGAAGGCATATCCACACGGTAGTCGAGCACAAGGCTTTGAGGCCGCTTGGTATAGGGTACGCCCATATCCATTTTTGAATAAGGATTTTTGGTGGAAGACACCGGCTCTATCATTTGGCCGAGAAAGATCGATCCGGCTACCATCACGTCCATATTGACTACGCCTACGGCCTTGATGTGGTCGAGTTTGGTGCAGAGCTTGGCGCAGAGGTTGGAGCCCGAGCGCACGCACGGTTCAACGGCATTAGACCCTTTCACCACGCCTGCTACTTTAGCGTAGACGTTGCTGGTGCCCCAGGGGGAGCCGCCCATGTTGACGTAAGGCTTGTTGCCCGTGATGGTGGTAGAGGGGCCTACTTCGTAGATTTTCTTCTCTTTGCCGCCGATCAGGTGCGACTCTTTTATGACGCGGGTGACCCAATTGTTGAAGTCGCCGAATTTAAGATATTCAATTTTTTGGGCTGTCGAGAGTGTGGGAGACAGGAGTGCTGCCGAGAGAACCAACGACAGGATGATTGGCTTAATTTTCATACTCTTGTGAATAGTTGAACTTACAAAGATACGCAATCGGACGCATCTTCTGACTCAAAAGAGTATTAAAAGTTGTAAACGAGGGAGAGGCCACCCTGAAGTCCGTGGGGTGAGGGAGCGAGCCAGGAGCTGCCTGAGAGGCCTTCGCCACGGCGCAGGCGATTGCGTTCGAGCTGATGGTGCTGATATCCGCGGAAGGCGCCGATGGTCTCGTTGATGGGGTCGCAAAGCCATGCACAGGCTATGCCGAGCACACGCGAGCCGAGCACGCAATAGTCGTTTTCAACGATTTTGCGCTTGGCCATGTAGAAGCCTTCGCCGAGTAGCGATCCGACCACCGGGGTGATGATGAGATCCTGGACGGATGGTACTTCATTGAAGGCTTCGAAACCGTATTCCCAGAAGAAGGTGGATACGCAGAAGCAGTATACGAACGAGCCCCACATACTGAATCCCTGCGAGCGTGCGCCCATATAGTATGCGGCTCCGGCATAAGGGTGGAGCACGTAGTTGAATACGGGGTTGTCGCCATCCCACACGGGGCCCTTGCGGACGTTGCGCCACCAGCGTTTGAACATCGGGGTCTTGGCATCTTCGCGCTTGTTCCAGGCTGTGGCATCGGCAGGGAGTGACTGGAGTATGACCATGGTGAGCACGCCTGCACCGGTGAGTACGCCGGTGTTGATCCACATCCGCTTCCAATTCGGGATACTGAATTCTCGGGAATAGGGATAGTCGTAGATAGAGAATCCGCCACCCGGAATTTTTAAGGAGGGCGCGGGCTCGGCCACAAGTGGCTCTATACATTCGCTAACCGATACGGTATCGGCGATCTCGATATATATGGAGTCGGTATCCTGTGCTTTCGTAAGGAGTGATGTGGCAATGGCCAAGCAAGTTAGTAATACAATTCTCATAATGTGTGAACGGCGAAGTTGAAACTATGATTTAATAACGCGGGTCGGCGGCAAATGGTTGAATATTTTGTGATGTGAGGGGTAATTCGTACCTTTACGGCCGTTTTTTATGAGGCTTAGAGGGAAAATATCAATAAGTTGTGCCGGGGCGCTGCTACTATGGGCTGCGATCCCGGTGTCGGCGCAGATGTCTGCCGACAGCATCGCGATTGATAGTGTGGCACCGGCCGTAGCCCCTAAGCGCGGACTGATAAAGCGTGTGATCGACTACTTCAACGAGTCGAACAAGCCGAAGGCATATAAGGGATTTGATTTCAGTATTGTCGGAGGTCCGCATTACTCGTCGGACACGAAATTGGGTATCGGAGTGGTGGCTGCCGGTTTTTACCGTAACGACATCGCCGACTCTCTCACGATGCTCTCTAACGTGTCGATCTACGGCGATGTGTCGACCGTCGGTTTCTACAAGGTGGGAGTGACCGGCAATCACATATTCCGGGCAGACCGCAATCGAATAGAATACGAACTATCTTTCTATTCGTTTCCACGCCACTTCTGGGGCGTGGGCTACGAGGCTGGCAATGATATAGACCACTACTCGAAGTTTAACGAGCGCTTTGTAGAGGCAAAAGCGAAGTATCTGCACTCACTGGCCCCGCACTTCTTTGTTGGGCCGGGCACACAATACCACTATGCCGCGGCCAGCAAGCTGCGCAAGCCGGAGTTCTGGGATGGGCTGGCGCTTCATTCGTCGACCTATACCGTGGGCCTGAGCGTGGAATACGACAGCCGCGACAACCTCACGGCTCCCGAAAAGGGTATAATGGTGCTGGCGGAGCAGCGATTCAGTCCGAAATTTCTGGGTAACCGGCAGGCATTCAGCTCCACGGAACTTACGGCAAGCGCCTACAAGGGTATATGGCGCGGCGGAGTGCTTGCCACTCATCTTCACGGATTGTGGAACTTCGGACGCGTGCCGTGGCCGCTGATGGCCACCTTCGGCGGATCCAACACCATGCGCGGCTACTACGAAGGGCGCTTCCGCGACAAATGCGAGATGGATCTGACTGTGGAACTCCGACAGCATGTGTGGCGCCGCAACGGTATCGTGCTGTGGGCCGGAGTGGGGAGCGTGTTCCCGAAGATGAGCCGACTGCGCATTGACCACCTGCTCCCCAATGGCGGTATCGGCTACCGATGGGAATTCAAAAAGCGAACCAACGTGCGTCTTGACTTCGGCATAGGCCGCAGCGAGACCTCCTTTATATTCAGTATAAATGAAGCATTCTGATCAATACTACGGCCGCAAGCATCCGATGATGGTGCGCCTGTTGCTTATATGGGTGACGGTAAGTTGCACTGTCCCCAATATCTGGCTTAGCTTTACGGAGCGTATGCCACTATTCCAATCGATAACGAACGTGCTGCTCCCGGCGGGAGTGTATGCACTGCTGATGTCGCTGACGCGGCGTATCGGGCGCTCGTCGCTGTGGATGATAATCCTATTCGTGTTCGCAGCCTTCCAGCTTGTGTTGCTGTATATGTACGGCCGTTCGGTGATAGCCGTGGATATGTTTCTGAATGTGGTCACTACTAATCCTACGGAGGTGAACGAGCTATTGAGCAATCTCTTTGTAGTGATACTCCTTGCTGTGATAATATATCTCCCTCCGATAGTGTGCGGCATTGTAGCTGCCATAGGGCGTTGGCGCCTGTCGGCAGGAGAGCAGCGTGCTACTCGGCGCACCGGTCTGTTATTGGTGGCTGCCGGTGTGATAACGATGTGTTGCGGGTTCGCCGAGAAGAGGTCGTACAATCCCTTACACGATATATATCCGGCCAATATCGCCTACAATCTGGTTACGGCCGTAGTGCGTACGTTTAAGGTCGTAAATTATCACGATACTTCTGCCGGATTCACTTACGATGCCACTTCTACGAGAGCGGATTCGATACCGGAGCTGTATGTGCTCGTGATAGGTGAGACGTCGCGTGCCGACAACTGGCAGTTATGCGGCTACGACCGCCCCACGACGCCGGCATTGGCGGGTCGCGACGGTCTGGTGAGTTTCCGTAGAGCTATATCGCAGTCAAATACGACGCATAAGGCTGTGCCTATGCTGCTGTCGCCGCTCGATGCCGAGACATTCACCGATTCTATATACCACGTGAAGAGTATGATCACTGCTTTCAAGGAGGCCGGGTTTGCCACTTCGTATATATCGAATCAGAGCCGTAATCATTCACTCATCGATTTCTTCGGCGAGGAGGCTGACACCTGTATCTTTCTGGCCGACAATCCGAGACCAGATGGCGAGCATCACTACGACTCGGAGCTCGTAAACTATCTGCGCGATGCCATAAGCCGAGGCGACGGCAAGCAGCTTGTGGTGCTCCACACATACGGGTCGCATTTCAACTACATAGACCGCTATCCGCAGGAGCAGGCAAAGTTCGTGCCTGACCGACCGGCGCGCGCTACCGTGCATTTCCGCGATAAGCAGATCAATGCCTACGACAATACGATACTCTATACCTCCAATTTCCTGGGCGACATAATAGATTTGCTTGACGAGCGTGGCGGCAATGCGGTGATGGTGTACACGTCGGACCACGGTGAGGATATATTCGACGACGAGCGCAATCTCTTCCTCCATGCTTCGCCCATACCGAGCTACTATCAGCTACATGTGCCGTTCGTAGTGTGGATGAACGCCGGATACAGGGGGGCTTATCCTGAAATAGAGCAGGCTCTCGCCGCCAACAGCGACAAGTTTGTAGCTTCGTCGATGGCCTTCTTCCATACGGTAATGGATATGGCCGGTATCTCCACGAAGTATGCCGACGAGAAGCGCTCCGTGGCCTCTGCTAAGTATACTCCGGAGCGGGCGATGTATCTCAACGACCACAACGACGGTGTGCCGCTGTCGGATTGCGGCATACTGCATTACGACACAGAGCGGCTCGACTCGCTGTCGATACCGCTCTGTGGAGATGGGTTATGATAATCCTTTGTGCTGTGATCAGTCGATGAGCTGACCCTGACGCATAAGGCTGTAGTCTGTCTTGCCGATCTCAAATTCCATAGTGGCGTTTTTCTGCTTGAACTTGATGTCGTCGATCTTGGTGAAGTCGGCGTAATGTACGTTTAGATCCTGAGTGATAGTGGCCTTTACATAGTCGAGCATCGAAGTAGTAAGGCTGTCGGGGCTGACATTGGGCTGATCCGTGAGTGGATTCATTGCTACCTGTACCATCTCGGGGTCGACTTCTACGGAGAGAGTCTGCGGATTGAGCTGCAGTGCGATCTCATCGTCGTCGATCGCAACCCAGGAGCCGGAGATGGTGGCGCGGGCGGCCGCCGTCATCATGAAGGGAGCCGTGGGTGCGGCGTTGGCAGGAGCCGATTTCTGCAGAGATATCATAGAAGTGATCACCACGGTGCCTGATGCGGCTGCTGAGTCCTGCTCAAACATATATGTCTCGGTGATGCTGGAGTAGCCCTGCTCATTGTTGGTGAGTTTGACGGGCGCGGCAGTCCATGTGCCGTCGATATCTTCGGCAAGTTTTGCTTTTGAATCACAACCGAAAAACATAGCGATAGCTGCAGCGGCGCATAGGGTCATGGAGAAAAAATTTTTCATAATGATAGAGAATTTGAAAGTTAACGGCTTTTGAAAAGTAAACGCCGGAATAAGGGAAAAAGTTCTTTTTGCACTTTTTGATGAAAAAATGTAACTTTGCGTGAATAATAGCCAATGCAAATTATAAATAAAAATTTCAATACATAAAGATATGGCCACCAAAGAATTCCACTATCAGCCCATGTTCCCGATGACGAAGGACAACACTGAGTATTATCACCTTACTTCCGAGTATGTGCATACCGAAAAGTGGGGCGACAAGGAGATGCTTGTAGTAGATCCCGAAGCACTCACCGTACTCGCCCGTCAGGCTACACACGACAATGCTTTCATGCTTCGCCGCGAGCACAATGAGATGGTAGCCAAGATACTCCACGATCCGGAGGCAAGCGAAAACGATAAGTTCGTAGCTCTGACGATGCTTCGTAATGCGGAGATCGCATCGAAGGGTCAGCTTCCGTTCTGTCAGGATACGGGCACGGCTATCGTGATAGGCAAGAAGGGTCAGAATGTATATACCGGCGGTGGCGACGAAGAGAAGCTGAGCCGCGGTGTGTACGACACTTACACACAGAATAATCTCCGCTACTCGCAGAATGCGCCCCTGAATATGTACGACGAGGTGAATACCGGCTGCAATCTGCCGGCGCAGATCGACCTCTACGCAGTAGACGGCGGTGAATATAATTTCCTCTTCGTGGCCAAAGGAGGCGGATCGGCCAATAAGACTTATCTCTATCAGGAGACCAAGGCTCTTATCAATCCCAAGACGCTCGTGCCCTTCCTGGTTGAGAAGATGAAGTCGCTCGGCACAGCCGCTTGTCCTCCCTATCATATCGCATTCGTGATCGGTGGCACATCGGCCGAGATGAATCTCGCTACCGTGAAGAAGGCCTCGGTGAAGTATTACGACAATCTGCCTACCGAGGGAAATGAATATGGCCACGCCTTCCGCGATGTGGAGCTTGAGAAGCAGCTTCTTGAAGAGGCTCACAAGATCGGCCTCGGCGCACAGTTTGGCGGCAAATATTTCGCTCATGATATCCGTGTGATCCGTCTGCCCCGCCATGGTGCATCGTGCCCCGTGGGTCTTGGCGTGAGCTGCTCGGCCGACCGCAACGTGAAGGCAAAGATCAATGCACAGGGTCTGTGGATCGAAAAGCTCGATGCCAATCCCGGCGAACTCATACCCGAAGATATGCGCAACGCTACCGAGGGCAGCGCAGTATCGATCGATCTCAACCGCCCGATGGAAGAAGTACTGGCCGAACTTACGAAGTATCCCGTGGCCACACGCCTGTCGCTCAACGGTACGATTATCGTAGGTCGCGATATCGCGCACGCCAAGATCAAGGAGCGTCTCGATCGCGGCGAGCCGATGCCCCAGTATCTCAAGGATCATCCTATATATTATGCCGGACCGGCCAAGACTCCCGAAGGTATGGCTTCGGGTTCGTTCGGCCCGACTACGGCAGGCCGTATGGACTCCTACGTTGATCAGTTCCAGGCAGCCGGCGGCTCGATGGTGATGATCGCCAAGGGCAACCGCTCCAAGCAGGTGACCGATGCCTGCCACAAACATGGCGGCTTCTACCTTGGCTCTATCGGTGGCCCCGCCGCTATCCTTGCGAAGGACAGCATCAAGAAAGTGGAGTTGCTCGAATATCCTGAGCTTGGTATGGAGGCTATCTGGAAGATCGAAGTGGAGAATTTCCCGGCGTTCATCCTCGTGGACGACAAGGGCAACGACTTCTTCACACAGATAGCAGAGAAGTGTAAGGGATGCGCTCTGCACTAATCGGCTGTGTATTCTAGATATAATACTTAACGTCAATTACTTATTAATGAATAATTATCATAAACTGATATTTGCCGGCGCTCTGGTCCTTTCGGGCCTGAGCGCTTCGGCCATTACCCCCATGTGGCTGCGCGACGTGAAGATCTCGCCCGACGGCTCCAAGATAGCATTTACGTATGCAGGCGACATCTACTCTGTGCCGGTAACAGGAGGAAAAGCCACACGCCTGACTGCAACGCCCGATTACGAGAGTAATCCGGTATGGAGCCCCGATGGCTCCAGGATAGCATTCGCTACTGACCGCAATGGCGGCTCCAACGTATATGTGATGCCGGCCGAAGGCGGTGCGTCTACGCGCCTTACCTTCAATTCGGCTTCGCAGGTGCCGCAGGCTTTCACGGCCGACGGCAAGGAGGTGATCTATTCGGCCTCGATACAGGATCCGGCTGCAAGCGCTGTGTTTCCGTCGGGTACGCTTACCGAAGTGTATAAGGTGAGCGTCGAGGGCGGACGTCCGGTGCAGATACTCGGTACTCCGGCCCGCAACATAGTGGTGTTGGCTGATGGCTCGATGGTGTATGAGGATGTGAAGGGTATGGAGGATGTGCTCCGCAAACATCATACATCTGCCGTGACCCGCGACATCTGGATGTACAATCCGGCCGACGGTACTCACCGCAATCTCACTCCAAGAGCCGGCGAGGACCTTTCGCCTGCTGTGACTGCCGACGGATCGACACTCTATTTCCTGTCGGAGCGCGAGGGTGACAACAGCCTGAATGTGTATTCGCTCGGTCTGAAAGGTCCGTCGGTACCTGTGCGTGTCACTGACTTCAAGACCCATCCGCTGCGCTTCCTGTCGGTGGCTTCCGACGGCAAGCTGGCTTACACCTACAATGGTGAAATCTACACTCAGCAGGGTGCGCAGGGCAAGCCCTCGAAGGTAGCCATCGATATTACGGCCGATTATGGTGCGGATCCGTATGAACTGTCGTTCAGTCGCGCCGACGAATCGGCACTGTCGCCCGACGGTAAGCAGATCGCTTTCGTGAAGCGCGGCGAGGTGTTCGTGAAATCGGTAGAGTATCCCTCTACCAAGCAGGTGACCCATACACCAGAAGGGGAATCAGATGTGACATGGGGTCGCGACAGTCGCTCACTCTACTATACGTCGGAACGCGACGGGCATTACAATATCTACAAGGCTACGATAGCCCGCGCCGATGATCCGAACTTCTCCAATGCTGTGGTGATAGAGGAGACTCCTCTGTTTGACGTTAACGATAAGGTGGATCGCACGGTGCCTTCCATTTCGCCCGATGGTAAGAAGATGGCATTTGTGGAAGATCGCAATAAGTTGATGGTGATGGATCTGGCATCGGGCGAGGTGAAGCAGCTCGCTTCAGGTACCAATCCGCGCCGCACAAAGGGCTTCGACAGCCGATGGAGCCCCGACGGCAAGTATCTGCTCATAGAGTATGTGGAGCCGCACCACGATCCGTATGGCGACATCGCTATAGTGGAGGTAGCTACCGGCAAGCTCACCAAAATCACTGAGACGGGATATTTCGACGAGGCGCCACGCTGGGTGATGGACGGTGATGCAATACTCTTCCTTTCGGAACGCTATGGTATGCGCAACCATGCATCGTGGGGCTCTCAGTATGATGTAATGCTCACGTTCCTCACTCAGGATGCGTATGATAAGTATAGCCTCTCGGAAGAGGACTATGCGCTGCAGAAAGAGGTGAAGAGCCAGGGCGACGATGAGCCTGAAGCCACTCCCAAGGATAAGAATAAAAAGAAAGACAAGAATAAAAAGAAAGACGCAGGTGAGGCTCCGGCCAAGCCGGCTAAAAAGTATGACCTGACGAATCTCGACAAGCGTACCGTGCGCCTTACCCCCAATTCGGCTACGATTGCCGATGCTATCCTTTCGGCCGATGGCCAGACGCTATACTATCTGGCGGCCTTCGAGGATGAGTATGACCTGTGGGAGATTGATCTGCGCAAGGATGATGTGAGCATAGCCAAGAAGCTCAATACCCAGGGTTGCAATATGGAACTTGACAGCTCTGGCAATATCTATCTGCTCGGTGGCAATGTGAAGAAATATACTCCAGGTTCGGGCAAGCTGAAGACTATCACTCTCTCGGGCAGGATGGATATAGATCGGGCCAAGGAGCGTGAGTATATGCTCCACCACGTATACAACGAAGAGCGCGAGCGCTTCTTCCGCACGGACATGAACGGCGCGCAGTGGGACAGCCTCTATGCCAACTATCGTCGCTTCCTCCCTCATATCTATAATAACCACGACTTTGCCGAATTGCTGAGCGAATTGCTTGGTGAACTTAATGTATCACACACCGGTGGCAGTTATCGCGGTAGCGGTGCCGACAAGGCTACGGCCTCGCTCGGACTGCTCTACAATATGGCCTACGATGGTCCGGGTTTGAAGGTCGACGAGGTGCTCGCCGACGGTCCGTTTGACTTCGCGAAGTCGCGCATGGTGGCCGGCTCCGTGATCACCGCTATCAACTCGCAGCCGCTTACAACCGACGCCGATCCGATGGCGATGCTCAATGATCTCCGTGGCAAGAAGACACTGGTGTCGTTCACCCTCCCCGACGGTAAATCCGTAGAGGAAGTGGTGCTTCCGGTAAGTGCCGGCGTTCAGCGCGAGCTGCTCTATCGCCGCTGGGTGAAGCAGTGTCAGGCGAAAGTCGATAGTCTGTCAGGCGGCCGTCTGGGATATGTGCATATCCGCTCTATGAGCGACGACAGTTTCCGCAGCATATATGCCGATTTGCTCGGTAAGTATATCGACAAGGAGGGCATAGTGATCGACACCCGTTGGAACGGTGGTGGCCGTCTGCACGAGGATATCGAAGTGCTCTTCAGCGGTAAGAAGTATCTTGCTCAGGAGATTCACGGCGTCACGACGTCGGATATGCCTTCACGCCGATGGAATAAGCCGAGCGTGATGATAATATGCGAGGCGAATTACAGCAATGCTCATGGTACACCGTGGGTGTATTCACATCTCGGACTTGGTAAGCTCGTGGGTATGCCGGTGCCGGGTACGATGAGCAGTGTCAACTGGGAGCGTCTGCAAGACAATTCGCTCGTGTACGGCATACCGGTAACCGGATTCCGCACGGCCGAAGGTAACTTCCTCGAGAATACGGAACTGAAACCTGATATCATGGTGGCAAATGATCCCGTACTCGTGGTGCGCGGCATTGACTCTCAGCTTGAGGCTGCCGTGAAGTCACTTCTTAATGATATAGACAATCAATAAACTATGGCAAAACCAGGCGATCAAGTAAGGTTTTTGAACAGTGTAGGCGGCGGTCGCATCACACGCATCGTGGATAAGTTGGCCTACGTGGAGGATGAAGACGGCTTCGAGACACCCGTGCTTCTGCGCGAGTGTGTAGTAGTCGGCACAGCTCCGGCCGTTAGCAAAGCAGTTACGCCTCCGCCTGTTGCGGCGGCTCCTCCGGTGCAACCGCGGCCTGTGGCAGTGTCGGAGCCGGAAGAAGAGGAGCTGGATATCGAGGAGACCGATACGGGCGACACGATGAATCTGCAGCTTGCCTACGAACCTCACGATCTGAAGAGCATATCTTCTACGGCTTTTGATACATATCTGATCAACGATTCCAACTACTACCTATACTTCACCTATCTGTGTCGCGAGCGATCGAGCAAGGAATGGCGCACTCGCTATAGCGGAATGGTGGAGCCGAATATTCAGATCTTTATCGAGGAGCTGACGCGTGAGGATCTGCCGGGGATGGATTATGTGGCTGTAGGGGTGCTACCCTTCAAGAAGGGCAAGGACTTCAAGGCTCCGGCTCCGGTGATGGCTGAGCGCCGGCTCGATACCACGAAGTTTGCCAAACTGCATTGCTTTCAGCCGAGCTTGTATTTTGAATCACCTGTGCTGTCCGTGCCTCTGATTATCGATGGCGAGGTGGTGTCGTCCGCTCCGGTTATAAAGGATTCGGAGGCGAAGGAACTCGAGAAGCAGCTTAAATCGAAGGTAAGAGCTGATCGGCGCAAGGCTCGACCGACGCTGAAGCAGTCGGTGGCCAGACGCAACGGTGAAGTTATAGTGGTGGATCTCCACATTGGAGAGCTACTTGACACTACGCGTGGTCTGGGGCCGGCCGAGATACTCAACTATCAGGTGGATACATTCCGTCGTGTGATGGATGAGAATGCCAGAGCTAAAGGTCAAAAGATAGTCTTCATACATGGAAAAGGAGAAGGCGTGTTGCGTAACGCACTACTCAAGGAATTGACCCACAGGTATAAGGGCAATGACGTGCAGGATGCGTCGTTTGCTGAATACGGCTATGGCGCCACTCAGGTTACGATCTTATGATCATATTGTTTTCGGGCAACGGCAACACTACTCGTGTAGCATCGCTTCTGGCCGAGGCACTCGGCGAGAGGATATGCCGCGTGGAGGATGCCATGAGCCGTACTATCAGGAATGAGCACCGGATTATCTGGTGCTTTCCTGTATATGCCTGGGGCGTCCCGCGTATCGTGAGGCGCTGTATCAGCGATATGAATATTTCAGGTAAGGCAGCCCACTATCTTGTGTGCAGTTGTGGCGACGATATCGGCTATGCCGACAGACAGTGGCGCAGGATGCTTGAGCAGAAGGGTTGGTGTACGGCAGCCTCTTACTCCGTGCAAATGCCTAATACGTATGTGAATCTTCCCGGCTTTGATGTCGATTCGGCCGCAGTGGAGGAGCAGAAGCTGGCAGCAGCTCCTGAACGTGTGGCCTCGATTGCCCGACAGATTGCATCGGGTTCAGAGAAGGATGACGTGGTGCGTGGAGCTCTGCCGTGGCTCAAGACTAAGGTGTTTTATCCCTTCTTCATGCGCTTTCTGTCGGGTACGAAGCCATTTAGGGCTACGGATGTGTGTATAGGCTGCGGGTTGTGTGCTCGTCAGTGTCCTACGGCGATGATCAGGATGGGTGATAACGGCCGTCCGCAATGGCGACGTGGTGATTGTGCCATGTGTATGCGGTGCTATCACCACTGTCCGACGCACGCTATTCAGTACGGGCGCTACACAATCAAGAAGGGGCAATATTATTTCAGCGAAGATCGAGTAGCAGATCAAGGCCTCCCCACCGGCGATTGATATATCGGAGCGAATGCTCCAGAGCTTTATCGGTGAGCTCGGCTATGTGGTGCATTTGGCTGCCTGTGGCTTGGGCGATTGCTGCGCCGGCTTTGGCATCGGAGCAGGTGAAGGCTGTGCGGCATCCTTCGGCTCGATATTGGCGCACGAGCCGCTCGGCTTCGGCTATGTCGGTAGTGACGATAAATACCCTGCGCGACTTGACTGATACGCTCGGTGCCGGCTTGTTGAGCCGTCCTGCGCGATAGTCGGCCATCTGCTTCTCCAGATAATTGTCGGCCATCAGGATTCTTTGGAGTGATGCTTGGGCTCAACCTTGAGTTTGAGGGCATCGAAGCCTTTGCCGTATACGCCGTTGACGTTGCCCTGAGTGATGAAAGCGTTTTCATCGATGCTCTTGATGATGCGGAAGATGGTCACTGATTCGATCTTGCGGCACATCACAAGCAGGATCTTCACCTGCTGCTTGGAATACCATCCGGTACCGTCGAGCACAGTGCATCCGCGCTTGGCCTCATTGTTGATCGCTGTGGCGATCTCCTCCCAGTGAGGGGAGAAGATGATAAACTGCACGGCCTGACGAGTGGTGTTGATAATCATGTCGGCCATATAGGTCACTACCACCAGTACTACGAAACCGTAGACCACAGTATCGACCTGCTTCCAGATAAGAAAGGATGATGATATGATGCACATATCGCAGTAGAGCATCGTACGGCCGATACTTACATTGGAATGCTTGTTGACGATCGCCGCCACGATGTCGGTACCGCCGGTACTACCGTTGTGGGTGAACACGATGCCGACTCCGACGCCGCACATTATCGCTCCGATAATGATATTCATGAATGTCTGCTGCGCGATGAGCGGCTGCGGAAAGAGAGGGATGAGCAGACCGATGAAGAGCGATATCACGGTGGCTCCGAAGATGGTGCGGATCACAAATTGCTTTCCGACCGTGTGCCAGGCGAATGCCAGCAGTATGAGGTTGAGGATGTATTGGGTCAAGGCCACCGGTATGGCGAAGGGCAGATAGCGCTCGGATAGGAAGTAGACTATGGTGCCGAGACCGGTCACGCCCCCCACGATCACCTTTTCAGGGAAGATGAATGCTGAAAATCCGAAGGCGTAGACGAAGATGCCGAAGATGATAAACACGTAGTCGCGTGTCGACATCCAGAGGTTGCGTTTTGTGAATTCCATGCAAGTATGATTTGACTGCAAAGGTACGGCAAACTGCGGGGCGCGGCAAAAATTCGCAGTGCTTTTTTTACGATAGGGTTAAAATTGCTAATTTTGCGGTGGATAATTTTTTAATCACATAATTCTAATTGCTATGTCACGTACTATTAAATATCTTCTTATCGCATTGGTAGTAATCGCATTGGGCGTATGTGCCTATCTCTTTTTTATGGCCGATGAAGAGCCGGATATGACCGTCCCTCAGATCGAACTGACCGATACCGACACGACAGCCGTGCAGACCGACACCACCGAGATCGTGAAGATGGATCTGTCGGAGTTCTCCTCCGTCGGCGACGAAGAGGAATAAACCCCCTCTAACTGGACTAAATCACAGAGAGGTTGCCTAACAATGATTGTTAGAATGCTGGGGCGAATATAGGTGTGGCCTTGTGATTTAGAAAATTAGATCAAATCCTGATTTTCCGTAGCAATTCAACTTTCTCGCTCTTTCATTGCGTAGGTTGCAGCGCGTAGCGTTTGGATCCGGAATGTAAGTTGACACCCGATTCACGATTAGCTGACTGAGGCCGGATTGCGTAAGTGCAACCGGTCGTATCATATTCCCGGCTGATGCTGCATGTCTACTCAGTTATCATCTTTAAGTCGAAGAACATTACTCGACTTCTTAAAGCCTCATTCTCTGATATTCCAAAAGCATCTTTCTCATTTTGCTCGGTCTTGTAGAGAGGCTTAAATTCGTTTTTAAGATAGTAGTGTATGGTGGATTCGGTATTGTAGGCATCAACGAGCATATAGCGACATGCCGCCTTGTTGTTTTCATCTACAAACCAATATTTAAGTGCATTCATCAACTGCGTGCCTACATTCAATCCGCGTCCTTGGAATGATTTATTAACGCCGAGGCGCCCAATCAAAACGGCTGGATAACTGCGGTGACGCTTCTGTTGAGGAATTTTGCGCTGGAGCGCGTTGCGAGAAGGATTGTCAAGTGTATATGTCTTTATGCCGTCGTAGGATAGCGTGGCTATTGCCACAATTTCACGTTGATTACATCTGTTTATCCAACAGTAGGTCTTGCCAAGCAGCTCTTCTTCATATAGAAAGACATCCTGACGGAAGAATTCATCTAAATCTTCGTCACCACAATAAAAGGGGGCACAATAGTCTGCAACCTCTTTGGTATACGGCACCATAAAGGTACTCGCTACGAAATTATAATTTGACATTATCAGCCTTTCCGAGGTGGAAATATAATATTTTTGGCACTTTCTAACATGGTTGATAGCACCTTACGCTGAGATTCAGAAAGTTTTGGCGTAGGCAATTTGCCATTACGCTCCGCTTCCTCGGTGAAGATTCGGGCATCTTCGCCCCGAAGTTCGGGGGATGTTTTAATTGTCATTGCCATATTCTATTCTTTTTATAATACAAAATTATGATATTACAACAAATTACACAAGAGTTTGATTGTTAAAGGCTCGAAATGTGTAGTGGCCTTCCCCTATTACATTTCAAACTCTTACGACAATATTATCCGCCGCCGATTCGCAAGGTTTTTGTATATTTGTGAAAAATAATTGGACACTATGATTGAAGAGATACTGAAGTATAACCGTGAGTTCGTGGAGCGCGAGGGCTATCGGCAGTTTGAGACGTCGAAATATCCCGACAAGAAGATCGCTATTGTCACCTGTATGGATACACGCCTCACACATCTGCTGCCGGCTGCGCTCGGCATCAAAAACGGTGATGTGAAGATGATAAAGAATGCCGGCGGCACGATCACGAATCCGTTTGATTCGACGGTACGCTCTCTGCTCGTGGCTATCTACGAACTTGGTGTCAATGAGATTATGGTGATTGGCCATACCGGTTGTGGTGTGCAGGGTATGAATGCCGGGGAGATGCTTCACCTGATGCGCCAGCGTGGTATCGATGAAGAACATATCTCGCTGATGCGCCATTGCGGCATTGATCTCGACAACTGGCTGCACGGCTTCGACGAGACAGATGCCGCTGTGCTTGAGACGGTGGATCTGATCGCAAATCATCCGCTCGTGCCGAAAGATATCCGCGTAGCCGGATACATCATCGATTCGACTACGGGCGAGTTGCGTCCGCTCTAAGAAAAGAGAGATGTGATAATCAGTTGACGGTGCCGATCTCTACGATGGCGCCGGTCACGGGATTGAAGATACCGTAGGCGGGGGCTTTCTTGTCGGTGAATAGTCCAGGATCAAGGCCGAATACTACACCGTATTGAGCTACGTCGATGGTCGACGCGGCTACTTCTTTCGATCCGTCGAACACCGCTACACGCGCTTTGCCTGGTATGCGATAGGCGAGTCCGCCTTTGGGGAAGCGCTTCTGTTCGCCTTTTTCGTTGACGGGCAGTTCGCCCTGCGATGTAACGTCGAATTTAATATAAATAGGTGAGCCGGAGAGGTCGTTGGCTCCGACGAATCCGTCGAGTTGCGAGAGTCGGCACAATACAATGGGGGATCCGGCAGCGTCGGCCAACGGAGGCTCAACGGTGAACGTGGCCACTTCGGTACCTTTCTGTCGGGTGCCGACAAACATAGCCGTGAGGGCTTCTTCCTGAGCTGCGATATTGTCGAGCACAAGCTGCATCGCTACACCGTCCGACGGCATATTGTCAGCCTGACCGGAGAGGATGTCGCTGCGCATGCTGCGGAGTTCCATGATGCGCTCCGCGGCCAGCTGGGCGCGCTTGGCAAGCGAACCGCTCTGGAGCATATCGGCTGTGACGGCCTGAGTGGCTACCGGTTTGTCGAGTATCGACTGCTCAAGCGGCTTGGCTTTCGGAAGCGCAGGCGCCTGAATCGTGACTACGCTTTCGGTATTGATGGTCAGCGGTGCGTTGTTGTCGTCGACGAGCATATAGGGAGTCGAGCCCGACTTGAACTGCACGAGATAGCGGAGCGAGTCGGTAGGAATGCCGTGGCTGTCGATGCGTGCACTCAGAAGACGATAGCTGCGTGATGCCTTGACAATAGGGCTTACTCCGAGATACTTCTCGGAGTAGAGGTAGAACTCTCCTGGTGTTTCCACGGTGAGCTCGGCTTCGAGTGTGACGTCGACGGCAGTGGAGGGGAGTGTATATATCAGGCCATATTCGTTGACCTTGCCGGCGGAGAGTTTCTGTGTGGTCTGCGCAGCGGCTGGCAGTATTGCCGTCAGGGCAAGTATGGCGATCAGTGACATGTATCGCATAGTGTCAGTAGTGGGGTTTAGCTTAGCGTTTGTTGGATTCTAATACGGACTTGATGGCCGGTCCGATATGGTGGGCGATGTCGGAAGCTGATACTCCGTACTGGCCCTGAATATCTTCGGCCATCTGGCCGGCGAGGCCGTGGATATACACGCCGATGATTGCGGCCGCCTTACTGTTGTAGCCCTGAGCCATAAGAGCGGTAAGCAGGCCGGTGAGCACATCGCCCGATCCGGGAGTGGCCATAGCCACGCTGCCCGACGAATTGAAATATATCTTGCCGTCGGGGCATACGAGCGCCGAGTAGCGGCCTTTGAGGAGGATGAATACGGCGTAGTATTTTGCGGTGTCGATAGCCTTCTTCAGTCGTGCTTCACGGGAGTCGCACTCGCCGAAGAGACGGTCAAATTCGCCTTCGTGTGGCGTGAGCAGCGAGTTGGCCGGTAGGCTGTTGAGCAGGTCGGGGCGCCGGCTGATGGCGTTGAGCGCATCGGCATCGATCACGAGCGGATTTTTTGATGACTTGATGAAAGTCTCGACGGCATTGACTGTGAGTTCGTTGGTGCCGAGGCCGGGGCCTATGCCGCAGGCGGTGTAGGGATGCTGGGGCTTGACACCGGATACCACAAGCTTATTGTCGTCGGATTCAAACATTGCTTCAGGTATGGCCGTCTGCACTATCGGGAAACCACATTGGGGGCCGTAGAGCGTGACCTTGCCCGCTCCGCCACGTATGGCACCGCGGCAAGCCATTACGGCTGCACCCATCATGCCGTAGCGACCGGCTACAAGCAGGGCGCTGCCGAAGTCAGACTTGGAGCTGAACGGACGGCGCGGACGCAGCCGTGCGCGCACCGATTGTTCGTCGATAAGGAAATAATTGGTGGGTCGACGCTCTATATCTTCACGGCTCAGACCGATATTGATTATCTTGATTTCGCCGGCGAGGTCGGCCTTATTGGGAAGGAAGAAGGGGAGGCGGGGAAACTGCACGGCTATGGTCATCGTAGCATGGATCACGTTGCGTTCCAGTGCACTCTTGTCCCAATCGCCGAACATACCGCTCGGAATGTCGAGAGCCACTATCTGCGCTCCCGACTCATTAATATATCTTACCAGCGACATGAAGCCACCCGAAAGACCTTCGCGGAGGCCGGAGCCAAAAAGACCGTCGATCACCAGATCGTCGGGGCCGAGTTCGGGGGTGTTGAACATACCGGTGACTTCGTGCAGACTATCATCGGCGATACGCTCGTTGTAGAGGTCGCGGAAGTATTGACATTCGTTCTTGATACTTGTGCCACCAATGTTGAAGAGGTAGACTTCGGGCTTGAATCCGCGGCTTGAAAGTTCGATGGCGGTGGCGAGAGCGTCAGCACCGTTATTGCCCGGACCGGCAAACACTACCGTGCGCTTATTTGGCCGCCAGCGCATCGAGATCTCGCGCGCCGCACCCGCAGCAACACGCTCTATAAGGG
>JAIDTT010000104.1 GCA_029060545.1 Paramuribaculum sp. | reverse complement strand
CCCTCGTAGAGTCCAGCCGCGTTGTAGCCCCTGTAGAAGTTACCGTAAATGTAGCTGATATCGAAAATGGCTCACTCGTTCTCAAGAACGGTGAAGAAGTATTAGCATCTGGCGCAACCGTAGCTTCCGGCACCGAGCTCACTCTTGAAGCAGTACCTGCCGACGGCTACAAGCTCGTGGCTATAACCGCCAACGGTGAAGTAGTGGAAGGTACCACATACACTGTGGCTGCTGACGTAACTTTCGGCGCTACCTTCTCCAGCGAATCGTATCCTCTCGCTGTAATCAACGATTCCAACCTTGATTATACTCTCACTCTGAACGGCGTTGCTGTAGAAGATACCGGTGCGCTCGTAGGCGGTGCTGAATACAAACTCGTAGTTAATGTGCCTGTAGAGTACACTCTCAACGACGTTACCCTCAACGGTGAGTCTCTGACAGCAGTGGATGGTGTATACACCTTCACTATGAATCAGGTTTCAGTTCTTGAAATCTCCGCTACCGAAAAGGCTAAATACACCGTGACCGTAACTCCCTCCGCAAAGGGTACCATCACTGTGACTGCCGACGGCGCAGCCGTAGCATCCGGTGCAACCGTAGTAGACGGCACTGTGCTCACTATCTCCGCAGTAGCCGAGCAGGGTTATCGCGTAGCTTCTGTCAACGTTAATGGCACAGCTATTGATAACAACAGCACATACACCGTAACCGGTAATGTGACTATCTCCGCTTCTTATGACGTGCAGACTGTCGAGTACTGCGCTCCGACTCCTATCAGTGGTCGTCCCAACGGCTCGGAGTCCGCATACAACGGCCGTGGCCTTTCCTCAGCAACCATCTCTGACGGCGTTAATTCGGTTACCATCTCCAATTCCGGTACTTATGCCAACGCTGCTTTCCGTACTTCCAACAGCGCCACCAACAAGCGCCCGGTTTATGACGCTAACGCCACCGTTCCCCAGATCGTAACCGAAGGCGGACGCACCGTTACCGTTGAAGCCACAGGCACAGGTACCTGGATGCACACCGCTCTCTACTTCGATGCTGATGGCAACGGCTTCCAGAGCAGCGATAAGGTATACACTAACTATGTAGCCTCTACCGAAAACTCCAAGGGCGAAGCTATTGCCGGTACCTTCACTTTCACTATCCCCTCCGATATCAAGTCCGGCACCCACCGTATGCGTTACGTGCTCAACTGGAGAGACACTCAGGGTCCCTGCGAATATGGTCAGACTACTTCTGACAATGGTGAAGTCGTATTCGACGTTGACTTCGTGATCCCCACCCAGGAACTTGAAAACGAGCGCACTGTATCCGTCGCTTCCGAAAACGAAGTATACGGTAGTGTAGCCATCATCAGCCCCGAAACTGAAGAGACCAGCGTAAGCACCAAGCAGGTTAACGTAATAGTACTCGCTACTCCCGCTCAGGGCTATGCATTCCTCAACTGGACCAACGCTGCAGGCGAAATCGAATCGACCGGCGCACGCTATACCTACGAAGGCGAAACTGACGTAGAGCTCACCGCTCACTTCGGTCACTCCGTAAGCTATGCAGTAAACGGTCTGGGTTCCTTCTCCGCAACTACCGCCGAAGGTGCTACCATCAGCAACGATCAGGTACTCCCCGTAGGTACTGAAGTAACCTTCACCCTCACTCCCGCTGCCGGCAAGTGCATCGCAGTATTCTCCGTCAACGGTGAAAGCAAGACCGCTGAAGTAGTCGACAACGAGTACACCGTAGCTCTCACCGAGAACCTTAATGTAGTAGTAGAGTTTGCCGACTTCACCGCACACGTAAGCTGGGTGGTAAACGGTAACGGCGAAGTAACCGCCGGCTATGGTTGGAACGATGACGTAACCGGTCCCGCAGTAGGTTTCGCTTCCGGTGACATGCTCTCCGCTACTCAGTTTGCTGACGACTTCAATATCTTCGCTTATCCCGGTGCGATAGAAGACAGCGAAGGTGAATACGAAGAGGTACTCAGCGTAACCCTCCAGGAAGGCGAAGACGCCGATCCCGAAGACATCACAGAAGATGTACTCGCCGGTTGTGACGGCGGAGAAGAAGGTGACGGTGTGCGCGCAGACGGATCCCCCGTATACTACTACGCTATCTCTGAACTTCCCTCGGCTGACCTCACAGTAGTATTCGTATTCTCAAATGGTGGTGAGGCTGCCGCTATCGAAAATATCTTCGGCGACGACGCCAACGACGACACCCCCACCCTCTTCTACAACCTCGAAGGTGCACGTGTCAACGGTAATGCTCTCACCCCCGGCATCTACATTGCCAAGAAGGGTAAGAAAGCTGCCAAGGTTTACGTAATGTAATCCCTCTCTACACAATATCTATCTCTCCGAAGGGGTGCACGCGAGTGCACCC
>JAIDTT010000103.1 GCA_029060545.1 Paramuribaculum sp. | reverse complement strand
CCCTCGTAGCTACTTTCTCGAGCGCATTTGCACAGAAACTGGACAAAGCTGAAGCCAAACAACTCAAGGCTTTCATGACTCAGACTGCAGAAAAAGACGGCACAAATGCCGCCGCCCTCACGGTTACCGATCTCAACAACTTCACAGGTGTTGAGGGTCTCACCGTAGAAAACGGCCACGTAACCGCCATCGAATGGAAAGACAAACACCTCGCAGGCAATCTCGATCTCTCCGGATTCAAATTCCTGAAGAAACTCGACGTTTCCCGCAATGCCCTTACCAATCTGTCGGTAGCCGGTGACGCCGATCTTACTGATCTCAACGCTTCGCGTAACAAACTGGCTACTCTCGACATCTCCGGCTGTACTTCGCTTGTGAAGGTATCGGTTTACAAGAACCGTCTTACCGATTTGACAATGGAGAATGTTCCCGCCCTCGAAAACCTCAATGTTGCCAACAACTACTTTGTTGAGCTCAACGTAGCTAATTCGACTTCGCTGAAGACTCTCAACTGTCAGGGTTGCCATCTCGAAAGCCTTCTCGTAACCGGTTGCACCAACCTCAAGAACCTCTACTGCGGTTACAATAAGCTCACCTCTCTCAACCTCGCAGGTGTAGAGAATCTCTCCAACCTCAATGTTGATGACAACGAGCTCACCACAATGATCGTATCCGGTCTGCCCGCACTCAGCACCTTCGTTTGCAGCGACAACGGTATGACCACCTTAGGTGTTCGCAATTGCAACAACCTTATCGACCTCATCTGCTCGTACAACGACCTGACCACTCTCAGCGTAGAGAATTGTCCCAACCTTACTTACGTAGACTGCTCTTACAATGACCTTACCCGTCTTGACCTGAGCAACCAGAACTTCCTTCAGCGTTTGATCTGCGACCACAATCAGCTCAACACTATCGACGTAAGCTTTGACCAGGCTCTCACCTACGTTAACTGCCGCTACAACTTCCTTACCGACTTCCGCACCATTGGTTGCTCCAACCTCCACATGGTTGCCTGTCAGTGGAACTTCTAAGATACATTTTCACTCTTGATATAAGCGCCCGGCTCTCAATGCCGGGCGCCATTTTTATATGTGAGCAAAAAATCTTAACTTTGTGTGGTGAAAATATATAGACTATGAGTGTTGATCCCTCCCGCATACGAAATTTTTGTATTATAGCCCATATCGACCACGGTAAGAGTACGTTGGCCGACCGCTTGCTCGAATATACCGACACTGTGGGTCAGAAAGATATGCAGGCTCAGGTGCTTGATGATATGGATCTTGAGCGCGAGCGTGGCATCACGATCAAGAGCCACGCAATACAGATGAATTTTCATCACGAAGGCACAGACTACGTGCTTAATCTTATAGATACTCCCGGACACGTCGACTTCTCTTATGAAGTGTCGCGCTCGATCGCTGCGTGCGAGGGTGCTCTTCTTATAGTCGATGCCGCCCAAGGTATTCAGGCCCAGACCATCTCCAATCTCTATATGGCAATCGACAACAATCTTGAGATCATTCCCGTGATCAATAAGATAGACCTCGACAGCGCCAATCCTGAAGAGGTGGAGGATCAGATAGTGGATCTTCTCGGCTGTGACCATACCGATATCATCCGCGCATCCGGCAAGACGGGGCAGGGTATCCCCGAAATACTTGAAGCCATCGTCAACCGTGTACCGGCCCCCGTAGCTGATAAGGATGCTCCGCTTCAGGCTTTGATTTTTGACTCCGTATTCAATCCGTTCCGCGGTATTATCGCGTACTTCAAGATCGTTAACGGCACGTTGCGCCATGGCGATCTAGTGAAATTCGTGGCCACCGGTAAGGAATATCATGCCGACGAAATCGGTGTACTCAAGCTCCAGATGTCGCCACGTCAGGAGCTGTCGGCCGGCAATGTCGGCTATATCATTTCGGGTATCAAGACATCGCGAGAAGTGCGCGTAGGCGATACGATCACCCATGTCGAGCGCCCATGCGCCAGGGCTATCGAAGGATTCGAGGAGGTGAAGCCTATGGTGTTCGCCGGTGTTTACCCGATCGATCCCGAAGATTTTGAGAACCTGCGTGCCTCACTCGAAAAACTTCAGCTCAACGATGCGTCGCTTACATTCCAGCCCGAGTCCTCGATGGCACTCGGATTCGGTTTCCGTTGCGGCTTCCTGGGACTGCTCCACATGGAGATAGTGCAGGAGCGTCTGAGTCGCGAGTTTAATATGGATGTGATCACCACGGTGCCAAACGTATCGTATAATGTGTACGACAAGCGCGGAACCAAGACAGAAGTGCATAATCCCTCGGGACTTCCCGACCCCACGCTTATCGAGCGCATCGAGGAGCCGTATATCCGTGCGTCGGTGATTACGGCAGCCGAATATATTGGCCCGATTATGACGCTATGTCTCGGAAAGCGTGGTGAGCTTGTGAAGCAGGAGTATATCTCCGGCAACCGAATGGAGATGATTTTCGATATGCCGCTGGGTGAGATCGTGATCGACTTCTACGACAAGCTGAAAAGTATTTCGAAAGGATATGCTTCGTTCGACTACCATCTTCACGACTTCCGCCCGTCGAAACTCGTAAAGCTCGATATTCTGCTCAACGGCGAGAGCGTGGATGCACTGAGCACACTGACTCATGCCGACAATGCCCTCTCGTTCGGACGCCGGATGTGCGAGAAATTGAAAGAACTAATACCGCGCCAGCAATTCGACATCGCCATTCAGGCCGCTATAGGAGCCAAGATTATAGCCCGTGAAACGGTGAAAGCCGTGCGCAAGGATGTGACGGCGAAGTGTTACGGCGGCGACATATCCCGAAAGCGTAAACTGCTTGAGAAGCAGAAGCAAGGAAAGAAGCGAATGAAGCAGATCGGATCTGTGGAAGTGCCGCAGAAAGCTTTCCTCGCCGTGCTAAAACTGGATTAGTGAGAACCTAAAGTTGACGAGAGTTGTTAAAATATCAGCAACTCTCGTTAAATTTTTATATTCTCACATATATGGATAAGCCCACAACTTCATCACAAGCTCAGAAAAATCCACAGTCGCGGCTCTCGTGCGTAGTGGAAGAGGAACATGCTCCGCTCTATGCTGCCCGGCAAGCGCTTCGCCGACATGCCACCGGTGGCAATATTTTGATTCTGGCTACTATCGCCGCGTTAATCGTGGCTAATATCCCGGGATTAAACAATTACTACTTCAAATTCTGGGAGGAGCCGTGTATCGTACAGATCGGATCCTTCAATATATTTAGTCACGGCGGTCATCCCATGACAGTGCTGGAAGTGATCAACGATGCCCTGATGGCAATATTCTTCTTCTCCATAGGCCTTGAGATAAAGCGCGAGGTGCTGGTAGGGGAGTTGTCGTCGTTCCGTCAGGCTCTCCTCCCTATTATGGGTGCGATAGGCGGCATGGCTATACCTGTGTTGATCTATTTCTGCTTGTCGAGCGGTACGCCCTACGCCGGCGGTGCTGCCATACCTATGGCTACGGATATTGCGTTCTCCCTCGGTGTATTGGCATTGCTCGGTTCGAGAGTCCCTATAGGCCTTAAGATTTTCCTCACCACATTGGCTGTGGTCGACGATATCGGCGGTATAGTGGTGATAGCCGTGTTCTATAGTACCCATATAGAGTTCGCGCTGCTCGGAATCGCCGCAATCATACTCGGAGTGCTTCTGCTTGGCTCGAAGCTCCACATTAAGAGTAAAATTTTCTATATCGGTCTTGGCGGCGTTGTATGGTTGCTCTTCCTTAATTCAGGTATTCATCCCACGATAGCCGGTGTACTCGTCGCTTTCTGCGTACCAGCCACTCCGGTATTCCAGCCGGTTAAGTATATCCGCTCGATCCGTCACGCCATATCGAAATTCTCCCGTGAGGATGAAGAGGCGCTTTGTCGCAGGTCGATACTTTCTCATGACCAGCTCGACTGGCTTAAGGAGGTGGAGTCGGCCTCGGATAAAGTGATATCTCCTCTCCAGGATCTCGAAGACTCCCTGCATCCTATCGTCAACAACTTCATCGTTCCGCTCTTTGCCTTTGCCAATGCCGGTATCTTTCTGCTCGATATCGCCCCGGCGAGCATCTTCGAAGGCGTGAGTCTGGCTATAATTTGCGGACTGGTATTCGGTAAATTCCTCGGTATATTGCTGTTCAGTTGGGCTACCGTCAAGTTGCGCATGGCACCAATGCCGAAGGGCGCTGACTGGAAGATGATGACATCCATATCCATGCTTGGCGGCATCGGATTCACGGTATCGATATTTATAGCCAACCTGTCGTTTGGTGGCGGTGATTCGATGAATGCCGATATCCTCAATCACGCTAAGCTGGGTATCGTAGTAGGCTCCGTATTATCGGGAGTATTAGCATTCCTGATGCTGCGACATTTCCTGCCGAAAACACCTCAACCGGAAGAATAATTGTATTTTTCACATATTTTTGTTAATTTTGACGCAAATCGTTAAACGGTTTGCGTCATTCTCTTTATCTTTGGGTCAACCAAATGGTATTTTTAATTGTTAACATAATAAAGTTTAATATTAATAAAATCGTCGCCCTCTAAAAGACTCCGACGCCAACCCTACAAAAATGAAAAAGACGACTATATGGTTGCTGACAATAATAATGGTAATTACCTTTACCAGCCTATTGTATATGCAGCTGATATATACAAAGAATGTCGTAGAACTGCGTGACGAGCAGTTCACTCAGGGTGTGAAGAGAAGTCTCAACGCCGTATCTCACTCACTTGAGCTCACTGAGACGAAGCAATATCTGCTCAACGATATGCTTCAGTCCGATATGCCGGTGATGGGGAGCAACTCTTTTACAGTAGTGATCGATGATGACGATGACGACGACAATGCCTTCAGTGCCATGTCACTGCTACCCGGCAAATCGTGGCGCGAACGTATCCGCGATCAGTACACATATAAGCGAGCTCTTCTCGACGAAGTGGTGCTCAGCCTTATCAGTCAGTCCAATTCACTTCCTATCCAGGAGAGAGCGGATTCAGCATTGGTATCTGATATGCTTAAGACCGAACTGGCATCCAACGGTATCACGTTGCCATTCGAGTTTGCAGTGGTGAATCGAATGGGAGCGGTGGTATACAAGACCCACAACTATAATACTGCTCTCGACAACGATGGCAATACGTTCGTACAGGCTCTGTTTCCAAGCGATTCTCGTGCACGTGTCAACTATCTCAAGGTCTATTTCCCCGACAAGCGCGACTACCTTATTCACTCGATAAAGGTGATCATACCATCGATGATTCTTACCGTAATATTGCTCGTGATGTTTATCTACACCATCATCGTGGCCTTCCGTCAGAAGAAACTTACGGAGATGAAAAATGATTTCATCAATAATATGACTCACGAGTTCAAGACTCCGATATCGAGTATATCGCTTGCGGCTCAGATGCTCAACGACAATAGCGTGAGGAAATCGCCCAAGATGCTCGAGCATATATCAGGTGTGATCAACGATGAGACGAAACGTCTGCGCTTCCAGGTGGAGAAGGTGCTTCAGATGTCGATGTTCAACAATCAGAAAGCCACTCTGCGACTACAGGAGGTAGATGCCAACAGTGTGATACAAGGTATCATCAATACCTTCAAGCTGAAAGTAGAGCGGTATGGCGGTCAACTCAATGCCCGCCTTGATGCCGAGGATGCCATAATCGCCGTGGACGAGATGCATTTCACCAACGTGATATTCAATCTGCTCGACAATGCCGTGAAATACCGCGACGAAGAGCGTCCGCTGCAACTGACCGTATCGACGGCCGACGTATCGGATTCGCATCTGCAGATCGTGATATCCGACAACGGTATCGGTATCCGGAAAGATGACTTGAAACGGATATTCGACAAATTCTATCGCGTGTCGACCGGCAACCGCCACGACGTAAAAGGCTTCGGCCTCGGTCTGGCCTATGTAAAGAAGATGGTCAACGAATTCGGCGGCGATATCAACGCCGAAAGCGAACTTGGGAAAGAAACAAAATTTATAATAAAATTACCACTAACTAAAATTTAAACAATTATGGAAGATCGTTTGCGTATACTATTATGCGAGGATGACGAAAACCTCGGAATGCTGCTTAGGGAATACCTGCAGGCAAAGGGCTACAATGCCGACTTGTTTGCCGATGGTGAGAGTGGTTACAAAGCCTTCCTGAAAGGCAAGTACGATCTGTGTGTGCTCGACGTGATGATGCCTAAGAAAGACGGATTCGCGCTGGCACAGGAGATACGCACCGTCAATTCGGACGTACCCATCATTTTCCTTACAGCCAAATCACTGAAAGAAGATATTCTCGAAGGCTTCAAAATTGGTGCTGACGACTACATCACTAAACCATTCTCGATGGAGGAGTTGGTATTCAGAATTGAAGCTATCCTGCGCCGTGCCCGCGGCAAGAAAGGCAAGGAGATCACCATGTACCGTATCGGTAAATTCACATTCGATACACAGAAGCAGGTGCTTATGATCGACGACAAGGTGACCAAACTCACCACCAAGGAGTCGGAACTGCTGAGCCTTCTCTGCGCGCATGTCAATGAAATTCTTGAGCGTAATTATGCCCTCAAGACCATCTGGATCGATGATAATTACTTCAACGCCCGCAGTATGGACGTATATATCACCAAGCTGCGCAAGCACCTTCGTGAAGATCCGTCGATCGAGATCATCAATATCCATGGCAAAGGCTACAAGCTTATCGCTCCCGAGCCTGATTCGGCCAACTAAACTGACTTAAATCGCGACGACCCGCCTGACTAATGTTGGGCGGTCGTTCTTTTTTTTGTAGCTTTGTATGTCGAAAACCAAAAGAAACGCAATCCCTCTCTTCAAACATACAGATGAAAAAGATAATCGATTTTGAAGTACGCGAGAATAGCCCGCTGTCGCGGAGCGCTTGCCTGCTTAAACTTTCTCCGGCCGACGGATCTCCGTTACCCGAATGTCGACCCGGTCAGTTTGTGGAAGTGAAGATACCTGCAGGTGCCGACGTATTGTTGCGCAGACCCATTAGTATAAACTATGTAGATACAGTAGCCAATGAGCTTTGGCTGTTGGTGCGTGCCGCCGGACGCGGTACAGATGTACTGTGCGGTATGCCGGTCGGCAGCCGCTTGAATATAGTGATGCCCCTCGGCAACGGCTTTTCGATTCCGCAGACCGGTACATCGCCTCGACTTCTGCTCGTCGGCGGCGGCGTAGGTGTGGCCCCGCTCCTTCACCTCGGTCACGAGTTGCGCGATGCCGGTTTTGCGCCATGCTTCCTGCTCGGTGCCCGTACGGAGGATGAACTTCTGGAGCGCGGACTGTTTGAGGCTTTAGGGGAGGTGAGTATATCTACCGACGATGGCTCTTGCGGAGTGAAAGGCGTAGTTACCGATCACGATATATGGGAATCGCCATTCGATATGGTTTACTGCTGCGGCCCCGCACCGATGATGAAGGCCGTGGCGCGGAAGTCGCGCGAAAAGGGAATAGCCTGCGAGGTGTCGCTCGAAAATATGATGGCTTGCGGCCTGGGCGCGTGTCTATGCTGCGTGGAGCCTACTGTGAAAGGAAATGTATGTGTATGTACCGACGGACCGGTATTTAATATCGATAGTTTGCTATGGTAGATCTTAAAGTCAATATTGGAGAACTGGAGCTTAAGAATCCGGTGCTCACCGCCTCAGGTACCTTCGGCTTTGGCGAGGAATTTGCTGATTTTGTTGACCTCAACCGTCTTGGTGGGGTGATAGTGAAAGGTACCACGCTCGAACCGCGACAAGGTAACGACTATCCGCGTATGGCCGAGACACCATCCGGTATGCTTAATGCCGTAGGCCTGCAGAACAAGGGCGTGGATTATTTCATCGACACGATCTATCCCCGTCTTAAGGAGTATGCGCAGATGGAGACGATAGTCAATGTATCCGGATCGCGTATAGAAGACTATGCGGAGGTGTGCCGTCGGCTCAATGAGCGGACCGACATACGTGCCGTCGAAATCAATATCTCATGCCCCAACGTGAAGCAGGGCGGTATGGCGTTCGGCACCACCACGGCCGGCGCTGCGGCAGTGACCAAGGCCGTACGTGCTGCGTTTGACAGGACTTTGATTATAAAGCTATCACCCAACGTGACCGATATCACCGAGATAGCGCGTGCTGTTGAAGCTGAAGGCGCAGATGCAGTGTCGATGATCAATACTCTGATGGGTATGGCCGTGGATGTAGAGCGTCGGAAGCCAAAGCTTAGCACAGTGACCGGTGGCCTTTCCGGTCCCGCAGTGCGTCCGGTGGCCGTGCGTATGGTGTGGCAGACCTACAAAGCCGTAAAAATTCCGATAATCGGCCTCGGTGGTATAATGACGGCCAATGATGCGCTTGAATTTATAATGGCAGGCGCCACAGCCGTGCAGATCGGTACAGCCAATTTCGTAGATCCGGCCGTAACGGAGAAGGTCGTAGACGGTCTGGCCGAATATTGCAGCCGTCACGGCGAAAGCTCCATCCGCAACCTTATCGGCTGCATTCACTGATAAAAAAGAGTGCGACAATAAATAATTAGCCCGCTCGGTTCTATACCAGGCGGGCTGATTTTATACTTATTTGTTGTCTTATTATTTTTCGGTAGCTTCTTCGTCGGCTTTTTCTGCGGCTTCAGCTGCTTCGTCTTCGGCAATTTCGTTGTCCTTAAACTCGGTCACACCGGCTGCGATAAGCTGGTTGTACCAGTTGAAGAGCTTACGGATATCGTTGGTATACACGCGATCGGAATCGAAGTCGGGCATAATCTGACCGAAGTATTTGCGGAGATCCGCATCATCCATAGCCTTCACATCAACGGGCTGACCCTCAGTGTATGCTTTGATATCTTCGAGGATATCTGCCAGAGGTCTGTCGCCGCCGTCGTTGGTGTATATAGATATGTCGGATAAGGCTACAACTTTGTCGTGAGCGTAGGCCGGAGTACGTTTTCCGGTGAGCAGAGATTCAACGATAAGCATATTCTTGCCTTGATTGACAAGCTTGAAAAGGCCCTGCTTACCGGAGATGGAAAGGATGTTATTGATCATCTTGAGTAATTAATTGTATTGGTTATGCTGATACAAAATTAGCTAAACTTCACTGAGTCTACAATAGTATGTTTAAAATTTGAAGCCCACGGAGAGCACAATATTATTGTTCGACTCCTTCACCTCTGCTACCGACGGATTGGCAGTGTAGCCGTTGTTGCCCGAGTATGGATGGAATTCGCTTGTATGTGAGCGATGTACGTAGGCCGCGTCGGCATAGAATGATTTCCAGTGATATCCGATACCGCAAGTGATGTATTGTGTCTTGTCATCAACGGAATATGAGGGTGAAGTACCGGTGTCGTCGGGATTGGACGTGTATACATACAGTTGATTGTTTTTAAACTCTGTAGTTGTGGGGCACGACTCCAGAGCATAGCCGGCGCGCAGGCTGAAGTTCGGGGTAACGCGGAATTCACCACCCAGACGAATGATGTTGGCAGCCTTGTAATACGATTTGATATCGTTGTTGACATCCGTACAGCTATAGCCGTCGTCAAACTTTGTCGTCATATTCTGGTATGGACGATACTCATAGTCGAGGCTCACGATACCGCGACCGCCAATCACAGTAGCAGCCGATGCGATCAGGCGCCAGGGAGTGCGGAGCTTCCATCCGTAGGAGTCAGTGGGCGATTGGGTGTAGTCGGCTCGCACAGCATTATCGCCATAGTTATAGTCTACAGCACCGTCGTGAATCTGGTTGAGATTATAATAAGTAGGGGAGTGTACGGCCAGACCTATGCGGAATTCATTGATGGGGCGATATATCAAGCCGGCCTTTACATTTACGCCCGTACCGCTGATGCGCTGGCGCGATTCGAGTCCCACCTGAGCCTCATTGTCGAAGTCGGGAGCGCCGGCCACGATAGCACCGTTTTCGCTCACGGGAGTGAGAGCGCCGGTCATATACTCCTTATAATATACGTAGCGGGAATATTCGATGTCGGTAATGCCTACGCCCACACCCCAATATATGGAGTTGGTGAAATTGCCGCCGAAGTTGATCTCATATTCGTCGACAAAGCCCTTTTCCTCAACGTCGAAGTCGGCCACGCCGTAGGTGGTACCGTCGAGCCAGAGGCCATTGTATTGATTCATATTCGACGCAAGCGGATTGATCATATATGAATTATAAGCCAGAAGGCTCATCCAGGGAGCGTGTCCCGCGCCCCAGTAGTTGGTTCCGTTGCCGGCAGTCAGTTGATCGGTAGTGAAGCCGTCGTACGTAGTATTACCGGCTATGAGATTGGAAAGCGATCCGTTCATATCGAGTGTACCTGAGTAGCGACGGTTAAACGAAGCCGTACGTCCGTAGGAGAATCCCCATTGGAACACAGGCATCACGTTGGATCCGGTGTATGCTACACCTATATAGCCCACATTCGGCACGAGAGCCTTGGTCTGGCTCGTAGAGTTTTGCCCCCATGTCTTATTATCGTTGGCCAGAACAGGAGCTTTCACCGATTGCATATCTATATCGAGTGTAAAGCCGATCTCATTTTTGCGATACACGCCGATACCGGCAGGATTCTGATTGAGCGAGGAGAGGTCACCGCCGAGAGCGCCGAATGCACCGGCCATTGACATAAAGCGGGCAGTGCCGCGGAGGTCGTATCTCGACATCTGATATGCGTCGAAAGCTGTCTGCGCAAATCCAATCATAGGTATCGCTGCCAGAAGGAGCGCGGATATACGTTTATTCATATTGGTAATGATATGAGTTGTGATTCAATAGGATTGTGATATCTTATATAATTTAGTGGCGTCCGCGACCGCCGGCTGCACCGCCACTACGGCCTCCGCCGCCATTGAAGCCGCCACCGGAGCTGCGGCCACCGCCTGTACTCGGACTATACGACGGACGTGAGTTGTTATTGTTGTACGAGGGTCGTGAAGTGTTGTTATTATTGTTGTTGTACGCCGGACGCGAGTTGTTGCTGTTGTTCGACGGACGGCTATTGGTATTGCCGTTGTATGAAGGACGGGAATTATTGTTGTTCGACGGATGATAGTTGCCCGAACCGGTGCTGCGACCGGGACGTGTGCCTGTGTTGTACGACGGGCGGGATGAAGTACCGGCATTGTAGCTCGGGCGGGAATTGCCACCGGTGTAGGCCGGACGGTTTGAACCATGGTTGTTGGTCAGGCCGTAAGCAGGACGCGAGTGCCCTGACGGACGATATGTCCACGATGGACGATGTGCGGGTGCCGGAGGATAATATCCGCCCCAGCCCCATGAGGGTGTCCAGCTCCATGCCGGGCCCCATGACCATGAAGGTCCCCAGCTCCACGACCACGATGGCCCCCAATTCCAGTTCCATGACCATGAGGGACCCCACGACCAGGGATTGTAGTACGAATAGTAGCCCCAGGCCGAGTACGGGCGATTCCAGTAGTATGGACTGTAGCCGTAGTAATTATACGGTGATCCCCAGTAGTAGTCGGGAGCATCGAGGTAAATGTTGATATTGGTAGTCGACGGCTCGGAGTAATAATACTGGGCGAGAGTGGTGTCCGTCGATTCGGTTACGATATTGGGATTGTAGAAGCGTTCGATCGTACGCGTGTAAGCGAACGATGAATTATCGGCCGACGTATTGGTCTGAGCCTTTGCTTGATTGCCGGATGTACGGCGGTTGTATGTGTCTACATCTACCGACAGTCCGGCTGATGATGGTACGGTATATGTGCCGGCTGCCTGATAGTCGGTTACGGTAGTCTGATTTGAAGATGCGGGAGCAGACGGAGCGCTTGACTTCCCGGGTACATAATAGATGTCGTCGTCGTAATAACCCTGCGCCGAAGCGACCCACAGGCCGGATGCCGCGGTCATTAAGGCCATTAGAGAAAAAAGGCGTAATTTCATCGTTGTAGGATTTTTTGTATGATTAGTAAACGGTTGAAGTGTGCTAATGGTTTCTTAACTCCTTTGACGCTGCCGCCGGATGAAGGTTTAACCATTATAGATACAAAAATAGTAATTTATACCATACTTCCTCTCTTATCGGCCTTAAATTATAGGTATTTAACATACGCGTCCGGCATACGCTTGGCACACCGGACGCGGATATCGGGTATTGGGGTTATGTTTACTTGGTAGAGGCGGGTCGCATATCATAGCTGATCATTGCGATGGAGAAGCCCCAGTAGATGAAGCCTATGGCAGTGAGCAGACTGGTCATCAGCATATCTTTTACGTAGCCTGCTTCAGCAAAGAAGTAAGCGATGATAAGCATCAGGATACCATTGATGAGATATAGCCACCAGTTCTTGCGGCCGGATGAGCCGAACGCCGCGAAGATAGCCGCTACGCCAAACATTGCGAATACCAGAGCGATGAAGTAGGGGAATACGAGTTCGGAAAGAATCACACTGCGTACGAGCATAAAGCCCACAAACATATTGATAATACCGCAGGCGAGCCACCATCCCCAGCCTCGTGGACGGTCAGGACCGGCTGATACACAGAGCTGAACTACACCAAACAATACGAGCAGCCAGCCGAAAATCTGAGAGGCAACTGCATATCCTACAGCGGGCCAGAACCAATAAGCGAAGCCACCGAGAATCATTAAGATACCGATCACGAGCACTACCCACCAATAGCGGGAAACACCGAAGAAGTTGAGTTTGGAAGGTTTCATAATATAGATAATTGTTAAAACGTTAATATATTCATTTTAACTTATAACACACCAAGGTCGAAAAATGTTGATTTCTTCGTAACTTTGCAATAAATTTATGAAAATGATATATCCATCCAATATAGAATATAAACTCGGATTCGACTTCATCCGCCGCGAACTTGTCGGAGCCTGCAGCACTCCGCTCGGCGAGAAGTGGGTAAAGTCGATGGCTTTCAGCGACGACTTCGATAGGATATGCGCCTGGGTTGACGAGACGGCCGAAATGCTCGCTGCTCTTCGTGCCGGCTATCGTCTGCCTTGGCAGGGAGTGCGGGATGTTCGCCCGATCCTTGCTCAATTGGCTGTAGAAGGTCGTTGGCTTACGGCAGATGAATGTGCGGCTTTGCGGTCTACACTGCGTACTCAGCGAGCCGTTGTGAGTTTCTTTACTACTAACGAGGGGCTCAGTTTTGAGCGCCTGTCGAAAGTAGTGGAGTCGATAGCCGACTTCTCTATACAGATTCGCTTCATCGATGAAGTGATCGATGATCTTGGAAATGTAAAGGATTCGGCATCGCCCGAACTCGCAGGTATCCGGCGCAAGCTTCACTCGTTGTCGTCGAGAGCCGGCTCAGTGATGCGCGGAGTCATGGAACGCGCTATCCGCGAAGGATATATCGACAGTGATGTCACCCCGTCGATGCGCGACGGCCGCCTCGTGCTCCCCGTTGCACCTATGTATAAGCGCAAGCTTAATGGTATAGTACATGATGAATCGGCTACCGGTAAGACCCTGTTTATCGAGCCGGCCGAGGTCGTCGAGCTTAACAATAATATCCGCGAACTCGAAATCGAGGAGCAGCGCGAGATCGTGAGGATTCTCACACGGCTTGCCGATAAGCTGCGTCCCGATGTTCCGGCTATGAGCGAGAGTGCCGATGTGTTGGCGTATGTGGATTTTGTTAATGCCAAAGCTGAGATCGCCCGTAGATTTGATGCCGACAGACCTCATATTGCCCCTGAGCCTGTGATTGAGCTGTACCACGCCTGTCATCCGGCGCTGATGGATTCACTGCAGCGTCAGGGAAAGCAGCAGGTAGCTCTCGACGTGGTTTTGGACAAGGGCAACCGCATACTTGTGATATCAGGTCCGAATGCCGGTGGCAAATCGGTGTGTCTTAAGACGGTAGGCGTGAATCAATATATGCTTCAGTGCGGCATGCTTCCCGTGGTATATTCCAACTCGCACATGGGTATATTCCGCGATATATTTGTTGACTTGGGCGATGATCAGTCGATGGACAATGATCTTAGTACCTACAGCTCCCATATCGGCAATATGAAGCAGATTCTTCGCCACGGCGGAAATAGGTCTATGATCCTTATCGATGAATTCGGCTCTGGCACCGAGCCTCATATCGGCGGTGCGATAGCTCAGGCGGTATTGCAGAGCATCAATGCCAAGGAGATGATGGGTATCATCACTACGCACTACCATAATCTGAAACTTTATGCTGATGAGGCCGACGGACTCGTAAATGGTTCGATGACCTACGACCGTCAGCGGATGGCTCCTACATTCGGTCTGGCCATCGGGCAGGCCGGCAGCTCGTTTGCCCTCGATATAGCCCGCAGTATGGGCCTGCCGGCCGAGGTGGTGCAGAGAGCCCGCGAACTTGCCGGAGAGGATTATATCAACCTCGACAAATATCTTCAGGCTGTGGCGCGCGACAAGCGTTATTGGGAATCGAAACGCCTGTCGATACGACAGAAAGAGAAGAAACTTGAAGAGACGCTTCAACGCTACGATGCCGAAGCTGATCAGCTTCACGCACGTCGCAATGAGATCATATCTGAGGCTAAAGAGGACGCCCGGAAGATACTTGAAGGATCAAATGCCGCCATCGAACGTACGATACATGAGATACGCAGGTCGCAAGCCGATCGGCTCGCCACTCAGGAAGCCCGCAAGAAATTGCAGGCCGAGAAGGAAAGTCTTATCGGAGAGTCGCGACATGACGATAAGTTGATCGATAAACTTACCCGCCGCCGTCCCAAGAAAAAACAGAAACCGACTGTTGCTCCGTCGGCACCCGTAGAGATTAAGCCCGACGACCACGTCCGCCTCGATGGAGAGGGTACTGTCGGCACTGTGATATCAGTCGAGGGTAAGAGTGCAGTAGTGATGTTCGGACAACTGAAGACTACCGTTAAGCTCGATCGCCTGAAGCAGACACAAGCATCACCGGACACTAAGCGATCGACTCCAAAAGTTTCTACGGCTGCTTCTGATGGTTCGCGTGAACGGCAGCTTGCATTCAGCCGTCAGCTCGATGTGAGAGGAATGCGTGTCGACGAAGCGCTTCAGGCCGTGATGTATTATATTGACGATGCCGTGCAGTTTGGAGCTACACCAGTCAGAATACTGCACGGTACCGGTACCGGAGCTCTCAGGCAGAGCATCCGTCAGTATCTGTCGACTCTACCCGTAGTGAAAGCGTATCACGACGAGCACGTGCAGTTCGGCGGTGCCGGTATTACAGTGATTGAACTATAAGATAGAAGAGCCATGCAGTAACCCACGCTACCGCTGTATTATAGATTATGCTGAATGCTCCGTAGCGCCAGCTTCCCGTTTCACGCACTATCGCCACGATCGTTGCCGTACACGGGCAGTAGAGTAATATGAATATCATAAACGCCAGCGCCGAAGCCGCCGTAAAGTCCGGCTCTCCGGTAGCGGGATTGATGGCTGTAAGTCTGTCGGACAGGGTTGTGAATGAGGCCTCTTCATCGCCGGTGTAAAGCACTCCGAGAGTAGATACCGTGATCTCTTTAGCCGGGATGCCGGCCACGGCGGCTACTGTCGCACGCCAGTGGAATCCAAGAGGCTCCATTACCGGTGTCACGGCTTTACCTACCATCTCAAGGTATGAGTCCTTCGAAGGATTATTATGGCTGTCGAGAGGAAAATAATTGAGAGCCCATACCACTATTCCGGCTACGAGTATTATGCCGCCCATCTTCTTGAGATACTGGGCGCCTTTGTTCCATGTATGGCGAAGTGAGGACTTGAGCGATGGCACACGGTAGGGAGGCAATTCCATCACGAACGGAGTCTCATCGGCCTTGAAATAGAATTTGCGCAACATTCGTGCTGTAGCCATGGCCACGAGGATGCCCACCATATAAAGTCCGAGGAATACTATCGCGGCGTTGGCTGAAAAGAATGTCCCGATAAGCAGCACATAGATCGGCAATCGTGCGGAGCACGACATAAAAGGATTTATCAATATGGTGATGATGCGGCTGCTGCGGCTTTCGATACTTCGGCAAGCCATTATGGCCGGCACATTGCAGCCAAATCCCATGATCAGCGGTATGAACGACTTGCCGTGCAACCCGATTCGGTGCATAAGCTTATCCATAATGAATGCGGCTCGGGCCATATAGCCGGAGTCCTCCATCCATGATATACAGAAGTATAGGATGAGGATGTTAGGAAGGAACACTATCACTCCACCCACACCTCCGATGATACCGTCGGCTATCAGATCCTTCAGTGCCCCCTCGGGCATTGACGCTTCGACGAGTCCCGACAACCAGGCCACAAGGCTTTCGATCCATTCCATCGGATAAGATCCGAGCTGGAACGTAGCCCAGAATACGCCGAACATAATAAGAAGAAAGATCGGGAATCCGAAGAGTTTGCTTGTGACGAGAGCATCGATGGCGTGGGTATTTGCTGCTGTATCTTTGCGATTTTCGCCAAGTGTCTCAGCCAAAGCGCCGGCTATGAAGCCATATTTCTCCCCGGCGATGGCGGCAGCGATATCCTCATCGCGATTTTTCATTATCAGTTTGGCTTCCCGGTCGCGTACCTCGAAAATCTCTTTGGCGTTGGGCGTTTCACTCACTATGGCATCAGCTTCCGAATCATTCTCCAGGAGCTTTATTGCGAGATAGCGTGGCGAGAAGTGACGCCCGATATGGCTGTCGGACTTAAGCAGATCCTTTATCTCGGTTACACCCTTTTCGATATCCGGACCGAGGTTGACGTGAATGTGGCGCACGTCGGCGTGGCTGTCTTCATACACATCGATCACCGTCTGCCACAAATCGTCAAGGCCGCTGCCGTTGCGCGATGCGGTAGGCACGATAGGTACGCCGAGCATCCTGCCGAGAAGCTTGTGGTCAAGTTCTACACCATACTTCTGCAGCTCGTCGTACATATTCAGCGCTATCACCATCTTGCGGTCCATGTCGATCAGTTCGGTGGTGAGATAGAGATTGCGTTCGAGATTGGAGGCCACCGTCACATTGATTATCACATCCGGAGTTTTCTCTTTCAGGTAGCGTCTCACATACAGCTCCTCGGGAGAGTAGCAGCTCAATGAATAAGTACCCGGAAGATCCACAATATTGATACGGTAGCCGTTGTATTCAAGCACACCCTCCTTGGCATCTACCGTCACACCGCTGTAGTTACCGACATGTTCGTGTGATCCCGACGCAGCATTGAACAAGGTAGTCTTACCGCAGTTCGGATTGCCGATCAGGGCTACATTGATCGTACGGAGTTGACGGCTGATCTCCTCAGAGGAGGATTGGAAGTCGTGACAATGGGTGATTACGTCGTGGCACTTCACAGCATCCTGTTGTGCGGAGCGGTTGGTAGAGTCCGAATCCACTTCCACTACTTCGATCATGGCCGCTTCGGAGCGCCGGAGCGATACCTGATAACCCATGATACTATACTTCACGGGATCGTTGAGCGGGGCCTGCTGTAGGATATCGACCACACGCCCTTTCACGAATCCCATCTCTATTAGTCGCTTACGGAATGCGCCGTGTCCGAGAATTTTTATTACCCGGGCATGCGTTCCTTCGGTCAGTTGACTTAATCTCATAATCCGATGCAAAGGTCAGCATTTTATCGCAATATAGCAAAGAGAAAATCCAAATAAATAGCTACCTTTGTATCTGCATTAGTATCATTGAACAGATAATGAAAGTACTGAAATTCGGAGGCACTTCGGTAGGAACAGTCGAGAGTCTGCGCAACGTAAAGGCTATAGTAGAGCAATGCTCAGAGCCGGTAATAGTTGTAGTATCCGCTCTTGGCGGTCTCACCGATAAGCTAATAGCCACAGCCAAATGCTCTATCGACGGAACTGACGCTTACATGGCCGAGTATCTGGCTATGATTGATCGCCATCACCATATCATCACCCACATGGTTGCTCCCGAAAAGCAGCCGGATTTGCGTAAGCGTGTCGACGTGATTCTTGAAGAGCTCGGCAATATCTATAAAGGTCTTAGCCTCATACGTGACCTCTCTCCGCGGTCGCTCGATATCATTGTGAGCTATGGCGAACGCCTCTCGTCGACGATAATTGCCGAAATTATAGAAGGTGCGAAGCTCTTCGATTCCCGTAGTTTTATCAAGACGTTGCGCCAGTTCGACAAACATGTGCTCGACACTGACGCGACACTCAAGCTGATCGATGAGCATTTCGGCAGCCGTGATTGGAAAGTGGCCATCGTGCCCGGATTTATATCCACCGATGCCAACGGCTATGTGACCAATCTCGGCCGCGGAGGCAGCGACTATACAGCAGCGATCCTTGCTGCCGCTCTCGATGCGCATACCTTGGAGATATGGACCGACGTTGACGGATTTATGACTGCGGATCCGCGTATCATTGCCGATGCTTATGTAATCGACAAAATGTCGTTTGTTGAAGCTATGGAGCTGTGCAACTTCGGTGCTAAGGTCATATACCCGCCGACCATCTACCCGGTATTCCACAAAAATATACCTATATATATTAAGAACACCTTCAATCCCGAAGCTCCCGGCACCTGCATATCTGAATATCGCCATCCGGAGGTCGACAATGTCATTAAGGGCGTATCGTCAATCAACGATACTTCATTGATCACAGTGTCAGGCAAATGTATGGCTGGACAAAGTGGCGTCAACGCGCAAATCCTAAATACTATGACCCGTCAGGGCGTCGATGTTTTGCTCCTGTCGCAGTCATCAAGCGAAAATTCCACCGCTTTTGCAATACGGGGTGCAGATGCTGAACGCGCGCTCAACGCTCTCAATCAGGAATTTCTTCCCGAACTGCAGACCGGCGAACTCAATCCGATAGAGATTGAAATGGATATGGCTACCGTAGCAATTGTCGGAGAAAACCTCATGCACACCATGACCGTGATTGACCGACTGTTCGATGCCCTCGGCCACAATGGTATATATGTTATGGCATGCGCACAAGGCACGTCAGAGACCAATATATCTGTAGTGATCCCAATGAACGATTGTAAGAAAACCCTCCGCGTCATACACGATACATTCTTCACACGGGTGTGACCCATTGCCGTAGAACTGCCGGCCAGGTCGGAGCGTTATAATAAGAAAATACCTGACAATGTACACCGCATCAGAAAAACGCAAACAGAATATTGCCGAGCATCTGCTCTATATGTGGCAGATAGAGGATATTATCCGAGCCAATGATCTGGACATCGATAAAATCAAGGCTAATGTGATCGACCGCTATACCTCCCTTACCGACGATCAACGTAAAGAATTGGAAAGTTGGTATGAGTCGCTAATTGATATGATGCGTGCTGAAGGAGTGCAGACCAAAGGTCATCTGCAGCTCAATCAGAATATCCTGTCATCTATGGTCGATCTCCATCAGGCACTGCTTAAAGATCCCAAATTTCCGCAATACACCAGTGAATTCTACAAGGCTTTGCCATACATAGTAGAGCTTCGTGCTAAGGCCGGTAATGAAAAGTCGGGTGAGGTAGAGACCTGCTTCAACGCTCTGTATGGAATGCTTATGATGCGATTGTCGCAGAAAGAGATCTCACCGCAGACGGCCGATGCCATCAAGCAGATATCGGCTTTCATCGCACTGCTTGCCCACTATTACAAGCTCAACGACGAGGAAAGGCTATTTAACCAAGATGCTAAATAATGTAAAAACGAGGGAGTCGCTGTAACGATTCCCTTATTTTTGCGTCAAATGTGATAAAAACCACTTATCACATAGCCAATCCACAACTGTTTATGAAAAGAATCATCCTCACTGCGCTTTTGCTTATATCTCTTTCTTTGAGCGCAGCCGCAGCCTCTTATGCCATTACCGGCAGGGTAGTCGATGACGAAGGCGAGCCGGAAGCATTTGCCACTCTTCGGCTTTTCAATGCCTCCGACACAGCAAAGGCTGTGACTACCGGCGTCACCACTGACGATGGTATTGTCAAGCTCACGGTTGCAACCACCGGCGAGTACATACTCCGAATCTCCTCCGTAGGCCGGACGGATATCCGAAAGGAGATCAGTGTAAGTTCCCCTGTTACGGACTTAGGCACACTTATCATCACGGCCAATGAAAACCTGCTTAGTGAAGTGACGGTGACCGCTGCGCGTCCTCTCGTTTCAAAAGAGATCGACCGTATCGGATACGACGTGCAGGCCGATGAGGAGTCCCGGACCTCCACCCTTGATGAGACACTGCGTAAAGTACCCCTGGTGAGTGTCGACGATGATGGCACGATTAAGGTAAAGGGATCCTCTAATTTCAAAATCTACAGAAATGGTAAGCCCAATAATTCCTTCACCAACAATGCCAAAGACATCTTTAAAGCTATACCGGCGTCGATGATCAAGAAGATCGAGGTAATCACCGAGCCGGGGGCGCGTGAAGACGCCGAAGGCGTCGGCGCTATACTCAATATCGTGACGATGGAAGCCGTATCCATGAAGGGCGTCATGGGCAATGTCGGAATCGAAGCATCGCGTCGCAACGAGATACCCGGAGCCAATCTATGGCTCTCGTCGCAGATCAACAAAGTGACTTTCTCTGCCTATGGTGGCTACAATCGCATTGCCAAGGGTGCCAGCCGCCAAAGATCTGTATCGGAAGGCACATACGAAGGTACGGGTAATATGCTCCGCTCGGAATCAAATTCGCATAGCTCAGGGTGGGTGAATTATTTCGGCCTTGATGGTTCGTACGAACTCGATTCGCTCAATCTCTTCACTGCTGAATTTGGCGGCTTTTCCTATACCGTCAATTCCTTCCAGTCCGGCGTAAACGCACTCCTTGCCTATGGATCACCGATCTATTCCTACACATCCACCTCCCGTATCAATCCGATGTCGTATCTCGACTTCAACGGCGGACTCAACTATCAGCGATCCACCCGCCGCAAAGGTGAACGGATCACCTTATCATATTTGGTTTCGACTACCAATCAGCGAAATAATTCTGAGACAGAATACACGGATGCAGTGAATATGCCCGTTCCCTACGATGGCATTCTCAGCGATTTCCGGCTCAAATTTCTCGAACAGACCGCGCAGGCCGACTGGAGCCGCGTGTATGCAGATATTCACACTCTCGATCTGGGTCTGAAATACATCCACCGCAGGAATCGCAGCCGGACCAATCAAGACTATCTCGGCATCAACGATATCAGATACATCAACTTCACTCACACCACTCAGGTGGCTGCTGCATACGCCGACTACCGCCTGTCTGTCGGACGGTTCGGCTTCCGTGCCGGCCTGCGTTACGAGTATTCACGCCTCAGCGCCAAGTACGCCGACGGATCAGAGCCATCATTCTCCAGCAATCTCAACGACTGGGTGCCCAATGCTGCCGTATCATACTCGATCAATGATGCCAATACTTTGAAACTATCTTATGGCACCCGTATCGCACGTCCCGGTATCGACTATCTCAACCCAGCCGTCAACGAATCGCCAAACAGCACTTCGCAGGGCAATCCGCGCCTTGAAAGCGGCAGAAATACCTCCCTGTCGCTCAATTACAATCTGATCGGCCGCAAGGTCAATCTCGATTTTTCAGCCGGCTATTCCTTCAATAATAATGATGTAGTGGAAGTAATGACCGTGCGCGATGATCATACCTACTCCACCTACGCTAATGCCGGTCATAATAAGTCGGTAAACCTCGGTCTCTATTTCCAATGGACCGTAACTTCGAAAACGAATTTTATGCTCAACGCCGATGCGACTTACGAGCACTTTGCCAATCCGTCGCTCAATATCACCAATGGCGGATGGTCTGCATTCTTCTTTGCCAACCTTACGCAGCGGCTCCCCTGGAAACTCAGAGCGCAAGGCTCAGTGATGTATTGGTATGGATCTACTCAGGGGCTATACTACAACTTCCGCTCACTCGGCAATGTCAATTATAAGCTCAGCCTCCAGCGCTCATTCCTTAAGGAAGATCGACTGACGGTGAATCTGTATGTGCGCAATCCATTCCACAGCAAGCATCCGCGGTTCAGATCCTCGACTGTAAACTCTGATTTTCGCAACGCGAGCTACACATTCCGCCAGCAGATCACCGACTTCGGTATCTCCATCTCATACCGCTTCGGATCGCTCAACGCTCAGGTGAAAAAGACAGCCAAGACGATTCAGAACGATGACCTCAGCGGCCGACACTCAGGTGGAGGCGGCGGCGCCGGTCAGGATTCCGGCTCGGGGATGTAACAATATTATGATATTATGCCACAAATTCTTAAATTTGTGGCATAATGTTTTCAGCGACTTCCATATATGGCCTTATCGGATACCCACTCGGGCATTCATTCTCGCAGCGTTACTTTGCCGAAAAGTTTGAGAGAGAGGGCATAGATGCGCAGTATTTGAATTTTGAACTTAATGATATATCGCAGATATCAGATGTGATAGCGATTCCCGAACTTCGAGGATTTAATGTCACGATTCCATACAAGCAGAAGATCATTCCGCTGCTTGACTCCATTTCGCCAATGGCTCGCAAGGCAGGAGCAGTCAATGTCGTGAAGGTCGTTGATATGCCCGACGGTACTCGTCGGTTGTATGGATTCAACAGTGATTGCGGAGGATTCCTCAGCGATATAGTGCCGATGCTCACCCCCGACCATACAAAAGCACTGATACTGGGTCACGGAGGAGCCGCTCAGGCCGTACGTGTCGCACTCGACAGTATCAATATCCATTCTACCTACGTGACGCGCCGGCAACTGCCCGACAGCATTCTCTTTTCCGAACTCACCCACGGGCTGGTGAACGATCATAAGGTAATAATCCAATGTACCCCACTTGGAATGTATCCGAATATCGATTCATGTCCGCCAATTCCCTACGAAGCGATCGGTAGCCGTCACCTCTGCTACGACGTGGTCTATAATCCGGCGCCTACCGAATTTCTCAAGCGTTGTGCCGTTCGTGGCGCCGCAGTACGCGATGGTGCCGGTATGCTCATAGCTCAGGCCGAACTCGCATGGAATATCTGGAACGATACAAGAATAACTACTAAAGTATGAAGAAGATAAAACTTTCATCCGAGCGCAGCAGTATGCTCCATGGCGTACTGCTTATAGCTCTATTTGCATGTGCATCATTCTATATTGGCGAAGCTGAAATATTTACTCGCCTCTCTATCAGCCCTATGATTATCGGTATCGTAGTAGGTATGATCTACGCTAATTCATTGCGCAACAATTTGCCTGACACGTGGGTGCCCGGAATTCAGTTCTGTTCCAAGAAGATTCTGCGCCTTGGCATAATCCTCTATGGTTTCCGTCTTACTTTCACCGATGTCATGAACGTCGGTACGGCCGGTATCCTCATCGACTGTATCGTAGTCTCCGTGACCATATTGGGTGGTGTATTCATTGGCAGACTTCTGAAGCTCGACCGCGATACGGCACTACTCACGTCAATTGGTAGCGGTATCTGCGGAGCTGCCGCCGTACTCGGCGCAGAGTCCACAATAGGTACAAAGCCTTATAAGACGGCCGTGTCTGTCGCTACCGTAGTGATATTCGGCACCATCGCTATGTTCTTGTATCCGATGGCATATCGAAGTGGCATCCTCGCCCTCACACCGCAGGAAATGGGCATCTATGCCGGCTCCACCCTCCATGAGGTAGCCCATGCCGTAGGTGCCGGCAATGCCATGGGTGGTGATACTGCCAATGTAGCGGTTATTACCAAGATGATACGCGTTATGTTGCTCATCCCCGTATTATTGATACTCGGTTGGTGGGTCGCCACAAAGTCTGTGTCTGGCCATGCGGTCAGTCGCAAAGTGCCGATTCCGTGGTTCGCTTTCGGTTTTCTGGCCGTAATCGGCATAAATTCCTTTCTGCCACATCCTTCCGCGTGGATCGACGCTATCAACACTTTCGATACATTCCTGCTCACCATGGCCATGGCTGCTCTTGGAGCCGAAACGAGTATAGATAAATTCAAGAAAGCCGGCGCCAAGCCATTCATTCTCGCCTTTATCCTCTTCCTATGGCTTGTGACCGGTGGATATATTATGGCTAAATTCCTCGCACCCGTATTGATGTGAGGCTATACTCCGATAATCTTGATTCTATACCACTCCTGCCGTTTACACTTCTATATGCGGTCGGGATCATTGCCAGCCCTCTGTTTGCACCGGTTTGGGTATGGATAGCCCTCTTTGCCGTAATTGTCTGTCTGCTGTTTGCCAAGCGGATAATTTGGGCGGCGTGTACTGCCGCGCTCCTGCTGGGTATCATCGGGGCGACTCTCTCGCGACCCACACAGGCAGATGTCGACGGTGTGCTCGCATCAAAAGAATTTTGTGGATACATCACGTCAGTTAAGGAGACGGATTCCGGAACCTCGGTCGTCGTACGACTTTCATCACCGGCGTCGCGACAGGGGAGTGTAGATGTTAAGATTTTTGTTACGGATTTCAATCTTGATCTCACCGAGGGTATGGACATTAGATTCGGCGCGAATCTTACCGACCAATATCAGCAGCCCGATTTGCCATTCGAGACCGATTATGCCCGTATTGACCGGCGAAATGGTATTGTCGCCAGAGGTTATATTACATCCGATTCCATTATCTCAATCAATCCATCTCCCACCCTGCATGGATATTTTTCCGGTCTGAGAGGAGAGCTGAAGCGATTTATACTCCGAAACCCCTTCGGCTCAGAGCTGAAGGAATTGCTTGTGGCCGTGTTGCTTGGCGACGCGAGTCTGATACCCGACTGTTCACGTCAGGCATTCTCGGAAGTCGGTCTGTCGCACATAATTGCCATCAGCGGGCTGCACATAGCCATCATCACCATGCTCCTTTCTCTCGCGCTGTGGCCGATGCAAAGACTTGGAGCAGGGCGGTGGCGTCCGATACCGATCATGTTGATTCTGTGGGGATATGCGTGTCTTACCGGATTCAGTCCGTCCGTCACCCGTGCGGTGATCATGGCCTCGGTATATATCGTAGGACGGCTCACCGAGCGTCGATCCTCTCCCTACAACTCGCTTTGTCTTGCAGCACTGCTGATTCTTATATTTCGACCCGGCGATCTGTTCAGTGCCGGATTCCAGCTCTCCTTTGCTGCCGTACTCTCGATTCTGCTTTTTGCCAACGATCTCAACCCCGTGAACCCGCGTAGGAGAATACTCTATAATGCAGTAGGTTATGTCACGGTATCGATTGCAGCCGTAATAGGCACTTTCACTATTTCCATCCTGTACTTTCACATATTTTCCTTCACTTTCCTTCCGGCAAATCTCATCTGCGCACTCCTCTTTCCGCTTCTTCTCGGATGCTCCATCATCGGTCTGCTCCTCCATGCCGTCGGGATAGATGTACCTATGGTCTATCATATTTCCGAATGGATATTTAAGCTGATACAAACCTCAATAGACCTATTGCTCACCTATGGCCCTCGTGCTGCCGCCGGCATCTACATCAGTGTGTGGTGCCTGATTCCGGCAGCCTTAGCCATAGCATCGCTGAAGGTATGGCTCAATACTCGTAAGCTGATATGGGGAGGCGCGATGACCGCATTTATACTCAGTGCGTTGCTCGTGATCTCGCTCACCGCTGAGCCCCGCCTCAGCCCGCGGGTGTATGCTGCCCGACACGGTTTCCGTACCGACTTCGTTGTCGATGGGGCCGACGGGGTGCTTCGCATACTCACTACGCTCCCCAACGAACCTGTCGCCGTAGCGCATGACGCAGCAGTGAGGTATCGCGACTTTATAGGACGTCAGAGAATAGATTCCATCGAGGTCATCACGGACCGAGTAGGGGACTACGGCTCATTCGCCGTAAATCACCAGATCATATCATTTCCCGCATTCTCGATGGCTATTGTGCCGAGCGCACCGCTTCATACCGCCAAGGTTGACTATGCAGTGATATGCCGCGGTTTCAAGTCATCAGTCGAAGAGGTAATGGATTGCTATCGACCGGATACGATCATTTTGGCGCGGGATCTGCATCCACGTACATCAAGCAGGCTCGGATCGGAATGTGCAGAGAGGGGAGTTCCCTATATCTCTCTGCGTGAACGATCATGGTCGAGGGCTCTGTAACCGGAAAGAAAATACTCCTGACTATAATCGCGTGGTCTGACTACCCGACCGTCAAAAATTACAATATCGATATCCAGTGGCACTGACTTGCTGCGGGGGATGCGCCCCGCTTCTCCCTCCCATTGTTTCATCAGTCCGTTAAGTTCTTCAAACCCCATTGAGCATAAGATTCGCCCTACCATATTATTATAAGGCGTTATGCCATCCGTGATCGATAGGGTGGAATAAATCGGAGAAAATGTTGCAGTCGCATCTACCTCACCGACCACCCGCGCCTTGAAAGCCTCTATCAGCACCTCCCACTCGTCGGTATTGCTCGCCACACATACTATTGCTTCATGCATCGTTCAGCGGGAAAGGGTGATAAGTGTAATCTGCGGAGTGGCACCCAGTCGCATAGGAAATCCTACCGTACCGATGCCGCTGTCTACATTAAGATAGTGGTTCAGGCCATCGTCATATAGCCCTGCCCAATGTCGGTAGCGTAGCGATGCCGGCGACCAGTTGCCTACCTGTATCTGCATAGCGTGGGTGTGACCGCTCAGCGTTAGGAGGATATTGGCATCCGAGCCCTCTATCGCCTCCTCCCAGTGTGCGGGATTGTGGGAGAGAAGTATTTTCGTCACATCGTCATTTACCGTCGGATAGGCCTTCCCTAAATCGCCATATCGGCTGAATGGCGGATCTCCTACGTTCTCCACACCCACTATGATTATACTGTCGCCTCCGTGGCGTATCGTCTGTGATTCATTGAGTAGAAGATTCCATCCCATATCACGCTGCAGATTTTGGAAGTTACTCAGCGAGGCAGCCTTCTCCTCCTGAGTGCCCCAATCATAGTAGTCGCCGTAGTCGTGATTACCCATTATCGAGATCACACCATCAGGAGCATGGAGGCGGGCAAGCACGGAGGTGAATGGTCGTAGTTCGTCACCCGTACGGTTCACCAGATCGCCTGTGAATACGATCAGATCAGGCTCCAGTGAATTGATAGCGTCTACCACCTTCGCCACATAGGTTGTATCGGAGCCGTATGTTCCGAGATGAAAGTCCGAAAATTGTACGATACGATATCCGTCAAACCCTGCTGGGAGGTCACCATTGCTTATGGTTATCGGCTTTACCGTAAGCTCATATCGTCCCTCCAGTGCACCCCACCACATACCGACAAATGTGGCGACGGCCACGATAAGCGCAACCCAACTGCAGGCGCGCCATCGGCGACCGTTCCAACACCGGGGGATGAGCCCAAATGCATCGATGATGCAAAATACAGCTTTGGGAATCAGTATCGTGGAAAATGCGAATAGCGCCCACATTTTACACAAAAGCATACCGGTATCTCCCGAACGGGCGGGAAGTGCGATACCCGCCGATAGGAGCGCATATTCAATCACGAGAAAGACTACAAACAGCACACGTGCCGCCCGTCGCGAAATCACGCGCTTCAAGGCAAAATATACATATATATCCGTTCCGACGGCAAGCGTCGGAAGCAATATCAGAGAGAGAAAGGGGATTCGCATGATATAATCAATCGATAGCGCAGTCAGTAGTCGCTTTTATTTGATTAATGAGGGGATTGGCATACATTTCCTGCATCTTCTTGAGCATGAAGAGCCGATCATCAGCCGAGAAATGCTCATTAGCCAGTTTGTCAAGCTGCTTCTCCCAGTACTCGTACACCAGCTCCTTTTCTGCTGGAGTGTACTTGTCGGCAAATTCAGTCGAACCGCTTACAGCCTCGTATGCGATGTAATTTATGGGGTAAATGCGATAGCCCGCATGAATCGAGCAGTCTATCATATGGCATATCGTCTTTACAGTGTCAATGCGGTTCATACCTTCGGTTGCATCGGCGATCATCGGAGTGATACATTTGCCGCAGTGCAGATGTACGCGCCCCTTTGATTTCAGAATACCGGTCTCCATCGAAAGCAGATCGTCGTGTTCCGACTTTTTGTGATCCGGATTTTTTGACTTCATCAGGAATTCCTTAGCCTTCAGATAGTCGTTGGGATCGTATTCGTATGATATGGAGAGCGGTAGCACATTCAGCGACATGATATTGGATGCCAATGCGTCGCCACCTTCAAGTCCGAGCATCTTTACGAGGCTCTCCTGAGTGACATCATTCGAATCCTTCGCACGACCCTCGCGCTGTGCTATCCATACGCTCTCGTGCTTCTCAGTGATTGCATAGTGGATATACGCCGACAGTTGGCGGGCAGCGTCGAGTGCCTGAGCACGCGGTATGCCACGCTTCACGATAAAACTCTTGTTGAGCTTCACAAGGTCGGTAATCCAGTCGTAGATAAGCAGATTGCTGCCTATAGCTATCTCCGATGTCGGAAGTCTGTGCTTGATAAGCATTAAGTTGAGAAATGATGCATCGAGCACGATATCGCGATGGTTCGACATAAACGTGTAGCTCATATCGCGCTGAAGATTTTCCACACCGCTGAATGTGATGCCGTCGGTAGTACCTTTCTCGAGCTGCTCAAGGAAAGGAGCCATCACTCCCAACTGAAACGAATTCTTATCCTGTATGGAGAGCAGTTGCTCCACGAATTTTTGATAATCCACGTGGGGCATCACATATTTGACTGCATGCTCGAAGCCCGGTTCCTTCACCAAAGACTGCATTTTCTGATGGAAAACGTCGTCGGAATATGGGGCTATATCACTAAAATCAAATGGATTGTCCATGATGTTTCATTTTTCCGGATGAGGCAACGGCTGATGCGCATTGCCCGAATTTGCATCAAAATTACATAATTTATTTGAATTACAAAAAGAAGCCGGCATCAAAGAGCTACGATACGATGCTCACAACTCGATAGAATACGGTTTATTGCACAACAATTTGTTAATTTAATTTAATTTTACGAAGAATTGCTTTACCTTTATTGCATTTCCGCGAGATAGGTATTAATTTTGTATTCGTAGTTTAGAGAGATTAGATATGAGACTATTTACTGCTACCATACTAATGCTTCTGTCGCTTGGCATAGTGAATGTTGAGTCGACGGCAACAGCTGCGGTTACAACGGAAGTTGTATCTATGCCCACAGTAACCGGTGGTCAGGGATATGTCAAGGTGCACTGTCCTGCCGACGGAGTAGTATACCATTTTCAGATCTATTCCATTACAGGCCGACTTGAAAAGAGTTTTACGCTACGCGATGCCTCGCAGACGGTAGATCTTCCGCAAGGGTGTTACATCGTGCGATGCGAGAAATGGTCGAAGAAAGTAATCGTCAACTAAATATCTAAAGAAGTCCTGTCGGACTTCTTTTTTTGTATCCGCGACCCACCAACCAACTCGCCGTGGAGCGGAAGCCTACAGCACCGCAGGCGCCTCCCACCGTCACCCCAAAAATCAGGCGGCGCATTGCGTCAGCCAGGATCGGAGCCTACAGCGCGCAGCGCCTGGCTCCGACCACCCTCAAATTTTTGTCCCAGTGCTTCGCTTCAGCAATGACCAACTCAGGCGAACGGTTGCGACTGCCGGAGCGAAGTGCTGATAAAGAAAGCGAGCCTCGGATCCAACTGGAGGTTGGTGCCAAAGTTCGCTGTATGTTATTGACGAAGTCGCTTGCGAAGCAAGAGTTAGCTATTAAAGCCTTCCGGTCGAGACCTTAGGCTCGGTTCTTCGCCAAGCGAAGCGCCAGAGGCGATGATACGAAAGCGCAGCGGCGGTGCCGCAACTCCGTAAGAATTTTATTTAAGATAATAGTCGAATGGATGTATTTCGCCGGTATAAGCGTCTTCCAGATTAAAGCCTCTTTTTTTCAAAAGATTATAAAGGTTAAAGCCAGTTACATAGAACCAACCTGAACGGTCTAAATCGCCCCATCTCGGGTCGTTATCTTCGTAAAGTCCTAAATGCTTCCCAAGATTATATTCGATGTAACGTGCCTGTCCTTCTGTCAATTCTTGCATATCACAAAAACGCACAAGTTCTTCTGGATAGCCATTGTCAATCATTTGCTTTTTTCGGTCGGCGCGAAACTGAATAAAGTTTGCAACAGCCTTTTGTTCATCCTCCGTATTATTCGCGTTTAATGCTGCTAACAACGCATCATTCTCCAACTTCAAAGCTGAATAGAGAACACTATCCTGTTTATGAATGTTTCCAACCTGTTCGGGACCACCATATAACTGTTCAAAGTTTGAGATTGCCGCAAGGAATTCCGGGTGTCTTTGCTGCCAAACATGGGAGCCTTCGTGTAAAAGCATCGTGTACCAGTCTCTTTCATCGTTGATACCGGGCACCATCTTTTGAGCCTGATTGAAAGTAGAGCAGAAAATCCAAGGTTTCGTGTAGAACCAAGGTTTTTCATACGCTCCTTGTTCGTAAGGTGCGCCCATTACCATCATCATGAAGTTGGGATTAACTTCATTTGTGAGATAATATAGAGTACCGTTATCCGTTTTGCCTATTTCTCTGGGTTGAAAAATTGAGATTAGCGTAGAGTCAGGATTGTATGACAGTACCGAGTTATCGGTAAAAATCATCATCGGGATTGGATTTTTTGTATCGAACATATCCGAAAATAAGTTGTCATTTATCCATTGACCCAATTCTTCAACTTTGTTCAGTTGCATCAATAAACTATCTTCTGCAACAGTCGCAGGATGCGCTTTTGCATACCCAAAAGTGCATAATCCGACAATAAGAGCTATGAGTAATTTTTTCATATAATGAGCAGTTAATGCGCAAAGATACGAAATTTTATGAAACGCCTGATGCCGAGAGGACAAAAGTATCGTGGTAAGAGAATTCTATGGCATCGCTGAAATTTTTTTTTAAAAAATATGTGTTCCCCCGCCCCAAACCACCCTTAACTTTGTCCCCAGAAACCCAAAATCCAACCGACGTATAGCGGCAGCCGGGATCGGAGGCTACAGCGCCGTAGGCGCCTGCCTCCGCCACCCTCAAAATCAAGTGACGCATTGCGTCAGCCGGGATCGGAGGCCACAGCGCCATAGGCGCCTGCCTCCGTCCACCCTCAAATTTTTGTCTTGGTGCTTCGCTTCAGCGAAGCAAATAATCTTAATCTACAGAAATGCCACATACGTTCCATTTTA
>JAIDTT010000102.1 GCA_029060545.1 Paramuribaculum sp. | reverse complement strand
CCTCTACCTGAACTATTATGAGAAGTAGTGATTACTTAACGAGAACCTTCATAACTTTCGAGCCCTGACGGCATACGTAGATACCAGGGGTGAGGTTGTCGGCCTTCACGTTGAAGCCCTGAAGATTGAAGAATTCAACGGGAGCGTTGGCATCGCCATCAGCTACAACATCTTCGATAGCAGCCTGACCACCCTCCTCAACGTAAGTCACATTGATAGATTTGAAACGGGAGGTACCGGTCGAAGTAAGAACCACGGCAGATACGCCCTCGGGGCAAACAAATGTCTTACCGGAAGCGGTAACCTCGTTGGTAGCGGAGAAGCCGGCCCAGTTTGTGGAGTTGCTCCACTGCTCGAATGTGATTTCGGAGATAGTACCATCCGCGCAGGAGAAAGCGATAGTGTTGTCTTTGTAGATGCGACCTTCTACCTGACCCTTGGTCGCGGCAGCAGTGGGATAGAAGATCACGGGCTTGCTGTTTGTACCGGTGTTTGTGCCCTTATCGAAGGTAAGGGTAACACCACCGTTGCTGAACGACATTCCGTCGATCCAAGCGTATTGATCGCTCTCAGTGGGTAAGTCAACAGAGGGGTTGAGATTGAATCCTTCGGTGGTGAACACGAAGGTAGCTTCGATAGCACCTTCCTGCTTGATGGTATAGTTGGCAGTTGCAACTTCAGAGTCGTAGTAGTCAGCCTTTACAGCGATAGCCTTGAGAGTAACAGCATCTGAAAGATAGATGGCGCCGGTGTACTTGGTGCCGTTGGTTGCGGAGGGAGTAGAGCCGTCGGTTGTATAGTAGATGGTAGCGCCCTCAGTCTCGCAAGTGATTTCAACGGATGTACCTTCTTCTACAGAGCCGGATTCTACGGAGAATACGGGAGTGGCCACGGTCTCAATCACCTTGCCGCCTTCAATGGCGATAGGAGTTACCTGAATTGTGGAATTATTTACGCAAACGAAACCGGTTACATAGAAACCTTCACCCTGGGGTACTTCTACCTGGTCGTAGTATGAAGTAGAGAAAGTGTTGTATATCTCAATCGATTCGCCATCGGCATCGGTAGCGGTGAATTTCTTTGCGTTGCTGGTCGATGCGATATTTACAGGGCCAAAGGTTACATACTGGTTTACCATGTCAGCAGTGATGTCGCTTACGTTTACTTCGTAGGGGTCAACCTCAGCACCGGAAGTCTTTTCTCCGATAGCGGTGGGTACCATCTCGGGGAGGTTATTGTAAGGAGAGTAGATACCGGAGATCCAGGAGAGCTGATCGCCGTTAACTACGGAGAGGCTGGTCACGTCGGCAACGTCCTTGCTGTTGTACACGAGGATGAAGGTGTCATTAGCATCCTTAACATACATATTGCGGCCATTTTTGTAGATTACGGTCACAGGAGCATTGATCTTCAGCTCGGTAGTGGGAGCAGCTTTGATAAAGTCGGCGATCGACGATACCTCGGTAACTTCGGGCTCGGGAGTTACAACAGCGCCGCCGGTAGTATATTCAATTTCTATATAAGACGCACGGGTCTGCTTGGATCCCTCAATAGTGAAACTTGCCGGCTGTGCCCCTTCGGCTGCGGTCCAATACCATGGGGTTGCCATAGCAGTAGTCGGAGTAACGGTACCCCAAGATGTGGTGAGATCACCGCCCAGATAGCTAGACCCTGTACATTTTACAGAAATTTTACTAATACTTACTCCATTTGCGGGGGTTACAGTAAGGATATCTCCAACATACCAACGAAACTCGTTTTTATTTGCATCAACATTTGAGGTTGATTTATTAACTTGCGTCCAACGAAAAGTGACAACGTCCGCGATAGTAAAATCAGTATCAATAATGCTTCCAGAAGGAACCTTTACGGTTTTATCACTGGGAGCAGTTCCTTGATAAGCGGTTGAATTGTTTGGGATAAACACAGCTACGTCGGCCATAGCGGAAACCGAGCTAAGCAGCGTGACTAAGGAAAGAAGTAGAAATTTTCTCATAAGAAGAAATTGATACATGATTAGAATATGGTTTAATTATGTTATTTCAAATGCAAG
>JAIDTT010000101.1 GCA_029060545.1 Paramuribaculum sp. | reverse complement strand
CGGAATCGCTGTAGAGCCTAAGACCCAGAAAGACCTCGACAAGCTCGGCGTAGGCCTCCAGAAGCTCGCCGAAGAAGACCCCACATTCCGCGTACAGACCAACGAAGAGACCGGTCAGACCGTTATCTCCGGTATGGGCGAGCTTCACCTCGATATCATTATCGACCGTCTGAAGCGCGAATTCAAGGTTGAATGTAATCAGGGTCGTCCGCAGGTTACTTACAAGGAGACCATCACCGCTCCCGTCGAACTTCGCGAAGTATTCAAGAAGCAGACCGGTGGTCGTGGTAAATTCGCCGACATCATCGTACGCGTTGAACCCGTCGACGAAGGCTTCGAAGGCAACCTCCAGTTCGTTGATGAAGTTAAGGGCGGTAACATTCCCAAGGAATTCATCCCCGCTATTCAGAAGGGCTTCACCAACGCTATGAAGAACGGTGTGCTCGCCGGCTATCCCGTAGAGCAGCTCAAGGTTACCGTGATCGACGGTTCCTTCCACCCCGTTGACTCCGATCAGCTCTCCTTCGAGCTCTGCGCTATCCAGGCATTCAAGAAGGCTTGCGAAAAGGCTGGTCCCGTGCTCCTCGAACCTATCATGAAGATCGAAGTCGTTACCCCCGAGGAATCGATGGGCGACGTAATCTCCGACCTTAACAAGCGTCGTGGTCAGGTAGAAGGTATGGAGACATCCCGCTCCGGTGCCCGCGTAGTGAAAGCTAAGGCTCCTCTCGCCGAAATGTTCGGCTATGTGACCGCCCTGCGTACCATCACTTCCGGCCGCGCTACTTCTACTATGTCGTTCAGCCACTACAGCGAAGTCAGCTCTTCGATCGCCCGCAACGTACTCACCGAGTGCCAGGGCCGTGTAGATCTCTTAAAGTAAAATCAAAAAAAACATCATATCACAATGAGCCAGAAAATCAGAATCAAACTCAAATCTTACGACCATGACTTGGTTGACAAGTCGGCCGAAAAGATTGTGAAGACCGTTAAGAGCACCGGCGCCGTAATCTCAGGCCCGATTCCTCTGCCTACCCACAAGCGTATCTTCACCGTCAACCGCTCGACCTTCGTCAACAAGAAGTCGCGCGAACAGTTCCAGCTCGCTAACTACAAGCGTCTGATCGATATCTTCAACTCTACCGCAAAGACTGTAGATGCTCTTATGAAGCTCGAACTTCCCAGCGGTGTTGACGTGGAAATCAAGGTGTAGTACTTGCGTTTGCCTGAAACATAACTCAACAATACAATTTTTATCCAACCATATTTAAATCACAGAGAAATGCCAGGATTATTAGGAAAGAAAATCGGAATGACATCCGTTTTCAGTGCCGACGGCAAAAACGTGCCGTGCACTGTTATCGAAGTAGGCCCCTGCGTAGTTACTCAGATCAAAACCGCTGACACCGACGGCTACGAAGCCATTCAGCTCGGCTTCGAGCAGAAGAAGGACAAGCACACCACTCGTCCCATGGCCGGCCACTTCAGCAAAGCATCTGTTGCACCGCAGCGCCACTTGGCCGAGTTCAAAGGATTTGACGGCGAGTATAAGCTCGGCGACACCATCACAGTCGACAATCTCTTCACCGAAGCTGACTTCGTCGACATTCAGGGTACCTCCAAAGGACGCGGCTATCAGGGCGTAGTTAAGCGCCATGGCTTCGGCGGCGTTGGCCAGTCTACTCACGGCCAGCACAACCGTCAGCGCAAGCCCGGTTCGATCGGCGCTTGTTCGTATCCCGCTAAGGTATTCAAGGGTATGCGCATGGGCGGCCAGATGGGCAACCAGAAAGTGACCGTGCAGAACCTCCAGGTAGTTAAGATTCTGCCCGAGCACAACCTTATGATGATAAAGGGTTCGATACCCGGATGTAAAGGTTCAATCGTAATAATTGAGAAATAATGGAACTCGCAATCTACAACATAAAAGGAGAAGACACCGGCCGCAAGGCTGAGCTCAACGACCAGGTCTTCGCAATCGATGCCAACGAGCATGCCGTGTATCTCGACGTTAAGCAGTATCTTGCCAACCAGCGTCAGGGTACCCACAAGAGCAAAGAGCGCAGTGAAGTATCGGGTTCCACCCGTAAGCTCCACAAGCAGAAAGGCGGCGGCGGCGCCCGTATCGGCGATATCAACTCGCCCGTACTCGTAGGTGGTGGCCGTGTATTCGGTCCCCGTCCCCGCGACTACCGCTTCAAGCTCAATAAGAAAGTGAAGCAGCTCGCTCGCAAGTCTGCTCTCACATTTAAGGTGCAGGACAATGCAATTAAAGTTGTCGAAAATCTCAATTTTGAGACCCCGAAAACAAAAGATTTCATAAATTTTGCTAAAAATCTTCAATCTGAAGGCAAAAACATCCTGCTCGTTTTACCCTCTCAGAATAAAAACGTATATTTGTCATCCCGTAATGTGCCCAATGCGCAAGTGATTGCTGCATCGGACATTAATACGTATGCAATTATGCGCAGCAACGCTATCCTCCTTACAGAAGGTAGCCTTGATGTCATTAATAATCTTTAACCCCTTAGGAGACCACAGCAATGGACATAACCATCACACCTATCGTGACTGAGAAAGCCACCAAGCTTACAGAAAAGCTTAACCGCTATACCTTCCGCGTATCTCCCGAGGCTACTAAGCCCCAGATCAAGGAGCTTGTTGAGAAGCTTTATGACGTGAAGGTGACAAGCGTTAACACGGCTGTCGTTCGCGGCAAGAACAAATCGCGCTGGACCAAGAGCGGTCTGCTCCGCGGTAAGACTGCTGCTTACAAGAAAGCCTTCATAACCCTGGCCGATGGTCAGACAATCGACTTTTATAGCAATATATAATTAAGCAATGGCAGTAAGAAAATTCAAGCCCACAACACCGGGGCAGAGACACAAAGTTATTGGCGTATTCAAAGGTACGATCACTGCTACTACGCCAGAGAAATCTCTTACAGTCGGCAAGCGCTCATCCGGCGGTCGTAACGCCGAAGGCCACCTCACCAACCGTTACCTGGGCGGTGGCCACAAGCGCAAATACCGTATCATCGACTTCAAGAGAAACAAAGACGGTGTTCCCGCAGTAGTTAAGAGCATCGAGTATGATCCCAACCGTTCAGCTCGCATCGCTCTGCTTTACTACGTCGACGGCGCAAAAACCTACATTATCGCACCCAACGGCTTAGAAGTGGGCGCTACTGTTGTAAGCGGCCCCGAAGCAGCTCCCGAAGTGGGAAATGCCCTTCCTCTCAACGCAATCCCCGTAGGTACGCTAATCCACAACATTGAGCTTCGTCCCGGTCAGGGAGCCTTCATGGCTCGCTCCGCTGGTGCATCCGCTCAGCTTATCTCACGTGAAGGCAACTATGCCATCATCAAACTTCCTTCCGGTGAAACCCGCAAAGTGCTTGCCACATGCAAAGCCACTATCGGCGTCGTTGGCAACAGCGAGCACTTCCTCGAGCGCAGCGGTAAGGCAGGTCGCAGCCGCTGGCTCGGTCGCCGTCCGCGCAACCGTGGCGTTGTGATGAACCCTGTCGATCACCCCATGGGTGGTGGCGAAGGTCGCGCTTCCGGCGGTCATCCCCGCTCCCGTACAGGCGTTTACGCAAAAGGATTCAAGACTCGTGCTCCGAAGAAACATTCCTCGAAGTACATTATTGAAAGAAGGAAAAAGTAATCAGATTAATTTAGCATTCACTTATGAGTCGTTCATTAAAAAAAGGCCCCTTCATCAGCGTAAAGCTCGAGAAAAAAGTGGAAGCCATGGAGCAAAGCGGCAAGAAATCCGTTATCAAGACCTGGAGCCGTGCTTCCATGATCGCGCCCGAATTCGTTGGCCATACCTTCGCTGTGCATAACGGTAACAAATTCATCCCCGTATATGTGACAGAGAATATGGTTGGCCATAAACTCGGCGAATTCGCTCCTACACGCAACTTCCGCGGCCACGGCGGCAACAAAAAATAATAGCCGAAGGGCCCCAACAACAACTTCTTAGACAAAAAAAGAAAAAAATACAATGGGTGTAAGAAAAAGAAAATCCGCCGATTTAAGAAAAGAAGCGCTCAAGACGGTGGCTTTTGCCAAGCTCACCAACATCCCCTCCTCGCCCCGCAAAATGCGCCTCGTCGCTGATATGGTGCGTGGCGTCGAAGTGAACCGCGCTCTCGGCATACTCAAATTCTCCAATAAAGAGGCTGCAGCTCAGCTTTACAAGCTCCTCAAATCCGCAATCGCCAACTGGGAAGCCAAAAACGGCCGCCAGGTTGAAGCCGGCGAACTCTGCGTCAAGACCATCTTCGTAAACTGCGCTCCCATGCTCAAGCGCCTCCGTCCCGCTCCCCAGGGCCGAGGCTATCGTATTCGCAAACGTGCCAACCACGTGACCCTCATCGTGGACACCATCACCAACGACAAATAATCCAGAGACATACAATGGGACAAAAAGTTAATCCAATAAGCAATCGCTTAGGCGTAATTCGTGGATGGGATTCCAACTGGTTCGGCGGCAAGAAATATGGCGACGCCATCCTCGAGGATTCCAAACTCCGCAAATATCTCAATGTGCGTCTCGCCAAATCGAGCGTATCGCGCATAGTAATCGAGCGTAACTTCAAGCTCATCACAATCACCGTGTGTACATCGCGTCCCGGCCTCATCATCGGCAAGGGCGGTTCCGAAGTCGACAAGCTCAAGGAAGAACTCAAGAAGATCACCGACAAGGATGTTCAGATCAACATCTTCGAAGTGAAGCGTCCTGAGCTCGACGCTCAGATCGTAGCTTCCACCATCGCCCGTCAGATCGAAGGCAAGGTAGCTTACCGTCGTGCAGTGAAGATGGCTATCGCTTCTACAATGCGTTCGGGTGCAGAAGGCATCAAGGTGCAGGTAAGCGGCCGTCTCAACGGCGCCGAAATGGCTCGCTCGGAAATGTTCAAGGAAGGTCGTACACCGCTCCACACTCTCCGTGCCGACATCGACTACGCTCTCGTTGAAGCACACACCAAAGTAGGTGTGATCGGCGTGAAGGTTTGGATCTGCCGTGGCGAAGTTTACGGCAAGCGCGACCTCGCGCCCCAGTTTACCAACAACTCCAAGGATTCCCGTCAGGGCGCTTCCCATGGTGGTCGCGACGGTCGCCGCGGAGGTTTCGGACGTAAACCCAGAACTAATCGTTAACCCCCTCAATCTCACAACATACAATGTTACAACCTAAGAAAACCAAATTCCGCCGCCAGCAAAAAGGCCGTATGAAAGGCAACGCTCAGCGCGGCAATCAATTGGCCTTCGGTTCGTTTGGCATCAAGACATTGGAGTCGAAATGGATCACCGGTCGTCAGATTGAGGCCGCCCGTATCGCAGTGACCCGCTATATGCAGCGTCAAGGTCAGATATGGATTCGCATCTTCCCCGAC
>JAIDTT010000100.1 GCA_029060545.1 Paramuribaculum sp. | reverse complement strand
CCTCCGTCGACGACGAGGGATCCGAAGTTGGATATGGTGTGTCGGTAGAGGAGGTATTTCTCGAGGTAGTAGCGGACATTATGGTCGCCCTGCTCGAGTATTATCATTGGGCGTGCTCCGCCTCTCTGGCGCCACAGCTCGAGGTTGGAGAAGAGGCGTCGGAGTTCAGGTGGCAGGGGCTCGCCGAGGAATTGTCGGAAATGAAATGTATGTGGCATAGTATTATTGGATGCACAATGCACGATGCACGATGCACGATTGATTATTAAGATTTGAGGGGGGACGGAGCCAGGCGCTACGCGCTGTAGCCTCCGATCCGGGCTGACGCAGTGGTATCCATCGGACGGTTCGGACATTTCGGACGGGTCGGAGGGATGTCGTGGCGGTTTGTGGGGACAAAGTTAAGGCCGGTTTTGGCCGGCCTAACACATATTTTTAAAAAAAATTTCAGGGGAGGAGGGATTTATGTAGCCATAAGCAAATGATTGTTTAATTTATTTCCCTACTCTATTTGGGATTTTCGGGTGCCTCCTAATGATTTATGTATTTATTCAGACAGAACAAATGGTATCTAATTTTTGAAGCGGCTGTCGACGGAGTTATCGTAAATGTTCTGTGCTCTCTTGATGCGCTTTTTGCCAAATACGTAGCTGACGTTAAGAGTAAACGACTGCTGAATATTATCGGTATAGTGGCGGTATGAATACTCGGGCGATGTATAGTTTTCTATCGATTTAGTTCCGAATATGTTGTCTGCTTGAAATTTTATCGACAACCCATTGCTGAACTGCTTGCTTATTTCAATTGAGAGATTATTCCGGTACTTGTTTTTGCCATGCAGGGTCTGAGTAGGTGAAATTAAGTTATACCATGCATCAAGATACACGGAATACTTTTGGGATAAGGTGATGCTGTTGACTATCTGTGCGGTAAAACTGTTATCCTTGTATCCTATGTCGTAGGAACCAAGAGTTGCTTTCTGGAGTGAGCGGTACAACGAAGCCTGCGCCTTAAGATACCAAATCTTGGCTATAGTCTTGCTGAATGATAGCGAGGCGCCGAAGAATTTAGAGTTGCCGAAATTAGCGGTACTGGTCACGGTATTACCGTTTTCGTCCATATACACATAATTATTCACAGAGTTGTCGGCTGTGTTATATATCACATTAAATACAAAATATTTCAAAAAAGAGTAGTATATACTGTAACTCCACTCGTAGGAGGGCTTAAGCTGGGTATTGCCTTTTTGGTAAGTGGTCGGAGAGCCCCAATATACAAAGGGATTCAGGTCGCTGTAGTATGGTCTGTGTATGTATCGGTTAAGGCTGAACGAAAGGCTCTGATTTCCACCTCCAGGCAGATTGATGCTTGCATATAAACTTGGGAAGAAGTCGGTGTAATTTCTTGACGAGGTTTCATTCCCTACCGTCTGTCTCGTATCGATATCGGTATTTTCCATACGCATCCCTACTCTTGTATAAAATGCGTCGCTCCACGATGCTGACCAGTTCGCGAATGCGCTGTTGATCATCTCCTCGTATTTGAACCGGTTGTCCTGTCCGGGATATTGGTAGACGTTGTTAATATTAGAACATAGCAAGTCATAGCCGGCTTCGAGAGAATGCACCGGCCCAAACTTCTGCTTATACATTGGCTTGAGGTGAAAGCCATTACTGCGTACATGGGTTTTCTGTTCGACAGGCGAATTACCATCGTATATGTAATCTGTGTTCACGTAATTGTTGCGATGGGAAAAGGAGGCCTGCACATTCAGTTCTCCTTTGATGTTGTCAAACCTCAGGTTATAGGAGCCTATCGCTGTGTAGTTGGGTTTCGACCATGGGTATTTGGTCAGGATGCGTGTATATGAATTTGTAGGTGTACCATCTGATAATACTTCGCTACTCTCCACAGTCTGGTTTCGGCTCGTACTACCATCGGTAACGGTGAATGCCAATCCTAATGTGCTAGAAGGGGTGAAATCATAAGCAAAATTCAAGCGCGCTCCCAGATTGTTGCCATGGCTCTTACCTCGTGTGTAATTTGTGACGGTTTTATTCAGCACGGTGTAGTCGTAGAAAGATGTTTGATCGGCAAATGCATTTGAGTTGCTATACGAGAACATTGCGGATGAGCGTAATTTACCGATAGTATAAGCATTGTAAGATGCCAGACTGGTTGAGACTCTTTCGTATAAGTATCTGATATTGCCGGTGAGAGATCCGAAATAGCCCTCAGCGGGATTGTCAAGCACTACGTTTATGATACCACCCGTCATCGAGGCTGCTTGGGAAGCTCCGGGAGAGGTGATAATCTCGATTTTCTTTATACGCTCCGGTGGTAACGATTTGAGCATCGTCATCACTCCCTGAGAATCCATCAGAGGGTCGCGGCCATTGATGTAGATCTTTGAGTTGCCTTTTCCAAGTATTGAGATCTGAGAATCACCTACCGTAAGCAAAGGTGTGTAGCGCAGTACGGTGTAGGCGTCGGTTGAGCGACTGTATAGTTCCGAGGGGTTGAAGATGAATTTGCCGTTTTTCTGCTGAAGGGCGGGTCCGGCTTTGACCACTACTTCGCCGAGCATATTGGGGTCTTTGGCCAATACGATGGTGGCGGACGCCAACGGCAGTGGTATGGTGGCGGTGACGTAGCCCATGCACTGCACTTTGAGTGCGGTGTAGGCAGCGGCATCATCGAGCGCGAGGCTTACCTCGCCTGTCTCGGAGGAGAAGGCGGGGGCGGAAGTTATAGAATCCAGCTCGTTTACAGCGACTACCACGGCATACGCCACGGGCTCGTCGGCATCGTCGATGATTCTGAACTGCAGGGTGGAATGGCTCTGTGCACTTGCTAACAGAGAAGCGAGGATACAGGCGATGAGTGTATGTGATAATCTGATTGGTCGCATATTTTTTGATTTAGAAATGTTTTGTTGGCGCCTTGTATATA
>JAIDTT010000010.1 GCA_029060545.1 Paramuribaculum sp. | reverse complement strand
CGGTATCGTGCTCCGCCCCTCAACCCCTGTCAATCAATCGTGCATCGTGAATTGTGCATCGTGCATTGGCGGGAATCTTCGCACGAAAAGCGTACAATGACATTTTTACCATAAATTTCCTCTGGTTCCCACCGCCCCCTCCGGAACAAGAATCCCCACGTTAAGTATTTTTTAACTGTGGGTTGCCGTGATTTTGCCCCGCAGCGCGTATCTTTGCATACACTATGCGAAATCTCACGCTATTGATATTCCTGATGCTCGCCACCCTTGGCGCGTATGCCGCCGATGTGGTGGTAGGCGCAGCTCGGCCGTATGCTTACCTGCCGCTCCTTCAGGGCAAAAGGGTGGCGCTATTCTCCAATCATACCGGCGTCGTGGACCTTCCGGACGGAAGCAGAATGCATACACTCGATTATCTGCTGCGCGATGGCGTGGATGTGCGTCTCATCCTCTCGCCCGAGCATGGGTTTAGAGGCACAGCCGCAGAGGGGCAGACGGTAGCTAATGATGTGGATTCAGCTACCGGTATCCCCATCTTTTCGCTCTACGGCAAAACGAAGGGCGCAAAGCGACTGGCCGAGATGCCGAAGGATATAGATGTGATCATCTGCGATATCCAGGATGTGGGCCTGCGTTTCTACACCTATTATATCAGTATGATAGAGACTATGGAATATGCTTCGGCCAATGGCTTGGAGTATATCGTGTTTGATCGGCCCAATCCTCTGGGGATGACTGTCGACGGCCCCATACTCGATATGGCGTTGCGCTCCGGTGTAGGGCGACTGCCCATCCCCGTGGTCCACGGACTCACGCTCGGCGAACTTGCGCGGATGGCCTGGGGCGAACAGTGGCTCGATGGTCAGACCACCGATAGCCGATTGTCGCTCACGGTGATTCCATGCCTCAACTACACCCACTCCACTCGCTACAGGCTTCCCATAAATCCGTCGCCCAACCTTCGCACTATGGAGGCTATATACCTCTATCCTTCCACCTGCCTCTTTGAGGGCACGATCATGAGCCTCGGTCGCGGCACGGATAATCCGTTTACCGTTTACGGCCATCCCGACATATCAGGTGTAGGATTCTATTTCATACCCCGCACCGGCGCCAACGGTGCTAAGCCCGTATTGGCCGACCGGAAATGCTATGGCTTCGACCTCTCCACGATGGATCCGGAGGAGGTGATAAGCCGAGGCGTAGACCTCACGTATCTGATATCGGCCTACAATAATGATGGTATGAGGAAGCACCGTAAGGAATTCTTCACCACATTCTTCGACAAGCTCATCGGCAACCGCAACGTACGCCGGATGATCGAGACCGGCCGCAGTGCCGGTGAGATCAAGGCTACATGGGTCGGGGACGTGGAGCAGTTTAAGACGCGTCGTCAACCCTACTTACTTTATCCGCTATGAGTCCGCTTGCAGTAATTCTTACGATTGTGGCCTATTTCGGTCTGTTAATAGGCCTGTCGGCCATCGCCTCGCGCGGCGCTACCGACTCCACATTCTTCACCGGGGGCCGCCGTACCCCCTGGCCTCTTGTGGCTATCGCTACGGTAGGTGCGGCTATATCGGGCGTCACATTTATCTCTGTGCCCGGAATGGTGGCTGCCAAGGGCTACGCATATTTGCAGATGGTGCTCGGCTTCATCGTGGGCTATGCTGTGATTGCCTTAGTCCTTGTGCCGATTTTCTATAGCCGCAAGGTGATATCGATCTACTCCTATCTCGACGGTCGATTCGGCAGGCGTACCTATCGGTCGGGCGCGTGGATATTCTTCGTGTCGAAGATACTGGGCGCCTCCGTACGCTTCTTCGTGGTGTGCGCAGTGTTGCAGCTGCTCGTATTCTCTCCTCTCGGCATACCGTTTGAGATCAATGTCGCACTCACCATCATGGCCATCTGGCTCTATACAGCCAAAGGTGGCGTGAAGTCAATAATCTGGACCGACGTACTCAAGAGCCTCTGTCTGGTAGTGTCGGTCGTACTGTGTATCTGCTATATAGCTTCCGATATCGGCATAGGTGTCGGCGACATCCCTTCGGCCATCGCCTCCCATACATCCGCTCGGATATGGCATTTCGACGATCCGCTCTCGGGTCAGTATTTCTGGAAGCAATTCATTGCCGGCATCTTTATGGCCATAGCCACCAACGGGCTCGATCAGGATATGATGCAGCGCCATCTCGCCTGCCGCGACTCGGTAGCTTCGCGCAAGAATATGATCCTCAGCGGAGTGATGCAATTCTTCGTCATAGCGCTCTTCCTGTTGCTCGGCACTATGCTCCTTATCTTCACCGAGCGTATGGGCATAGAGCATCCGGCCAAGTCCGACGAGCTGTTCGGCCTCGTGGCCACCCATCCGTCGATGCCGGTGATAGTGGGCATACTTTTCATCATCGGTCTGATCTCAGCAGCCTATTCGGCAGCCGGATCGGCGCTGACCTCGCTCACCACATCATTCACCATCGACATACTCGGCGCCGATGAGACCGATCACGCCCGCACCGGGCGCCTACGCCGTCGCGTTCATATAGCCATGTCGGCTCTGATGGGGCTGATCATCATAGGCTTCTATTATCTGTCTACCGACGATGCCATCTCGGCCGTATATACTCTTGCATCCTATACCTATGGTCCGATACTCGGATTGTTTGCCTACGGCTTGTGCTCCCGACGTCAGGTAGCCGACTCCATGGTGCCATGGATATGCATGGCCTCACCGCTGATCTCGTGGGGTATCACACACCTGCTGCGTGCGGCGTTCGCCTATGAGACCGGCTTCGAACTGCTGCTGATCAATGCCGCCGTTACTGCGCTGGGGCTCCATCTGTCAACACTCCTAATATCCTCCCGCAATGTCGAAGAATACGTTTAACCGCTACATCTGGTTTATAGAGACATTCCGTCGCCACGGCACTCTCACCCGCGAGAAACTCAACGAGCTATGGCGCCTGTCGCCATTCTCGGGAGGTGAGGACCTGCCTCGCCGCACGTTCTACTCCTACCGCAATGACATTGCCGAGATATTCAATCTCAGCATCGATTGCAATCCATCCACCTACGAATACTCACTCTCGGAGATGGGCAATGCTCACGATCGGCGCTTTACCGACTGGATGCTCAACACGGCTTCGATGAGCTCGGTGCTCTCCGATGCCTCCGCCATCTCCGACCGTGTGTTTCTGGAAGATGTGCCGTCGGCGCGTATTTATCTCTCCCCCGTGATATCGGCTATGAAGCAGAACCGCACCTTGCACTTCGGCTACTCCCCGTATTCGCGTACAGGCAAACCGAAGCCCGTCACTCTCGAACCGTACTTCCTCAAGATCTACCGTCAGCGATGGTATGTGACCGGCCGCAACGTGCGCGAGGATGCCATCAAGACCTACGCGCTCGATCGTATGACCGAGGTGAAGGTAGCCGACGCCACATTTGAAATCCCCGTAGATTTCGATGCCGAAGCCTACTTCCGCGACTCCTTCGGGGTCATCTTCACTCATTCGGAGGCGAAGAAAGTGACGATCCGCACTGACACCCGTATGGCCAAATACTTCCGTGCCCTACCACTCCATCATAGCCAGTCGGAGATGATCCACGACGACTACTCGATATTCACCTATAGCCTGCGTCTCACACCCGACTTCGTGGGCGAGTTGCTCAGCTACGGCCCGTCGGTGACCGTGCTCGCTCCGCGTGAGCTGCGTGCCATGGTAGTGGAGAGCCTTACCAAATCACTCGAAAATTATAAGCAATGAGAATAGATATCATCACAGTACTTCCAGAGATGCTCACCTCTCCGCTGAGCTGCTCCATACTCCGCCGCGCTCAGGACAAGGGGCTGGTGGAAATCAACGTCCATAATCTGCGCGACTACACCACCAACAAGCACCGAAAGGTCGACGACTATCCGTTCGGCGGTGAAGCCGGTATGGTGATGCAGATCGAGCCTATCGACCGTGCTATATCGGCACTTAAGGCCGAGCGCGATTACGATGAGGTGATCTTCACATCGCCCGACGGCGAGAAGTTCGACCAGCCGATGGCCAATTCGCTCTCTCTGGCCGAGAATCTTATAATCCTCTGCGGCCACTACAAGGGCATCGACTACCGCATACGCGAGCATCTTATCACTAAGGAAATCTCCGTAGGCGACTATGTGCTTACCGGCGGCGAACTCCCCGCATTGGCCATTACTGATGCTATCGTGCGGCTGATACCCGGTGCGATTGGCGATGAGCAGAGCGCTCTGTCCGACTCGTTTCAGGACAATCTGCTGGCTCCGCCGGTCTACTCGCGCCCCGCTGAATACAAAGGATGGCGTGTGCCCGACATTCTGCTGTCGGGACATCAGGCCAGGATCGATCAGTGGCGCTACGATCAGGCGCTCGAACGCACCCGCCGCCTGCGCCCCGATCTGCTTCAGGAGTAGGCTTTAAGTATCTTGCCTACAAAAGTCGGGTAGGCCATGTGGGTGGCGAAATATTCGGCGGCATCCTCGCCTGCCTCTCGCCTGAATTCGGTATCGGTGATTGCGCGGTAGAGGGCATCGGCCAGCGGCTGCTCGTCGGCCGGTGGCACCATAAGCCCCTGCACATATTCAGGCTGCGCCCCATTGTCGGTAGTGATCACGCACTTACCCATCTTCATGAATTCCATCGGGGAGAGAGGGCATGCCTCGCGCACTATCGATGGTGCCACACCGATGTCGCTCTGCGCGATGAGACCGTACACATCGGCGGTGAAGCCGGTGAAGGTAATGCGGTCGGCAATGCCGTGGCGCTCGGCCTGACGGAGCAGTTTCTCCCGGTATTCCGGCGGCTTGCAGGTACCTACGAGTACGAGATGCCAGGGCAGATTGCGCAATTGTCCGAGCGCTTCCACAAGCACACCCACCCCCTTCGAACGGCGTATGCGGCCGGTAAACATAATTATCGGCACATCGGGCGCAATACCTGCTTCGGCGCGCAAATCAAGCGTGGCTGCGGATTGCGGATGATCGGCGATACTGTTGTGTATCACAGTCATCTTCTCACGCGGCATCCACGTATTGGCGCCGCTCCAGAGCCGATATGCAAGTTGGGATACGAAGATCATGCGGTGGAGTCGGCGGTAGTGGCGCCGCTGCAGAATCCATGTCCTTGACGGGCGCGCGATATGGCGTGTGAGCACTACGCGGGCATCGGAGCCGGTACGCCGCTTGGCGCGCATCACAGGCGCAAGGAAGCGGGCATCGTGGATATGCACTACGTCGGCATCGCGCAGGGCATCGCGCAGCGTTTTGTCGGAATATATGGAGTAATCCACTACACCATCGAGACGTGAGGTGACAGCTTTGGCGTCGCGGCACAGATAACTTACGCTGTGGCCGTCGGCGGCGAGGGCGCGCCCCAGATCGAGCACATACTGCTCGGCTCCGCCCCACACCTTGCCGGGAAATATCTGCAATATCTGCATAATCAGTCGAATCTTATTACGTCGAAGTCGTGGCCGCCGGCCTGTGCGGCCCGCCGTGAGAAATTACTGTTATACATCTGCGGCCCCACGATCAGATAGGAGCGGGAGGCTTCCTTCACGGCATAGAAGTCAACAAATGTTTTCAGGTCGGCATCACCCTGATGTCCTGCCGTTCCGTCGATGTGAGCTACCTCACCGGGCAGAAAGCGGCAATAAGGGAGGCGCGAAGCTGCATATTCGAGGAAACTGACACTATCCGACGTAAGCACTACAGGAAGGGGATTGGCGCTGTGGATGGCCTCTATTTCGGCCACGCAGCGGTCCATCAGCGCCTGCCGGGCATCGGCGGGGAGAGGTAGACGCTCCTGCTTCGGCTCGGTGAAGTCGCCGAGCAGTTCGAGGAAGCGTGTCGATATGGTGATGTACTGGCCGGCGATACCCTCGCGCAGCGTGTCAAGTTGACGGCGTACCGCGTCAGAGGGTCGAAACAGCTCATTGAAGAGCGTTGAGAATTCGCCGTCGGCGCAGTAGAATACCGTGTTGACGTGAGCCTGCATGAAAGGCGTTGACAGGGCTTTGCCGAGTCGGCGGCGCTGATAGTGCAGTTCGCGTTCGGGGTAGAAGTCGCAGGTCGTCATAAGGTAGACGGGGAGGCACTGGGCACGGTTGAATGTCAGTTCGCCCGGTCGCAGGCGCCAGTCGTATGATGCCGGTTCGAGATATCGCTCAAGATCGAATGGTGAGGTGAAGTTGATGCGGAAAGCCAGAGAGTGCTCCCGGCAATACTGATAAGTGGCCACGATGCCGCGCAGCCGGTCGGCCAGTCCGCCGTGGTGGCGGTAGCCGTCGGCCATAAACACCACGGTAGGCTCGGTGGCGGTGGTGACCGGTGCATCGTCGGAATACCGCTTGAGCATGTGGCGTCGTATAGTCCGTCGGCTCATGTAGTCGCGGAAGAAGAGGTAGTGGACCTCGGCGTGAATGCGTCGCTTGATGCGCTGAAAGAGGGTTGTGGTCATCGGCACGTTGCGTTATCGTTGTTCATCAGTGTGAGATAGCTTTGGAGCATTGCCTTGATGCCGCGCTCCATCTCGGCTGCCCGCTCGGGCTCCTGCTGCAGGAGGTTCTGTTTGAGCAGCGGATCAGTGCGGAAGTTGTAGAGAGCGGAGGCCGTGGAGGTTGAGGCATTGAACTGGAGGAGGTAATCCCCCTTGATGTATTGCGGCACGTGATCCCAGTTGAATGCGGCGCGGTCGGCCGGCTCGGTGGAGAGCAGATCCTGACCGAAGGCGATATAGGGACGGCTGGCACCTACATATCCGAGCAGAGTGGGCATAATGTCGATCTGCTGTGCCGGACCATCCTGCCGGCCGCGTGGAAGCTGACCCGACGGGTCGAAGAAGAGGATAGGCACCCGGAATCCGCCAAGGTCGGTCTTGTATTCGTCGTGTGTGGTCTTACTCGATGCGTGGTCGGCTGTGATCACGAATATCGTATTATCGTACCACGGCTGGCGGCTTGCTTCCTCGAAGAAGCGGTGGATGGCGTAGTCGGTGTAGGATATGCACTTGTGTAGGGCGTGTAGGCCTTTGTCGACGAAGCGGTCGGCATACTGTTCGGGTACCTTGAAGGGATGGTGTGAGCTGACGGTGAAGATTGCCGCCATAAACGGCTGCGGTGTCTCGCTGAGCTTTGTGCAGAAGAATTGCAGGAAGGGCTCGTCCCAGATGCCCCAGGTGCCGTCGTACTGCTCCATTCCGCCGAAGCGTCCGTCGGCCAGAAATTCCGTTTTACCGAAGTATTCCTTCACACCAGCCTGTCGGGTGAAGGCGTGGATGCCGAGACTTTCGTTGTCAGCGCCGTGGAAGAAGAGCGTACGGTAGCCCAAGGCGTCGAGCTCGGAGGCGAGTGAGTTGATGTGATTGGTGGCGTGAGGGCTAACCACAAACGGGCGGTTGACTCGGGGTATCGAAGCCAGCACGGCAGGAGGCGCGTCGATACTGAAGCCGGTATTGGCTATCATGTCGGTGAAGTACATGCAGGAGTCGAGCATGGCGTCGGTGTATGTGGTGTAGCCCTCGTAGGTGCCATCGTCGAGGTCGCGGTTGAGGCCGCCGATAAATTCCTGCGCGAAACTCTCCACTATGAGTATCACGATATTCTTTCCTCGTCCGGGCGCGTCCGCCACGGGTTGATGCATCGGGCTGTAGATGGTGGCCAGCTCCTCCTCCGTGAAATATTGTGGGGTGGGGATTGTGGTCTCCCCGAGGGTGCGGATGAGGGTGAAGGGTGTATTGAGCACGATGCCCGCCTCTTTGGGGTGGTTGATATAGTTGAATGCGAAATTGGTGGAGATAGGGCGGGTGGAGGAGAGGAAGAAGATGTTGCCGCGCATGCCGCACACGGCGATAAGTCCCGTGATACCGAGGGTGACGATACGGCTCACATAATATTTCCACACAGGGCGGCGCACAGGTGCGGGGTGGCGGTAGAGCGCTACCATGACCCATATCATCAGTGCGAAGAGGATCACCAGATACCAGTGGGAGATAATCTCTCCGCCGGCGATGGTGGCGAGATTGCCCTCGCCCGAAAATTCTCTGATCACTGCGGCCGTAGAGCGGTGTCCGCGAAATTCAAAGAATACGGTGTCGGCCAGATTGATGAGTAGGCACAGGGCATTGACCGCGATGTAGACAGTCTTGGTCGTTAGCCACCACCAGCGGCGCTCCTTCCAGTGGAGTGGCAGAAGGAAGAGGAGAATGAACAGAGCGTTGGTGTAGAATATGGCTGACGTATCGAAGCGAAGGCCCCCGCAGAAGAAGTGCCATGCGGCGGAGGTGGTGATGCTGTCGCCAAATATGCGCCAGTTGACCATTACGAAGAGGATGCGGCACACGAAATAGAGGGCGTAGACTATTGCAAGATCGCAGGCAAGTGCTACCGGCGTGGAGCGCCAACAATGGCGTGCGTATTGGGGAATGTCTTTACGTGTCATAGCTTTGAGAGATAGGAATAAAGCCGCTGCAGCAATGCCTTGCCGAGACGTTGGCGTGAGGCATCGGCACCGTCGACGGGTCGGTCGGCCACGTTGTCGTAGTCGGTGACGCCGCGGGTGTCCGTGAGCAGAAATCCATTGGAGTAGGTATGGAAGCCGAAGGGACGGCTATAGGTATCGGCTGTTACGTCGCGACTGAAGGCAAACTCGCTGTGGTCAATGCCCATCTGGCCGAGTATTGTGGCTGCTACGTCGGTCTGCGATGTAGGTGTGTCGATTACCGTGGGCGCCTTTACGGCTCCGCCGGCAAGCACTACGGGGATGTGGCAGTAGTCTTCGCGGCGACGGCTGTCGTCGGGTAGGTTGAGGCCGTGGTCAGCCATCACTACTATGAGCAGATTATCCCACGCCGGGCTGCTTTTCAGCTTTTCGATGAGTTGGCCGAGGCTGCGGTCGGTGTATGCATAGGCATTGTCGATTTCGTCGGGTAGCGTCTTTGTCGGTACCACGAAGGGCTCGTGCGACGACAAGGTGAGCAGGGTCATATACCACGGCTTTCCGGCGCGTGTGAGGTGCTCTATCTCTGTGTAGGCGCGATCCATCACAGGACCGTCATGTACGCCCCATTTGCAGCGGTCGGCTTCGGCGGGGAAGTCTTTCTTGCTTATAAGGTGTTTGTGTCCCGATGCGAGGAAATAGTCGGCCAGATGCATGAAAGTAAGTTCGCCGCCGTGGAGGGCGATGGTGTCGTAGCCCAGAGCGGCGAGAGTGGCGGGGAGAGCCGGTAGTGCGGCCAGCTTGCGGGTGTAGCGGATGATGGATGTGGTGGGCTGACCCGGCAGTCCGCTCAGGGCGGCTACTATACCGCGATCGGTGCGGAAGCTAGATGCACTGCATCGGCTCAGAAGCACACCTTTGGATGCGAGCCGGTCGAGATTGGGAGTCACTTCGGGCTTATCGCCTACGCAGCCGGTAAATTCCCCGCCCAGGCTCTCCCACACGATAAAGAGGATATTGGGTCGGTCGGTGGTGAGAAGTTGGGTGGTAGGTGAGCCGTGGGTGGGAAGTGCGTCGCGGAGTTCGGCGTCACACTCCTCATCGGTCATAGATACAAAGCGACCGGAGAAGGCGTCTTTGGTACCGAGTGAATAGATGAAGTTGTAGACAGGGTTGAGGGCCCAGTGATTGAAAAACGGCTCGGGGCTGTAGTACGCCATACTCGGATTGTTGGGCCGGAGGCCGAGTCCGCGGATTATTATGGCGAGAAGTGCAGCAGTGGCCAGAGTGGCAAGTATGATGAGGGGGTAGCCCCACCATGCTGATATGTCCGTGATACCGAAATCGGTATAGATTCTTGTGGCGGTGATGGCACCGGCTATGTAGATTGCCGATACTGCGATGGCGAGACACGACGCTCCGGCTACGTACCGGACTGATACGCTTGCCACGGCTTCGCGCGGCGTGCGGAGATAGGGGAGTACGGAGGCGTCGATCTTGGCGCTCCAGAAGCGGTAGAGGACTGAATCACCTACGGAGATAAGTCCGGTTACCAGGCCTGCGATGATGAAGTAGACGGTGAGCGGCCAAAAGGGATTAAGACCGCAGCAGGTGGCGGCTGCCGATATAAGCAATGGCAGTGCGGTGAGGTAGCTCGCTATGATGGCATCCGAGCGTGAGCCGTGGCGTAATGTATCGAGCCAGTTGCGCGCGCTGATGGCGCAGCTGCGGCCCTTACGGTTCATCAACATGAAGAGCGGTTTCTGGACGAGGAGGTAAAATAGTATCGTCCAAATCCATATCGCGGCGCTATATGCGAGAAATTCAAACATCGGCTTTCTTCTCCTTACCCAAAATATCGATAACCCTGCCTACGATCATATCCTCCGATAGGCGTCGCATACAGGCCATATCGCCGCGACGGCAATGCGTAGATCCGGCGATGGTGCAGGGCTGGCAGTCGATGCCCGACATCATCTGAAGGCTGGCGGGCTGACGGTAGGCGGTAAAGCCGCAGGCGGGGGTAGTGCTGCCCCAGAGGGTGAGCACCGGAGTGTCGACGAGCGATGCGAGATGCTGATTTGCGGAGTCCATGCTTATCATCAGCTCCATCTTCGACATCATGGCAAGCTCGCCGGCCAGATCGAAGCGACCGGCTACCGAATGGCATCCGTCGATTTCTCTCGCCCACCATTCCATCTCCTTGGCTTCGTGGCCGCGCCCACCGAAGAGGTACACATTTACGCCTCTTTCGGCGAGGGACTGTACTACACGGCGCATCATTTCAGGCGGATACATTTTGTTTTCATATCTCGCAAAGGGTGCTACCCCTACGGCCGGGTGGCCTACGGGAGCGGGAGCCTGCGCCGGAATATCTGCGAATAGTGAGCGGAAGGTGAGGGGCGCGCTGAATCCCAGCTTATCGAATACACTCATATACCGATGGATAAAGTCGGGCTGCACGAGATTGTGGCCGAGAACCTTTCCACGCGACCGGCGCATCTTGTCGACCTTAACCACTCTGACGCCATGGAGGCGCATCCAGCTGTCGATAAGCCATGTGCGGCCTACATTGTGTAGATCGGCCACCGCTGTGGGTCTGAGCCGGCTGAGCTTACGGAGCAGACGGTGGCGTCCGGTGATACCGCGATAGTCGCGCGGCTCGATTGCTTCGACGCTGACATTTGCGGGTGCGTTGATGAACAGACGGCTGAAAAACGGTCGGGTCACTACGGTGATCCGTACCTCCGGATGAGCCTCGGCCACGCTGTAGATCACAGGGAGCGTCATAGCTACATCGCCGAGCGCGGAGAAGCGCAGCACAAGCAGATGTGGAGGTCGTAGGTGGGAGTCGGTATTCATTTGTGTAGTTTCAGATAGTCGGGAAATGTGATGCTCAGCTTTCGGCCGTAGCGGTCGACGAGGGTCTGATAGTCGGGCACGGATGCGGCTTTGCGGAGCGTCTTCTGCCGCCAGGGGAGTGATATCTTCTCGTCGGCACGGAGATAGTGGCCGTATGTCTCGTATTCGGAGAATGGAGAGGGACCGGCGAGGTCGAGCTGATCTATGATGGCCTGATACCATTTCTTACCGCTGCGGCTCTCGATATCGGCGCGCATCTGCGCGAGCCGTCGGCGATCAAACATCATCTTGTGGGCCACATACGAAAGCGGCTCCTCACGGGCTATGCCGAGAAGTCGCTGCATGGCGCCATAATAGGGGCGATGGTATTCGCTGCTGCGGTACATCACGGTGCGCCCCTGCTGGTCTACGAAGGTGTGTGGCCGGAGCAGGATGTGGTCGGCGTCGATGACTAGAAAGTGGGGCGAAGAGCCGATGGTGCCGGCAAGTTTGAGCAGCTGCTGGTACATCCATCCCGAGCGGTCCTGTCCGTCAGCGGTGATGATGTGGAGATCTTTTGGCCCGAAGCCGAGCACCGCTCGCTCGTCGACGAACTCCATGCCAAGCTCGAGGGCGATGCTACGCATCACTTCCGTGTCGGGTGCCACGAGATATAAGGCGGCTATGGTGTGGGGTACGCAACGACGCACGCCCTCTACGCATCGCGGCAATACGTCGATGTCTTTTTCTATAGCTGTGATCACAATGTCGACAGGCCCTTCCCAGTCGGCCGCAGGCATAGGTCTGTGTCGTAGGCAGGCCAACGCGTAGCGCAACCGACGCAGATGCTTTTTAAGGAAGGGACGGCTCTTCGACATGGCTATCAATGATTGGTGAGCCGGAAGTAGCTTTGAGCGACCATACGGCCTATGAGCAGTTCGCGTCGGCGTGAACGGAACTGGTGGCAGTATTCGTGGGCATGGCGGATGATGGCTTCGGCCTCTTCGGGATGGTCGATATAGTATTGCAGTTTCTCCTCCACGTCGGAGTAGTCGGCCTTCACTTCGATATAGTGGAAGTCGGGTATGAGGGTGCCTTCCATAAACCACGACTCGATGCGCGGACGCGGCATGACGGCTATGGAGTTGGAACTCATCACCCACTTGAGGTTGGTGGCTACGTCGTGGCCCTCGATGCAGCAGATGAATTTATATTCGAGCTGCCCCTCGATGGAGATGAAGGGCTTTACGTAGGCGGGGTCGACGATGTAGTCGTTGTTGACCTGACCGGCGTCGACGAGCGGGTGATTGTAGTACAACTCCAGGAAGCGGGTGCGCCATGGCTGGTTGCGCACTACGTTGCGGAACACGAGCATGTCTTTCTTGTCGTGGTAGCGGCGGCTGTCGTGGAGAAATGCGAAGTGGCGCACGCTATCGAGCTTGGTGAGCACGGATAGGGTGGGGCCGTCGGTGATGGGGCGGCTCTTGACGAAGGCGGGCTCGGGGGTCGTGTAATCGATGTCGCCGAAAAGATAATTGAAGCGTGCGGCGGGATCGCCTGCT
>JAIDTT010000001.1 GCA_029060545.1 Paramuribaculum sp. | reverse complement strand
CGCCACAGCTCGAGGTTGGAGAAGAGGCGTCGGAGTTCGGGTGGCAGGGGCTCGCCGAGGAATTGGCGGAAATGGTAAGTGTGTGGCATAGTATTATTGGATGCACGATGCACAATGCACGATGCACGATTGATTTTTAGGATTTTGAGGGGGACGGAGCCAGGCGCTACGCGCTGTAGGCTCCGATCCTGGCTGACGCAATGCGCCGCTTGATTTTGAGGGTGGCGGAGGCAGGCGCCTACGGCGCTGTAGGCTCCGATCCGGGCTAACGCTATACGTCGGTTGGATTTTTGGTTTGTGGATGCAAAGTTAAGGGTGGTTTGGGGTGGGGGAACACATATTTTTACTGTTTGTGTCGAAGGGCAAAGTAAATTTCGGGTGCGTTTTGGATGGTATATGACTGATGGAGTGAGGGATGTGATGTTAGTTTTCAATGATTCTAATGGACTTAAACGACACGGGTGGAGGTGAAAAAATCGGCGGAATGCTTGTGAAAGCAAAAAATACTATTTACATTTGTGTCGTATTAGCAACGGCTCCAGTGCCGGGGCTATACAAAAAAATAGTATTCCGACTATAATCAAAACATTAATCCATTTTATTCCAAAACTATGGCTTACGTAATTACCGACAAATGCGTTGCTTGCGGCACCTGCCAGCCCGTATGCCCCGTAGAAGCAATCTCCGAAGGCGAAATCTACCACATCGATCCCGACACTTGCATCGAGTGCGGTTCGTGTGCTGAAGTATGTCCCAGCGAAGCTATCATACCGGGCTAATAGCCGGGTATCATCGTTACCTCACACGGCAAGTGGCCCGGTATATCTCCGGCCTCTTGCCTTTTTTTGGATAGTAGTGAAAATAATAACGCGAATATTTCCGTTAATATATACATGAAACATATAATACTGACAGCTACGCTTCTCCTTGCCCTTCTGGCCGGTACCAGCTGCCGCGGGCCCAAGCTCGTCGTGGCGGATGCCCAGATGAGCCGCGGCGAATACTACGATGCCGCCCAGACTTACCGCAAGATCTACAATAAGCTCACCAAACCGCAAGAGCGCACTCAGCGCGGCGAGGTGGCTTACCGTCTGGGCGAGGCTCACCGTATGCTCAATCAGTATTCACGCTCGGCGGCTGCCTACCAGAATGCGATCCGCTATGGTTACCCGGAGCCGATAGCACAACTGCGACTGGCTCAGATGCTCCATGCCGACGGCAAGTATGTGCCGGCCGCCCGCGCCTACGAGGAGTACTTGATGCAGGTGCCCGGCTCGGAGGAGGCACAAGTGGGTCTTGACGGTGCGGTGCTCGCCCAGCAGCTCAAAGCGCACCCGACACGCTACGTGGTGAAAAATGCCAAGTTGTTCAATTCCCGCCGGTCGGACTTCGCTCCGCAGTTCAGCGGATCCGACATACTTTACTTCACTACGACCAACGAAAAGGTGACCGGCACGGCGCGCAGCGAGATCACCGGTATGAAGCGCTCCGATGTGTGGATGGCGCGCAAGGATGAGCAAGGACGCTGGCAGCGCCCTGAGGCTGTGGAGGGCGAACTCAATACCGAACTCGACGAGGGCATAGTAGCCTTCTCACCCGACGGCAACACGATGTACGTAACCATAGCCCGCCGCTCCAACTCGGGCAATACGGGTGTGGAGATATTCACTTCGTCACGCTCCGACGCCCAATGGAGCAAGCCGGTGAAATTCGATATCACGGCCGATACGGTATCATCGTTCGGCCATCCTGCCGTATCCCCCGACGGCACCTATCTCTACTTTTCGTCGAATATGCCCGGTACCGGGGGCTACGATCTGTGGCGCATCAACCTCAACGAGCGTGCCGGCTCACTGGAGAATCTGGGGGAGGAGATCAATACTCCGGGCGATGAGATGTTTCCCTACATTAAATCGGACAGCGTGATGTATTTCGCTTCGGACGGACATCCCGGTATGGGCGGCCTCGATATATTCCGCGCCACCCTCCGCCCTGACGGACACTGGGATGTGACCAACATGGGCTCGCCGGTCAACTCCCCCTGCGATGACTTCGGCATCACGTTCGATCCCTCGTCGTCAATCCCGGCGGGCTATTTCAGCTCCAACCGCGACGACGCGCGCGGCTACGACCACCTATTCTCCTTCGAGTTGCCCGACCTTAAGATCGTGCTCAACGGCTATGTGACTGACCTTGACGAAGAGCCGATCGCCTCAGCTGTGGTACGCATCGTAGGTAATGATGGCTCGAACCAGCGCACTGTGACGCGCAACGACGGCTCATTCTCTTTCCCCCTGTCGCGTGGCGTGAGCTACGCAATGATGGCGGGTGCCAAGGGCTTCCTCAACGCCAAACACGAATTTGCCACCGACACAGCCGAAGTGGATGCCGAATACGGCCTTGACTTCATGCTGGCATCGCTCTCCAAGCCAAATATCGTGGAGAATATCTTCTACGACTTCGACTGCGCCACGCTTCGCCCCGAGTCGACTGAGGCTCTCGACGAGCTCGTGGAGTTGCTCAACGACAACCCCAATATATCGATACAGATGACATCGCACACCGACCGCATCGGTGGCGAAGAGTATAATCTCGATCTGTCGCACCGCCGCGCCAAGGCTGTAGTGGACTATCTCATCGATGCGGGTATCTCGCCCGAGCGACTACAGTATCAGGGCTACGGCAAGTCGAAGCCAAAGGTAGTGACGAAGCGTGTGGCACGCCTCTATCCGCAGTTTAAGGAGGGCGACGAGCTGACCGAAGAGTTTATCCTCGCGCTGCCCGAAGAAGCGGACCGCGAGGCGGCTGACCAGATCAACCGTAGGACTGAATTCAATGTAATAGCCGTAGACTGATAGCCTATGCAATTGTTCACGCCCGTCGAAATCGAGAAAGCATCCATCGCTATCGGCCACGATACCCCGGTGATGCTTTTAGGTTCCTGCTTCAGCGATTCGATGGCGGAGCGTATGCAGTCACAGCTCTTCGACGTCACGGCCAATCCTCTCGGCACGCTCTATAACCCCGTGAGCATACGGCGTTGCCTCGAAGCGATGGCCTCGAGTGACTCCTTTACTGAAACTGACCTCACGCAATATGGGGGTCTCTATCACAGTTTCCTCTGCCATTCGAGCTTGTCGCGCACGACCGCAGACGATACTCTGCGCGCCATCAACTGCGCGCTGGCAGAAGGTACTCAGGCGCTTCGACGCGCTTCCCATATCTTTCTCACCCTCGGCACGGCGATGGTGTACCGATTGCGCGCCGACGGCTCGGTAGTGGCTAACTGCCACAAGATGCCGCAGCAACTATTCGACCGCCGGATGCTCTCGGTGGACGAAGCCACCGAGGCACTTCAAGGCTGCGTGGATGCCATCCGCGCCGTCAATCACTCGGCTCAGGTGTGGCTGACCGTAAGCCCCATCCGACATCTCTCCGACGGAGCGCACACCAATACCCTATCCAAATCCACTCTCCATCTCGCTGCTGCCGGTATAGCTGAAGCGCACTATTTCCCTGCTTACGAAGTGGTGTGCGACGAGCTCCGCGATTACCGCTTCTATGCCGCAGATATGGCTCACCCCTCTCCGGTAGCCGCCGATCTCGTCTATGAACGATTCGCCGACTGCTTCTTCAGCGAGACTACCAAGACTACGGCCCGCGACTGTGCGAAGCTCGTAAGACGCCTCGCGCACCGCCGACTCACCGCAAATCAAGAAGAATTCGACCGTTTCCGAGCAAACACCCTGAAGCTGGCCGACGAAATAATATTGAAATACCCAACTGTGGAGAGCGCCCTGCGGCGACTGCTCCGGAATCACAATTTTTCGTCATGACTTCATACACTCTGGCACAACTCGCCCAAATCCTGCGACAGCCGGTAATACCTATGTCGCCTTCGCGACGTATCACGACCCTGCTCACCGACAGCCGATCGCTTACCGACGCCGACGAATCTCTCTTTTTCGCACTCACTACCTCAACCAACGACGGCCACAACTATGTGGCCGACCTCTACCACAAAGGGGTGAGAGCATTCTGCGTAAGCCGCATCCCCGACGAGATGAGCGCTATCCGCGATGCCGACTTCTTCGTGGTGCCTGACGTGAAGAATGCCCTGCAGACCATAGCCCGCGAACACCGCAAAAATTTCCACGGCCTCACGATAGCCATTACGGGCAGCCGCGGCAAGACCACGGTGAAGGAGTGGCTGTATCATCTGCTCGAACCCGACTCGAAGGTGGTGCGCAGTCCGCGCAGTTTCAATTCGCAGATAGGTGTGGCTCTGTCGCTTTGGGAAATATCGCCCGAGACGGAAACCGCGATCGTAGAGGCCGGCATATCGCGTACGGGCGAGATGGAGCGCCTTCAGTCGATGATTCTGCCTGATATTGGTATAATCACAAATATCAACGCAGAACATAGCGAAGGCTTCCGCTCTATGACTCACAAATGCTCGGAGAAACTGCTTCTGATGAAGGATTGCCGCTGTGTGATATACTGCGCCGATGATCCCGTGGTAGCTGAATGCATAGAGAGCACTACCCTGCGTGGAGCGGCACTTGGCTGGTCGATGGCCGATACAGGCGCACCGCTTTATATACGCGCACTCCGCTCGGTAGGCTCCACCACTACTATAGACTACCGCTATCTCGGTAGTGACGGCAGCACGACCATACCGTTTCTGTCGCGTGCGGATATCCAGAACGCTGTGAACTGTCTGGCGCTGATGCTCTATCTCGGCACTCCGGCCGACGTGATAGCCGAGCGTATGGCCACACTGAGCGCCGTGGGCACCCGACTCAATGTGATAGAGGGTGTGAACGACTGTATGCTCATCTACGACTCCTACACATCCGACCTCCACTCGCTTCCGCCGGCACTCGACTTCATGGCGCGCCGACGCACCGCCATGCGCACGCCTACCATTATCCTTTCGGACGTGATGCACGAGACTCTATCGCCGGAGCATCTCTACCACGATGTAGCCCAGCTGCTGCGTCAACGCCGTCTGTCGCGCATCATCGGCATCGGTCCGGAGATATCGGCGCGTGCCAAATATTTTCCGCCGGAAGCTACATTCTACCCCGATACCGCCACGTTCCTCTCCTCCGTGTCGACCGACGATTTCGATTCGGAACTTATACTCATAAAGGGCGCGCCCGAATTTCATTTCGAGATGATAGCCGACTATCTGGAAGCACGCCAACACGAGACAATCCTCGAAGTCAATCTCGACTCCGTGGTCCACAACTTCAATATGTTTCGTTCGATGGTGCGCCCGACTACCGGTATCGTATGTATGGTCAAGGCCTCGGGGTACGGCGCCGGATCCTACGAGCTGGCTAAGACGCTCCAATCGCAGGGGGCAGCCTATCTGGCCGTGGCCGTGCTCGACGAGGGTGTGGATCTGCGCAAGGCAGGCATCACGATGCCTATTATGGTGCTCAACCCGAAGGTGGTCAACTACCGCACTATGTTTGCCTACAATCTTGAGCCGGAGATATATACTTTCGATATCCTCCACGAGATAATCCGCGAGGGGGAGAAGTATGGTATCACCGACTACCCGGTGCACATCAAGCTCGACACCGGTATGCACCGTCTCGGCTTTCTTGAGCGCGACATCCCCGCACTCGTGGACATACTGCGCCGACAGAAAGTGATCCGTCCGGCCTCAGTATTCAGTCATCTTGCCGCAGCTGACGATCCCGAGATGGATGACTACACACGCTCGCAGTTCGAGCTCTTCGACCGCTGCTGCGACCAACTCCAGAGTGGCTTCTCGCACTATATCCTCCGCCATATACTCAACTCCACAGGCATAAGCCGCTTCCCCGAGCATCAGCACGATCTTGTGCGCCTCGGAATATGCCTATACGGCATACCGACAATGAACGACGGATCGCAGGCCGGTCTGCGTCCGGTGTCGACACTCTCCACCACTATCATTGCCATCAAGGAGTGGGAGCCGGGCATCACGATCGGCTACAACCGCCGCGGCGTGGTGAAGCGACCGTCGCGTATCGCAACGATCCCCGTGGGCTATGCCGACGGTATCAACCGCCATCTCGGCAATGGAGCCATGAAAGTATTGGTAGGTGGCAAGCGGTGTCCGACGATAGGCAATATATGTATGGATGCCTGTATGATCGACGTAACCGACGTGGATTGCACCGTAGGAGACCGCGTGGAGATATTCGGCCAGCAGGTACCGGTAAGCGAACTCGCCGATGCTCTGCAGACGATCCCCTACGAGATACTCACATCGGTGAGCACCCGCGTGAAGCGCGTCTACTACCGCGAGTAGACGCGCCACGTAGTCTATGGGTTCAGCGCAGCGAATTGTAGGAGCGGAGCAGCTTCTGGTCGCGGGAGATACCGCGGTATGCAGCTACAAGACCCACGAGAGCCGCCACGAGCATCAGTCCGCCGATACCCCATGCGGGAGTCATGGAAGTCACCTCTGCGGTAGCGATCTCAACCGGACGGGTAAGATTGTAGACCACCACACACGCAAGAGCCACCACCATCACTGCTGCGATGGCTACGAGACTCTTCTGGAGCGGCATCTTATTGTAGAGGAATATCGAGCAGAGTATCACGACGCAGGTAAGCACCGTAAACCACAGCATCACGGGTTGGCCGCAAGCAATCATCTGCGGCATAGCCTCACCGCCGGCCGTTAGCTCGATGTCCCAATATCCGTAGGGCACATAAAGGAACACAATCAGTGCGGCAATCGCCAGCACCAGCATAAGGGTCTGAATTCTTTGGATTTGCATAAGAATAAATGTTGTATTTCGGTTATAAGGATGTTTATCTCACTCACAAAGATAAACAATCGAAACCTATAAAATGTATATAATTTTATAAATTTGCACCCTACTTTCTACAATTATGCAACAGACCACCACCTCACGCCCGCTTATAATGATAGTGAACGACGACGGAATCCAGGCTCCCGGAATCCGCGCACTTATAGGTTTTGTAGTCGCTGATGCCGACGTCATCGTAGTGGCTCCCGACAGCCCGCAGTCCGGTAAGGCGAGCTCGATCACCGTAGACGGTCCGCTGCGTATCACTCCGCTCCCCGACTTTAAAGGCGCCCGGATGTATGCCGTGAGCGGTACCCCGGTCGACTGTGTGAAGCTCGGTATCCACACCGTAATGCCAAGGCGTCCCGACATCCTCCTGTCGGGTATCAACCACGGCTCCAACTCGGCCTGCAACCTCATCTATTCCGGTACGATGGGAGCGGTGATGGAAGGTGCGCAACTTGGCATCCCATCGGTAGGATTCTCCCTGCTACACCACGGTATCGACGCCGACTTCTCGCAGTGTGAAGATGTGGTGAAGCGTGTGGTTGACGACGTGTTGCGTAACGGTCTGCCGAAGGATGTATGCCTCAACGTCAACATCCCGGCCCAATGCACACCGGAGGGAATCAAAGTAGTGCGCGGCGGCCGCGGCCACTGGACCGACGAATACACCCGATACGAGGATCCTCACGGCCATGCGTTCTACTGGCTCAGCGGGTCGTTCGTCGACGAAGAGCCGGACAATCCCGAGACAGACAACTACTGGCTTGGCCGACGCTACGCCACAATCGTGCCCGTGCGTCCGGACCAATCATATATCCCGGCTATCGACACTCTGCGCCGGCGCTACGAATAATTTACCGACCCTCAACCAATCAACCACATACAGCCCCGATATGCAACCACAGCAGATATCCATCGACGATTACGATTACCCTCTCCCCGACTCTTCAATAGCTGCTCATCCGCTGCGCGAGCGCGACCGCTGCCGCCTGCTCGTGCGCTACGCCGACGGATCGCTCTCCGACCGTATCTTCACTGATCTCCCCGAGCTTCTTCCCGAAGGCGCACTGCTCATCTATAACAATACGCGTGTGATCAACGCCCGACTGAAGATGCGCAAATCAACCGGCGCCGTGATCGAAGTATTCTGCCTCGAACCGCACACTCCTGCTGACTATGCCTGCAACTTCGCTTCGACCGACGGCTGCTCGTGGCACTGCATCGTGGGCAATTCCAAGCGGTGGAAAGAGGGTGAGGTGAGCCTCGACCTTACGATCGACGGCCAATCGCTCACGCTATATGCCGAGCGCGTCAGCATCGACGGCTCCGAATCCGTAGTGCGATTCCGTTGGACCGATCCGGAGGTGAGCTTCTCGCGCATCATCGAAAGTGCAGGTCAGATACCCATCCCGCCCTACCTCAACCGTCCATCCGAAGAATCTGACACGACAGATTACCAGACCGTCTACTCCCGCATCGAAGGTTCGGTGGCCGCTCCCACTGCCGGTCTGCATTTCACTCCCGCGCTGCTCGAAAGCCTCGACCGTGCCGGCATACGCCGAGCCGAAGTGACCCTCCACGTCGGAGCGGGTACCTTCCGTCCAGTCAAGTCCGAAACCATCGGCGAACACCCGATGCATGGCGAATTCATCAATGTATCCAGAGCTATAATCGAGCAACTTTCGTCGGAGGAAAGATCCGTGATAGCCGTAGGCACTACCACCGTGCGCACCCTCGAGAGCCTCTACCATCTCGGGTGTATGGTGGCTCAGGGACGTCGCCCCGATGATCTGCCCCAATGGTATCCCTACGATTCCGACCACCCGCGCCTGTCGGCTCCCGAAGCATTCCGAGCACTCCTCGGATATATGGATGAGCAAGGCGTGGAGCGGCTGATCGCCAACACCCACATTATCATAGCCCCGGGCTATGAATTCAAAGTGGTAGACGGTATGGTTACCAACTTTCACCAGCCCCGCTCCACTCTACTGCTGCTGGTTTCGGCCTTCACCGGAGGGGACTGGCTCCCAATGTACCGCCACGCGCTCGAAACCGGTTACCGATTCCTGAGCTACGGCGACGCTCAGCTTCTGCTGTGAAACAATCCACCAAACCGGCTCGATTGTTCCACGAGTTATTAACAATCGCCCCTCAGTTATCAACAATTGCTGATCTATGTCGGTAAAATGTGCGAAATTTGCTATCGAAATTCTCACCAACCGCACACTACCACACACCATACATCAGCATATATGGGAAAAATCATAGCAATTGCCAATCAGAAAGGCGGCGTAGGCAAGACTACCACCGCCATCAACCTCGCGGCCTCTCTCGCCTCTGAGGGTAAGAAAGTGCTTCTAATCGACGCCGACCCGCAGGCCAACGCTACATCGGGCTACGGCATCAAGCCTTCAGATATGACATCGTCGATCTACGAATGTCTGGTCGACGACTATCCTTTGACCGGCTCTCAGGTACCCACCTGTATGAAGGGTGTCGACCTCATCGGCTCGCGCATCGATCTGGCCGGTGCCGAACTCGAACTCATCAACCGCCCGCAGCGCGAGAAAGTGCTCGCGCGCCTGCTCGCGCCCATCGCTCCAGACTACGACTACATCCTCATCGACTGCTCCCCTTCGCTCGGCCTCATCACCGTCAACGCCCTCACCGCCGCCGACTCGGTCATAATCCCCGTTCAGGCTGAATACTTCGCGCTCGAAGGCATCACCAAGCTCATCAACACCATCCGTATAATCAAACCGAAGCTTAACCCGGGACTTGAAATCGAAGGCTTCCTCCTCACTATGTACGACGCCCGTCTGCGTCTGGCCAATCAGATATACGAAGAGCTTAAGAGCCACTTCGGCGATATGGTGTTCACCACGGTGATTCCACGCAACATCCGTCTGAGCGAAGCGCCCTCCCATGGTCTTCCCGCCATGCTCTATGATCCCGAAAGCCGCGGCGCCACATCCCACACCGCGCTCGCCCGTGAGATAATAGCCCGTCACAAACGTCATAAATAATTAATACCACAAACAATATGGCTCTTAAACGCACAGCCCTCGGCCGCGGCCTCGACTCGCTCATCTCGATGGACGACGTACCCGCCCGCGGTTCATCAGCCATCAATGAAGTAGCCCTCGACAAGATCACGGCCAATCCCGACCAGCCCCGACGCACATTCGACGAGGAAGCTCTGGCCGAACTTGCCGCATCCATACGAGAACTTGGCATCATCCAGCCCCTCTCGCTGCGCCATACCCCCGACGGCACATATCAGATCATAGCCGGCGAACGCCGCTTCCGCGCCGCACGTATGGCCGGCCTCACCACTGTGCCCGCCTACATCCGCAACGTAAGTGAAGTGGAGCTCACCGAGATGGCACTAATCGAGAATATCCAGCGCGAGGATCTCAATGCCATCGAAATCGCGCTCACGTTCAAGAAGCTCATCGATCAGTATTCGCTCACTCAGGAACGTCTGAGCGAACGCATCGGCAAGAAGCGCGCCACCATAGCTAACTTCCTGCGCCTGCTCCGCCTCCCCGCCGAAGTGCAGCTCGGCCTGCGCGACAAGCGTGTGGATATGGGTCATGCCCGCGCACTCCTCTCCATCGACGACCCCACCCGTCAGCTTCAGATCTATAACCGCATACTCAAGGAAGACCTATCGGTGCGCAAGGTAGAACAACTCGCCAAGTCGATACGCCAGGAGGGCACGGAGGCTGTGAACACCCCGGCAAAAGCCGCTCCTTCTAAAGCCGACTTCGATATTATGGGCGACCACCTCACCAAGCGATTCGACCTCCCTGTCACCTTCTCCATGAGCAAGTCGGGAAAGGGAAAAATCACATTCAGCTTCAAGAACGAGGCTGAACTTGAGAGATTAATTACTATATTTGAAGAAATAAAACCGGCCGGGCACTGACACAACCTCCGTATCCGGTCATCAATTCACGCCCAACAAGCGTGAATACCAATCATTTAATCCCGATCGTATCACACAGTGCGAAATTGCTCCATACATCGGCTCGGAAGGTCTGCGATAGTGGGCAGTATCATAATTTTGATACTGTTGACACCATTTAACATTTTTTCAACCACTCAGGTACGGCGTCCTGTCCGCCCCGAGCGGCGCACAGTTACACGCCCTGATTCCATCCCCACTCTTCCTGATACAATACCTCTCGGAGCACCCGCAGTCGGCCCGTCGGCTGTGGTGGAAGACGAGATCTCCATCAATGCAGCGGGCAATGCCGAACTCACCCCGGTGGATACCATACCGATCGAAGACAGCCCTGACCTTGATCTCTTCTATTCCGGCACGGTCACAGACTCTCTTCCTGATCAGTCGCGCAAGGTATTCGTGCCCGATCCCACTCGCGCAGTCTGGCTCGCCGCCCTATGCCCCGGACTCGGTCAGATCTACAACCGTCGCTTCTGGAAGCTGCCCATAGTGATAGGCGGCTTTATGGGTCTGGGCTACGGTGCATCGTGGAACAATACGATGCTCGCCGACTACACACGCGCATATTACGACCTGATGGACAACGACCCGTCCACCAAATCATATATGGACTTCTTCCCACCTACCACCGACGAGTCGATGCTCAACCGCACATGGCTCGAACAGACGCTTAAACGACGCAAAGATTATTTCCGCCGCAACCGCGATCTCTGCATCATCGGTATGGTGGGTGTATATCTGCTGGCCATCGTCGATGCATACGTCGACGCTTCGCTCACCAACTTCGATATCTCTCCCGACCTTACGATGCGCATAGCTCCGACTCTCCTGCGCGACAATATCTCCTCACGGCCCTCGATCGGAGTCTATTGGGCTTTTAATTTTTAAACCTTTCGCCTCTCAGAAGCAATGAACCACCTCCAACGATTTCTAATAACGCTTTCCGGCGCTGCGATGGCTCTCTCCGCCTCGGCATTGCCCAACATCCTCGACATCAAGCACTCGATTTCCGACGACAACATCATCCCCCCCGAGAGCTTCGAAACTCAGACACGAATCCTGGAGGAAAATTTCTATCTGAAAAATTTCACTGAGAACTCGGGCACCGACACCGTGCCCCAGACCGGTACGTATGAGGAATACGAGAAACTCCTGAGCCGACTACCCTCCGGCATCGAGATGCCATTCAATCCTCTTGTAGGCAAATATATAGACATGTATCTGGGCAAGCGCCGCAAACTTGTGTCGAATATGCTCGCGCTCCACAACTACTATGGCCACATCTTCATCGAGGAGATCGAACGGGCAGGCGTACCTCACGAGCTGCAGTATCTTCCGGTAATCGAATCGGCCATAAATCCTGTGGCCGTATCACGCGCCGGCGCCACCGGTCTATGGCAGTTCATGCCCAAGACTGCCACCGGACTCGGTATGGAGATCAACTCCCTCGTTGACGAGCGTTGCGATCCTCGAGTAAGTAGCGCAAACGCAGTGAAGTACCTCAAACAACTCTATAATATCTACAACGACTGGTCGCTTGCCATCGCTGCCTACAACTGCGGTCCGGGCAACGTAAACAAAGCTATTCGCCGCGCCGGCGGAGGTAAGGATTTTTGGGAGATCTACAACTATCTCCCGGCTGAAACACGCGGTTACGTGCCATCGTTCATCGCCGCCAATTATGTGATGAACTACCACGACCGCTACGGCATACAACCTACCGTAGTGAAGCAGCAGCTCGTCACTGACACCATCGACGTGTCGGACCGCGTTCATTTCGAGCAGATTGCCGCAGTGCTCCGCATCCCGATCGAGGAGATCCGAATGCTCAACCCTCAGTTTAAGAAAGATATAATACCCGGCGATTATCACCCCTACAAGCTCGTACTCCCCTCGCAGCAGTGCCTGAGCTACATCGTAAGTCAGGACTCTATCCTCGCCTATAACGCAGATCTCTATGCACGTCGCTCCTACGTAGAACCGGGACGCCGCGCCGACGAGACACCCATCTCCAACGCCGAACTAACACAAGCACAGACACAAAATGCGCCTACTAACGTCGACATTCCCACTCAGGTTGCCGACAGCGTAGTGATAATACACCATACCGTAGCTCGCGGTGAAAGCCTGCGTGACATTGCCAAACTCTACTCAGTAAGTTCCACTGATATCAAAGGATGGAACAATCTGCGCCGTGGTAAAGTGAAAGAGGGCGACGATATTATAATCAAGACATATCCCAGAGAGCTGGCCAACGCATCTACAGCTCCCACACAGCCCACCACCGTCACCGCTCCGGCGCCCGCCCCCAAGCAGACAGCTCCCACAGCTCCTGCAGCTCCCCAAAAGAAGAAAGAACAGCCACAACAGCCTAAATACACCACCCACACTGTCAAGGCCGGCGATACCCTTGATGCTCTCGCCCGTCGCTATGGCACTACCGTAGCCGACATACAGCGCGCCAATAATATGAGCAAGAGCAACACCCGTATCCAGATAGGACAAAAGCTCAAGATACCATCGAAGAAATCGACAGCTGCGTCCACACCTAAAAAGAAATCGTCGAAGAGGAGAAGATAATACAGCGGTCAGTCCGAACTGTCAATACCACACCACAATATATCCAAAATTCTTCAATATATAATATGAAAGCCCTCCGCCTTCCACTCATCCTGATAACTCTCTGCCTTGCCACATCGGGCATTGAGGCAAAAAAGGCGCTGTCGCCTTACTGGTCGCATCCCGTCACAGTTGCAGATTCAATCAGTGACTCCATCACCTTTGATGCAGACTACACACCTCTCATCGATCAACCCGATTTCGACTCCATCGTAGCCGCTCAGCGCCTGCCCCGTCCGCTGCTACGCTCATATTTCGGTCCGCTCGTATTCTCGGAATTCAACGACCAGATCACTGCTCCCGACCTCTTCCCAACAGACAAAATAGGCATTGACCCTAACATCACTATCGCCAACAACTGGCTGGGCGACTACGACAACTCCGACGATCTGATGCAATACATCCGCCATAAGACAATGTATACAAGCCCCCAGATCGTACGATACAACATACGCACTCTGCCCGGCATCCCCAAGACATATCACGGCTTCATCGACCCGGTAACATCGCGCATCGTGATCGAAGAGACCAAAGTCGACGATCGCGTAGGCACCATCACTCCCGAGGTGGAGCGCCGCATCTGGCTCAATTCCTTCAATGCCTCCGTGCAGTTCTCCCAGGCCTACATCTCGCCCAACTGGTATCAGGGCGGCAACAACAACCTCAATATGATAGGCCAGCTGCTCTACAACCTCAAGCTCAATCAGAAGTTCTATCCCGATTATCTCTTCGACCTCTCGGTAGCCTACAAGCTCGCCCTTAACAGTGCCCCCGACGATTCGATACATTCCATCAACATCACCGAGGATATATTCCAAATCAATGCAACAATGGGTCTTAAAGCCGCACGCAGATGGTTCTACTCGGCCAACGTGATGTTCAAGACGCAGCTCTTCAACAGCTATCCCACAAATTCACGCGTACGGAAGGCCGCTTTCCTCTCCCCCGGAGAACTCAACGTCGGCCTCGGTATGACATACAACTACACCAACCCCAAGAATACCCTTACACTCGGCTTGTCGCTCTCTCCTCTGTCGTGGAACATGAAGACATGCACATCACCCATGATAGACCCGACGACGTATGGCATAGACAATGGGCGGCGGGTGAAAAACAAAGTCGGTTCGAGCGCCGAACTCAATATGCAGTGGAAGATAGCCTACAACATCACGTACACGACACGTCTGTTCGGCTTCACTGACTACGACTACGCATACACTGATTGGGAAAACACCATTGATTTCAATATCAACCGATTCCTCTCCACACGTCTCTACGTACACTTCCGTTACGACACCTCCACGCCCCACATCGAAGACTCACGCTGGAGCAAACTGCAACTTAAAGAGATATTCAGCTTCGGATTCTCCTACCACTTCGGCGTATGAGGCTGAGATGCATGGTAATCGCCCTGCTCGCAGGTATCGCCGCACAAGCACCATCGGCGTGGGCGGGTAAATTCGTCGACCGTCTTCCGGCCGGCTCCGAGGCTCCGATTCCTGACTTCTCATACACCGACCTCGTGGATCGTCTGTCGGCCATGACCCTTCACCACATCGAAGGCGTTTGGCAATACAATGATACCGATGTAGAAGTAGCCATCGTACGCCGCTCAGTATATCAGCCGGTGAGCGCCAACGAATCAGATCATTATCTGATGATTGTGGTGGATGCCCCCAACCGCACCATCCGCCCGGGTACAATAATGGGACATATATCCCGGGCCGACAAAGAGAGGGTCTATACGGCCCGAATCTACACTTCCGCGGTTGGTTCACATCTAACCATACCCAAGACATTCACCATCACACTGGACAGCTCCGACAATTCTTTCTCGCTCCGCAAACACAATTCGCAGATGCTCGTGTTTCTTTGGCGCTTCGCACCATATCTATGGCGTTACCCCATCACGCCGGAGTATCAGAACATCACCCGAACAGGTTGTGTACGCCGGTATCCGCAGCCGTCGCCTCCGCTTGAGCCGGTATATCTATGAAGCTACGTCTTGCCAAAATATTGATCATACCTATGGTATTAGCGACTATGCTTCTCCATAGCATCACCGCAGACGCGCAGCGAACCACTCGCCGCGGCGTTAAGCCTTCGCACCGACCGACGGCCACAGCAACTGCTGCAGATACATTATTCAGTCCGGCCGACTCGGTCGTCAGCCTTTCGGGCTACAACAAACCGCTTCGCTCACGCAGGGAGACATTCTTCGTGACTAATGCATCCCCACGCTCGATTTCAGCTATCGACGTCACCCTTGAATACATCGACTCGTCCGGCCGCCAGCTCCACCGCCGCACCATCACGATACCGGTCGACATTCCCGCCGGTGAGACTCGCAAGGTCGACACTCCGTCGTGGGACACACAACTCACATTCTACTATCGCGAATCGCCACCGGCGCGCGTCAGCACGCGCTGCTACCCGTACACGGTGACAAGCCGTATCAATTTCATACTCTTCGATATATGCTCAGATATATAGAAAAGGCCCGCACGATTCTCGACGAGCATCCACACCTCGACGAGCAGATCAAGGAACTCGCCGTAATACGCCACTTCAAGCGCGGAGAGCATATCGACTCCTCGGCGGAAATGCGTCATCTGTCGATGTATATCACCAAAGGCTGCGCGAGGCTCTATTTCCTCAAAAATGGTAAGGAACACACTTACTCGGTAGCTGTCGACGGCGAATTTCTCACCGTGTTTCACTCGCTCCTCGACAATCCCGCAGCCTCTACCCGAATCGAATTTATCGAGCCCACCACGGTAGTGGTCACTCCCATGGATAAGATTCACTCCATCCTCAAGTCGGCTCCGCCCGACATCTTCGGCTCCTTCGCCGAAGTATTCCTTCTGTCGCTCTACTCCCACAGCCGCACTCTCGAGGAGCGTCTTATCCTCTTCCAGACCGGTTCGGCCGTAGAACGATACCGTTGGCTTTTAACCCGTTATCCCGAAATCAACAAACGCCTCAACGCCACCCAGATAGCCTCGCTGCTGGGTATGACTCGCGAAACACTCTACCGCATCCGTTCAGGCAAATACGGACAATCCTGATTCTCACCACTATGTCACAGACACAAAGCGCCACAAATGGCAATATGAATCTTCTGGCCACAGGTCGCATCAGCCGGCTGCTGTGGGATTACTCCCTGCCCGCCGTGGTGGGTATGCTCGTAATGTCGCTCTACAACGTAATCGACCGTATATTCATCGGTCAGGGAGTAGGTACAGAGGCTATCGCCGGCCTCGCCATCACATTTCCGGTGATGAACATTGCCGCCGCTCTCGGCGTACTCATCGGTGCCGGTGCCGCTGCACGCACATCTATATTCATGGGGGCCGGAGACCGCGACCGTGCTTCGCTCGTACTCGGCAACTCTCTGACGCTCATTATTATCAACGCTACCGTCTACATATCCCTAATGTGGATATTCATCGACGACATACTCATCGCATTCGGTGCAAGTGACGCGTCGCTCCCCTACGCCCACGATTTCATGACCTTCATCATGCCGGGTATGCTTATCATGAACATCGGCTTTTCGCTCACCAACGTGATGCGCGCCTCCGGCTACCCGATTAAGGCCATGCTATCCATGATGATAGGCGCGGGCGCCAATCTGATACTCGCTCCGATATTCATATTCGCCCTTGGCCTCGGCATCAAAGGTGCGGCCATCGCTACCGACCTGGCCATGAGCCTTGTCACCATCTATACCATCACCCACTTCTGCCGACCATCCCACAATCTCCACTTCCGCCGCGGGAGCTTCCGCCTTCGCCGCAGTATAGTGCTCGATATTATCGGAATCGGCGCTGCGCCATCGCTGGTCAATGCTGCATCCTGCTTCATAAACGTGATCATGAACAAGACTCTCTACCTCCACGGAGGCGATAATGCCGTGGCTGCCGCCGGTATCTTCGTCACCTTCACCTCTCTGATATGCATGGTGGTGGTAGGTATCTGTCAGGGTATGCAGCCGATCGTAGGCTACAACTACGGCGCCGGCCGACTTGACCGGCTCAAGCGTGCCTACTGGACGGCTGTGCTCTGGGCTACCTGCGTAGTAGCCGCAGGATGCGCCATCGGACTGCTGTTTCCTGATCTTATAGCCCGCGCATTCACCTCCGATGCTGCTCTGATAGCCACCACAGCATCCGGATTCCGCATCGCAATGCTCTGCTTCGTGGTAGTGGGATTCCAGATCGTATCCACGACTTTCTTCCAGTCGATAGGAAAGGTCGGGCAGTCCATCTTCCTCTCCCTCACCCGCCAGGTGCTCTTCCTCATCCCTCTCCTGCTCATCCTTCCGCGTATGTATCAGCTGCAGGGAATATGGAGCTCATTTCCCATCTCCGACCTCATCGCCACCCTCGTCGCGGCAGCGATGATATACCGCCAATTGTGCATTATCGACAAAAAAGTGTGATTTATAGCCTTAAAACTTGACAATACTCGAAATCTTTACTATTTTCGCATACTTATATCAATCATCGTAACCGAAACGAATAATACCAAAATTTCACCATACCCATGAGTTACCTTAAATTTGATAAAAACCAGATGATTAATCTGGAGCAATCGCTTCTCAAAGAGATGCTCCGCACCAATCAGTCGGGCGCTTATCACTGTACCTCTGTCGTCGATTGCAATACACGCAAGCAGCACGGCCTGCTCGTAGTGCCCATCCCCGAGATGGACAATTCGTGGCACGTGCTTCTTTCGTCGATGGATGTATCGGTGATCCAGCACGGTGCCCAATTCAATCTCGGACTTCATCGCTATCAGGGCGGTGTATATAGTCCCAACGGACACAAATACATACGTGAATTCGACTGTGAGAGCGTACCACGCACCACCTACCGCGTCGGAGGCGTGATTCTCACAAAGGAGAAAATATTCATCTCCAACGAAAACCGTATTCTCATCCGCTACACTCTCATCGAAGCCCACTCCCCCACGACTCTCCGCTTCCGCCCGATGCTCGCATTCCGCGAAGTAAATCAGCTCGTAATGGCCAACGGCAATCTCAACGGCACCTGCACTCCAGTAGCCAATGGCGTATCCACTTGCCTCTATCCGGGCTACCCCACACTCTTCATGCAGTTCAATCACAAGCCAGAATGGCACTTCGAGCCCAATTGGTACAACGGCTTTGAGTACATCAAGGATATGGAGCGTGGCGTACCCTATGTGGAAGACCTCTGGGTTCCCGGATACTTTGAAATACCCATCAAGAAAGGCGAATCCATCATCTTCTCAGCCGGCCTGTCGGAAGTAAGCCCCCGCTCACTCACCAAGATGTATCAAAATGAGATAGCTGTACGCACCTGTCGTACCAGCTTCTTCAATTGCCTCAAGAATGCGGCCAAGCAGTTCTACCTCAAGGAGGGCGACAGCATGTATATGCTCTCCGGTTATCCCTGGGGCAAGATTTTGGCCCGCAACACCTTCATGGCACTTCCCGGCAATACCATCGCCATCAATCACCGCGCCGACTTCGAGGCAATAATGGCAACAGCCGCCAAGGCTCTCCGCCACTTTATGGAGACGGGGCAGCCCGACAGCCGCATTCAGGGCATCGATCTGCCCGACATACCGCTCTGGTGCGTATGGGCCGTGCAGCAATATGCCAAAGCCTACGGCACCGATGCCTGCCGCGAACGCTATCTACCGCTCGTGGCCGAAATAGTGTCGTATGTCAAGGACGGCCGCCATCCCAATCTCCATCCCACCGACAACGGCCTGCTCACCACCAACGGCACCAATACCCCGGTATCGTGGATGAACGCTTCGCTCTATGGGCGTCCCGTAGTTCCTCGCACGGGCTATCTCGTGGAATTCAATGCCCTTTGGTACAATGCCCTGATGTTTGCCCGTCAGCTCACCGAAGAGCAACCCGCTTACGAGATACTCCACGCTGATGCCGAAGCTCTCGCAGCGATGATAAAACCGGCGTTCGTCGATATGTTCCTCAACGACTTCGGCTACCTCTACGACTACGTGGCCGACAACTACGCCGATCCCTCCGTGCGCCCCAATATGGCTGTGGCTATCGGACTTGACTACTCACCGCTCGACCGCCGTCAGCGCAAGAGCGTACTCGATGTCGTCACCCGCGAGCTTCTCACCCCCAAAGGTCTCCGCACGCTCTCGCCCAAGAGCTACGGCTACCGCCCGGCATATCACGGCTCACCCGAAGAACGCGAGATGGCACTCCACAATGGCCCGGCTCGTCCGTGGCTCTTCGGCTTCTATGCCGACGCCTACCTCAAGGTATTCGGTCACAGCGGCGTAAGCTACATCGACCGTATGCTTATCGGCTATGAAGACGAGATGACTCAGGCCTGCATCGGCTCACTCTCCCAGCTCTACGACGGCAATCCGCCATTCTCAGGCCGTGGCGCCATCTCCCACGCCACAAATGTGGCAGGCATCCTGCGTACTATCACTACTCTCAAAAAGTTTAACTTCTAACCCCCCCTCCGTCATATCCATGAAAGCATTAATGTTCGGTTGGGAATTTCCCCCTCATATCCTCGGCGGATTAGGTACCGCCAGCTACGGCCTCACCAAAGGCATGTGGGAATGTGGCGATATGGACATCACCTTCGTGATCCCCAAACCTTGGGGCGACGAAGACCGCTCGTTTGCCAACATCGTAGGCGCATCGCAAGTGCCTATTGCCTGGCGCGATGTAAGCCGTGAATACGTAGAGCAGCGTATCGGCAAGTATATGGATCCAGATCTATACTTCCGCCTGCGCTCCAACATCTACGCAGACTTCAACTATATGCGTACCAACGACCTGGGATGTCTTGAATTCTCAGGCCGCTACCCCGACAATCTTCTCGAAGAGATCAATAACTACTCGATATGCGCCGGCGTGATAGCACGCACGCTCGAGTTTGACGTGATACACTCCCACGACTGGCTCACCTATCCCGCCGGCATACATGCCAAGCAGGTCACGGGCAAACCGCTGGTGATCCACGTACACGCCACCGAGTTTGACCGCTCCCGCGGCAAGCCCAACCCTACCGTCTACGGTATTGAGAAAGACGGTATGGCTCACGCCGACCATATCATCACCGTGAGCAATCTCACGCGCCGCACAGTGATCGAAAACTACGGCATCGACCCGGCCAAGGTGACTACCGTACACAATGCCGTCACCCCCCTCTCCGACGAGCTTCTCGCTGTAGAAGTAAAGAAGCCCAAGGAGAAGGTCGTCACCTTCCTCGGCCGTATCACAATGCAGAAAGGCCCCGAATACTTCGTGGAAGCCGCTGCCAAGGTGCTCAAGAACAACCATAACGTACGCTTCGTGATGGCCGGTTCGGGCGACATGATGGATAAGATGATACTTCTGGCTGCCGAGCGTGGCATAGCCGACCGCTTCCACTTCCCCGGATTCCAGAAGGGCAAGCAGGTCTACGAGATGCTCAAGGCTTCCGACGTGTATATCATGCCTTCCGTATCCGAGCCGTTCGGCATCTCTCCGCTCGAAGCTATGCAGATGGGCGTACCATCGATCATCTCCAAGCAGAGCGGATGTGCGGAAATTCTCGACAATGTGATCAAAACCGACTACTGGGATATCGACGCAATGGCCGACGCCATCAACTCCATAATATCCTATCCAGCTATGTACCAGCAGCTCCGAGAGGACGGCCTCAAGGAAGTGAACCGTATCACATGGGACAAGGCAGGAGCCAAAGTGATCGACATATACAATAAAGTACTCCACCGTTGATAATTACTAAAATCTCATAATCATGAAAGCAATTTGTTTCTATTTTCAGATTCATCAGCCGTTTCGCTTAAAACGATACCGCTTCTTCGATATAGGCAATGATCATTACTATTACGACGATTTCGCCAACGACGACATCGTGACCCGCGTTGCCCACAATTCTTATATCCCCGCCGCCGAGACGCTACTGCGTATGCTTGAGCGCTATCCTCACTTCAAGTGTGCCATCTCCATCACCGGTGTTGCTCTTGAACAGTGCGAGCAGTACGTACCCGAGTTTATCGATCTGCTCAAGAAGCTCGCCGCCACAGGCCGCGTGGAATTCCTCGCCGAGACCTATGCCCACTCCCTCTCCTCGCTCGCCGATCCCGATGAATTTGCCAATCAGGTGCGCGTCCACGACGATAAGATTAAGGAGATGTTTGGCGTAACACCCAAAGTGCTCCGCAACACCGAGCTTATATACTGCGACGAACTTGCTCCCCAGATTCAGGCTATGGGCTTCAAGGGTGTGATCACCGAAGGCGCCAAGCACATCCTCGGCTGGAAGTCGCCCAACTACGTCTACTCTGCCGCCTCCGCTCCCAAGCTCAAGATTCTGCTACGCAATCCCAAGCTCTCCGACGATATCGCCAAGCGCTTCTCCAATACCGAGTGGGAGGCATATCCTCTCACAGCCGATAAGTATATGGACTGGATCGCCTCTACTCCTCCCGAAGAGCAGATCGTCAATCTCTTCATGAATATGGAGACATTCGGCGAATTCCAGCGCGCAGATTCCGGCATATTCCAGTTCCTTGAAGCACTCCCCCACTTCGCCAAAGAGCGTGGCGTAGAGTTCATGACACCTACGGAAGCCGTATCGAAGCTCAAGCCTGTAGGAGAGCTCTCTATTCTTCATCCTATCTCATGGACCGACGAGTCGCGCGACGTGACTGCCTGGCTCGGCAATAAGCTCCAGAACGAAGCCTTCCAGAAACTCTACTCCGTAGCCGAGCGTGTGCGCCTCTGCAATGACCGCCGTCTGAAGCAGGACTGGTACTACCTCCAGGGGGCCGACCATCTCTTCTATATGGCTACCAAGCACTTCGCCGATGGAGCCGCCCACTCTTCATTCAGCCCCTACGAGACTCCCTTCCAGGCATTCACAAACTATATGAATGTGCTGGCCGACTTCATCGTACGCGTCGAGGAGCAGTATCCTCTGTCAATCGACAACGAAGAACTCAACGCTCTGCTTACAACTATCCGAAATCAGGAATCCGAAATCGAGACTCTCAACAAGGAGGTAAGCTCCATGCGTAAAAACATCGAGCACTTCAATGAAGAGCATCTCCTCCGCGGAGCTGACGCCATGAAGGCAGAATCCAAACCCGAGAAGGTCGTGGTCAAAGAAGCTAAAGCTACTAAAACCTCCAAGCTAAAAGCGGAATCCAAAGCCAAGACCACCAAGGCGAAAACCACCAAGAAAGCAAAATAAAACCAGACTTTAAGATTACTCCTATAAGAAGCTGCACCTACTGAGGCTGCAGCTTCTTCTTTCATATAAAATTTGAGGAGATTTGTGAAACCGATAATGGAATTTGTAAAAATCCGCTGCGTTAAATGTGTTAAATATTCTATAATTACTTAGATAATTGCAAAAAATACATACCTTTGCACCGCATTACGTCAAAATCGCTGCAAATTATTATTAAGGTAGCGATCATTATCACAAAACAGGAAAAACCAACAAATATATCTATGAAACATTTCTACTCTCTGCTACTATCATTTGCTATGGTAGGCTCCTCTCTCCCGGCAGGAGCACAACAACTTGACAACAACGGTTTTGAAGGCACATGGAGCACTTGTACTCCCTGGACAGCCGGCAATGGTTCCAAGACAGCCGGTATGAACCCCGCCAATTGGTGCATATCCCACGTCATGGGTGTTACATCAGGAATGCTTGCCGGTGCCGGTGCTAAAGCCATGGGCGAACAAGTTACCGGCTATAACTCTGCAAAAGCCGTTAAGGTCTACAACGATGAAACCGGAGCTATGGGCATAACCCGAGTAGTTCCCGGATATCTCACCGTAGGTACCACATGGTCGACAGCTGAAGGGACCAAGACCGCAACTCACGACGGCGGCACTTGGGGTGGCGTCAGCTTCTCCAGCCGGCCTGACGCAATCGAATTTATGTACAAGCGTGAATATGCCAGCGCATCAGCAGCCACTGAGCCCTGCTCTTTTGTAGCATACCTCTGGAAGGGTTCCGCAAGCCAGGCCAATGTACCCGTCACCATAACAACGTCAGGCTCTCCAAAGACCACAACAATGACCAACCGCGAGCGCAATATCCTCTTCAAGGGTGAATCTACCACTACCGGCGGCGCCGTGACATACTCCAACGACTTCGCTCTTATCGCCCGCATCAACACCACTGAGACCGGCACCGTAGCCAACTGGACTAAGAAGACACTCGAATTCGAGTATCTTACTCAGGATCAGCCCACGATGTTCAACGTGATCTTTGCCGCCAACGATTACTTCAATACTGCAGCCGCGACCAAAGGTAACTCGCTCTACATCGACGACGTGAAGCTCCTTTACTACTCGCGCCTCTCATCGCTCAGCGTCAATGGCGCCGCTGTAGCCGGCTTCAGCAGCGATACTTACTCCTACACTATCGATGCCGAACTTCCCTCGGCCGAAGCATTCGCCTACACTCTTGTCGGCAACAGCGGCAGCGCCAATGTAAATGTATCGATCAACAAGGCCACCGCAGTAGCCACCATCAAAGTAAGCAATGTTGGTGTGGATGCCGACGGCGAGACTAGCCACACATATACACTGCAGTTCAACAAGTCTGCAGGAAGCACCGATGAATACCCCGGCACTAAATTTGACGGCGCTGTAGTAATCACTATGGGAGAATCGGTTCTTGAAAGCGATGGCGTGGTTTACATCAACACTGTATCTGAAGGCGTCTGCACAATGATGCTCCCCAACTTCTCCATCGATCTGATGGGTGATGGAGAGATGACCAACCTCGGCGACATCTTCGTTGAAAACATCAACGTATCCGGTACAACCGAAAAGACCTACTCCACATCTACCCCTACCCGTCTGGCTCTCGCCGAAGGTGAAATCCTCGCCGACGTAACCCTCGAAGGAACCGAATCGGGCAACTCGATCCGCATGTTCATCCATGTGAAATGGGTCGATGAAGAGGGTAACGAGATTATGCCTATCGAAGTGACCTTCAACGGTGACCGCGGACTCGCAGGCATCGAAGACGTGACTATGGACAATGAAAATGCTCCTGTATTCTTCTACAACATTCAGGGTATGCCCGTGCAGAACGGTAGCCTTGCCCCCGGCCTCTATATCCGCCGTCAGGGTACCGACGTTCAGAAGATCTACGTACGTTAATCCACACGAAATTCAATCATAACATTGCGGGGCGCACCACACATCGGAGCGCCCCGCAATTTTTTCTCTCCGAGCTGTAACCTTTCGCCACTTTGCTGCGTCAAATAGTATATGATTATAGAGCTTAAAGATATTAATAAGACTTATCCCGGAGCTGTGCCGCTTCACGTGCTCAAGGATATCAACCTGAGCATAGAGCGCGGAGAGCTGGTGTCGATAATGGGAGCGTCGGGTTCCGGCAAATCCACGCTGCTCAATATACTCGGCATTCTCGACACATACGACTCCGGATCTTATCATCTCGACGGCACCCTTATAAAGAATCTGAGCGAAAATCGCGCCGCCGAACTCAGAGGACGTATGATAGGATTCGTCTTTCAGTCATTCAACCTCATCAACTATAAGACGGCTCTTGAAAATGTGGCGTTACCGCTCTTCTATCAGGGAGTGTCGCGCCGCAAGCGCAACGCTCTGGCTATGGAATATCTTGAGCAGATGGGGCTCGGCGACCGCGCCACCCATCTACCCTCAGAAATGTCGGGCGGCCAGAAACAACGTGTGGCCATAGCCCGTGCCCTCGTCACCAAGCCCTCGATAATCCTTGCCGACGAACCCACCGGCGCTCTCGACTCCCACACATCCAAAGAGGTGATGCAACTATTCCGCGACCTCAACGCCGAGGGTATGACAATAGCCATCGTGACCCACGACCCCAATGTGGGTGCTCAGACCAATCGTATAATCCGTATTTCCGACGGCCAGATCGTGACCGGCGACACCCCTGCCTGACTCTATGCTCGACTTCTTCCGCGAAATAGCCCAGATACTCGGCCACAACAAAATGCGCACATTCCTGACCGGAATAGCTGTGGCATGGGGAATATTTATGCTCATCATCCTGCTGGGAATGAGCCGCGGAGTGCTCAACAACTTCAACAGTTTCCAGTCGGCCGAAAACGCATCGACCGTATCCATCTGGCCGGGATATACCGAAAAGGCTTACAAAGGCTATCGCGAAGGACGTGCCATACAGCTCAAAGATACCGACCTCGGCACTCTGGCCGAGCGCAACAGTAACAATGTGCGCATAGTGCTTGCCTCGAAGGTAATCGACGGTACGCAGCTTTCGACCTCGCGCGACTACGTGGCGGAATCGCTCTTCGGCGTGTTTCCCGAAAATCAGCATACCGACCGCGTGGAGATAGTCCACGGCCGCTTCCTCAACGACTCTGATCTCGACGGTCGGCGCAAGGTAATTGTGATCAACCGCAAGACCGCCCGAGTACTTTTCGACCGCGAGGATGTAGTGGGTGAGCGCGTCAACGCTATGGGGCTGTCGTGGCTCATCATCGGAGTCTACGACCACCGTTGGGAAAAATCATCTTACATCCCCTTCACCACGGCTATGATGCTCAGCGGCAGCGACGGCACCGTAACCAACATAGCGCTTAAAATCAAAAACGTATCAAGCACCGAAGATGGCGATAGCCTCGACTCGGCAGTACGTGCCACCCTGGCTTCGGCCCACAACTTCGACAGCACCGACCACAACGCCGTGCATATCTGGAACCGCTTCACGCAATATCTCACCGGTGTGAAAGCTACGTCGATACTTGAGTTGGCCGTATGGATCATCGGTATCTTCACAATGCTTTCGGGTATAGTAGGCGTGAGCAACATTATGTTTGTGAGCGTGCGTGAGCGTACCCACGAGATCGGCATCCGCCGTGCCATCGGAGCCAAGCCCCGCTCTATACTCGTGCAGATAGTAACCGAAAGCGTGGTGATCACCACCTTCTTCGGCTATCTCGGCATAGTAGGTGGCACGCTGATCACCTCCCTGATAGCCAAGCTCACCGAACAAGCCGACTTTCTCAAAGATCCCACGGTGGATATATCGATAGCCATAAAAGTGACACTCGTGCTTATCGCAGCCGGCGCGCTCGCAGGGCTGTTCCCCGCTATCAAAGCCACCAAAGTGAAACCCGTAGAGGCACTCCGCGACGAATGAAAATCCGCATATTCGACATAGAGAACTGGAGAGAGATAGGTCAGACTCTGGCACGCAACAAGACGCGCACCCTCCTCACTGCCTTCGGTATATTCTGGGGTACGGCTATGCTCGCCATGCTCATGGGTGGCTCCGAGGGTCTGCGCGGTATGCTCGTGCGCAACTTCGAAGGCTTCGCCACCAATATGGGCGCCTGCTTCGTGCAGCATACCACCAAGCCATACCGCGGCTTCAACAAAGGTATGTCGTGGCCGCTGACTGTCAACGATATCGACTTCGTACGCCGTGCCAATCCACATCTCGATCTGTCCACGACCAGCAATCAGACCGGAGGCTCCATCCAGTATGCCGACAAGGCTACCGCATCGCAGATACTGGGCGTAAATCCCGACTACTTCCGCATACAGCTACCGGTGGTTCACTCAGGCCGCGTGCTCAATGAATCGGACGACAGCCAGATACGGAAGTCGGCCGTGATAGGCAAGAATGTTGCCACATCGCTTTTCGGATCGGATGATCCGATTGGCCGATATATCAAAGTCAATCAGGTCTACTTTATGGTAGTGGGCGTGGTGAGCCAAACCTCTGAGGCCAGTCTCGGAGCCAAGATGGACGATGCCGTACTCATACCAGCCACCACCATGCGGAGAGCCTTCAATCTCGGCACTGATATCGACGCATTCATCTACACAGCCAAACCGGGGTACTCTCCGAAAGATATCGAACCTACCATACGCCATGTCTACTCGATGAACCACCCCGTAGACCCTACCGACAAGGATGCGATCTGGTTTCTCGACGTATCGGAGCAATTTGAGATGGTCGACAACCTCTTCTTAGGCATCTCCCTGCTGGCCATCTTCGTAGGTGCGGGCACTCTGCTTGCCGGCGCCATAGGCATCGGCAATATTATGTGGATCATCGTGAAGGAGCGCACCCGCGAGATAGGCATACGCCGTGCCATCGGCGCGAAGCCTGTCGATATCATCGCCCAGATTCTCTCCGAGGGTATGGTGCTCACGGCTATCGCCGGTATCGCCGGCATCTGCTTCGCCGTAGGTGTACTAGCCGTAGCCGACACTCTCACCTACGATCCAGCTCTTGGCTCCGCCCACTTCCAGCTATCGCTGAAATCAGCGCTCGGCATCACATTCACATTCCTCATACTCGGTACCTGCGCCGGCATAGTACCCGCGTTCAAAGCAATGCGCATCAAGCCGGTGGCTGCACTCAACGATAAATAAGTCACAACACAGTCAATCGATATGAAAAAGTTTTTCAAAATTCTCCTTTGGATCGTAGTGGCCATCATCTTCTTAGGCACCTTCGTATTCCTCTTCCTCAACTCGCGCCCGAAACCCGAGCGATTTGAGTTCGTAAGCCCCGATACGGGAGTAATCGAGCGCACCACAGTGCTCACCGGCCAAATCGAACCGCGCGACGAAATCGCCATCAAACCCCAGATATCCGGTATCATCACCCAGATCAACGTGGAGCCTGGCGATATGGTTAAGGAGGGTCAGGTGATAGCCGTGATTAAGGTGATACCCGACGCATCACAGCTGTCGTCGGCCGAAGGTCGAGTCAATGCTGCCGAGATCGCTCTGGAGGATGCCCGTCTCAAGTACGAGCGCAATACCCTGCTATATGATCGCAAAGTGATATCACGCGAAGAGTTTGAGTCGACACAGACCGCTTACAATCAAGCCCGTGAAGAACTCGCATCAGCTCGTGATGCCGTCAATATCGTGAAGCAGGGCGTCAGCCGCTACAATGCCTCCGAAGCCAACACTCAGGTACGCGCCACTATCGACGGACTCGTGCTCGATGTACCCGTAAAAGTAGGTACATCCGTAATACAGGCCAATACCTTCAACGACGGCACTACCATAGCCACCGTTGCCGATATGAGCAACCTGATATTCAAAGGCACCGTCGATGAGACTGAGGTCGGTTCGCTCGCAGTCGGTATGCCTCTCTCCATCACCATCGGCGCCATACCTGACTTCGCCTGTGAGACTACAGTGGAATACATCTCACCCAAAGGCACGGAGACCAACGGTGCCAATACATTTGAGCTAAAAGCAGCCGTGACGGCTCCCGAAGGTGTGAATATCCGCGCCGGATATAGCGCCAATGCCAACGTAGCACTCGACCATACCGGCTCCGTGATGCGTCTGCCGGAATCGGTAATCGAGTTTGCCGGCGACTCCACTTTCGTATATGTGCTCACCGACACAGTGCCCACCCAGCAGTTCCGACGCACCTCCGTGGTCACCGGCCTGAGCGACGGAATCAATATCGAAGTAAAATCCGGCATCGACTCCACCACTGTGGTTCGTGGCACCAAAATATCTGACAAATAATGAGAACGACAGCTTCCGCCATACTGCTTTTGATCATAACGAGCGCAGGCGCACAGCCCCGTCTCTGGACTCTCGACGAGTGCATAGACTATGCCGTTGCTCACAATATGAGCGTACGTCAGAACTCGCTGCAAGTCAATTCCGCTGAACTCGACATCACCGAAGCCAAGGATGCATTCCTCCCATCAGTCAGCGCAGGCGCATCGCAGACCTTCAACTTCGGCCGCGGCCTGACATCCGACAATACATACGCCGACCGCAACACCTCGCAGACCGGCTGGAGCGTTAGCCTTTCGCTACCGCTATTTCAGGGACTGCAGGCCAAGCGCCGTCTCGACCTCTCCCGCGCCAATCTCAGCGTAGCTGAGCGTAAGGTCGAAGCGGCCAAGGACGATGTGATACTTCAGGTAATGGCTCAATATCTTCAGGTGCTATACAATGGTGAGATGGCGCAGCTTGCTCACGAGCAGATGCGTATGTCGCGCGTCGAACTTGACCGCCGGCGTACTCTCCTTGAAGCCGGAAAGATTCCCGAACTCGATCTGCGGCAGGCAGAAGCTCAACTTGCTCAGGATAGCCTCTCGGCCGTATCTGCCGATGCCGACCGCAATCTCGCTCTTTTTGATCTTAGCCGACTCATGCAGCTTCCCGATCTCAACGATTTCGATGTAGCCCCCTTGTCGCGCAACGGCGAACTGCCTCTGCTGCCCGATGCGGCTACAGTAGCAGACAATGCCACCGAGTACAACAACGGGCTGCGTGCGGCCCGACTGGAGATCGATGCCGCCGACCGCCAGATCTCACTCGCCCGCACCGGCTATATGCCCCGATTGTCGTTCAACGCCGGCCTTGGCAGCAGCTACTACAACATCGCGGGGCTCGACAACGCGCCATTCCACCGCCAGATGCGCGACAACTTCAATAAGTCGCTCGGCTTCACCCTGTCTATACCCGTCTTCGACGCTTTCACCACCCGCAACTCCGAGCGTAAGGCGCGACTGCAGAAGCAGAATGCCCTTTTGGCCTATGAAGATGCCGAATACCGTCTGCAGACGGCAATCGGGCAGGCATGGTATCAGGCCGATGCTTCCCGACGCAAGTACGATGCCGCCCTTGCCGCCGCTGAAGCTGCGCGCCTCGCCTATGAAGCCATGACCGAAAAATACAACTACGGCCGAGCCAACGCCACTGAATACGAACAAGCCAAATCGGCCTATTACAACGCACAGGTTCAGACTATCCAAAGCCGCTACGAGACCCAGCTACGCATCCGCGTACTCGACTTCTACAACTCCCCCCGCTACTGATCATTCCATCTGCCGGTAGTTTGACGTGGTGAGATTTCGGTGATTGGAATTACTTTCGTAAATTTGCATCATTATGCAGGTAGTTTACGAGGACAATCACATAATAGTGGTAGACAAGCGCCCCGGCGAGATTGTGCAGGGCGACAAGACGGGCGACGAACCGCTCGTAGAGACGGTGCGCCGCTATATCAAAGAGAAGTATCAGAAGCCCGGCAATGTGTTTTGCGGCGTAGTGCACCGCCTTGACCGCCCCACAAGCGGTCTCGTGGTATTCGCCAAGACATCCAAGGCATTGGCGCGACTTAATGAAATGTTTCGCCGTGGCGAGGTACGCAAGACATACCGCGCCATCACGCGCTCAATACCCACGCCACCGGAAGGACGTCTGGTACACTATCTCACCTCTGTGGAGCGCAACAACAAGACCTATGTATCGGCCACCCCGAAAGCCGGAGCCAAAGAGGCTGCGCTTACCTATCGCGTGATAGGCCACAGCGACCGCTACCATCTCATAGAAGTAAATCTTGAGACGGGACGAAAACATCAGATCCGCGCCCAGCTCTCAGCCATAGGCTGTCCGATACGCGGGGACCTGAAGTATGGCGACAAGCGGTCCAACCCCGACGGCTCCATATCCCTGCAAGCCTATCGGATAGAGTTCGAGCATCCGGTATCACACAATCATATCGACCTCACCGCATCGCTCCCCGACGATCCGCTGTGGAAGGCATTCACTCCCGACAACAATCAGTAACCGACAACCCTCAGATTATGATCGAATATATACGCGGGCCGCTGGCCGAACTCACACCTACTTATGCCGTGATCGACTGTGGCGGCGTGGGCTATCGCCTCGAAATCTCACTTGTAGCCTATGCCGCACTCGAAGGCAAGAAAGAGACGCGGCTGCTCGTACATGAAGCCATCAGAGAAGACGCACATCAGCTCTATGGATTCGTCGACGAGCAGGAACGACAGCTATTCCGATCGCTAATAGGCGTATCCGGAGTGGGAGCCAATACGGCGCGGATGATCTTGTCCTCCGTCCCGGCTCCCGAACTTGAGATGGCGATAGTGGGTGGTGATCATCAGCGGCTCAAAAGTGTAAAAGGAATAGGCACAAAAACGGCTCAGCGCATCATTGTTGACCTTCGCGATAAAATAAAACCATCAGGCGATACGTTAATAAATCAGCCCGTAGCTACAGGCGATGTATTCGACGAAGCATTGCTGGCTCTTGTGATGCTCGGCTTCACCCGGCCGCAGAGTCAGAAGGCGCTCAAAAAGATTTTTGAGAACGACCCGACAGTCAAGGTCGAGGTGGCTATCAAAAAAGCCTTGGCGATGATGTAGTCCGTCGGCTTTACGTGCGTACGCGCGCGGGCGCGAAACCCAACCTCTCAGACCAATCCACGCAGTGGCAAACCAACACTTATCACATACATCACAGGCATTGAGAATACACAGGTCTCTGTGGATTATAGCCATTCTCATCTTGCTCGGTTCGGCTCTGGGTTGGGCTCAATACTACAAATCGGAACTCGCACCGCCTCCTCCGGCTTCACAAGGAGCTCCCGCACAGCCGGCTCCCCTGTCGCCGCTCGATTCCATAATGTTGCCCAACACCCCGGTGCAGCAAATCGTGCCGCAAAGCTATGAGGAGCTTATGGGTCAACAGCTTTCGGCCGACCTCGCTACGCCAAAGAATGTGCGCACCGAGGCCGACTTCGACCCGGAGACAGGCTGCTACATCATCCGCTCCAAGGTGGGCGATATGGAGATCACCACTCCATTCATCCTCACGGCAAGCCAATACAACGACTGGCAGACCCGCCAATCGATGCAGCAGTATTATCACCGGCGCAACTCAGAGCAACTCACCGAGCAAAATGAACGCAAGCCCTTCGACATCCTTGACATGAACTTCGCACTCGGCCCCCTCGAAAAGATCTTCGGTCCGGGTGGCGTAAGTCTCAAGACCCAGGGCTCCGTGCAGATCGACATGGGCATCAAGTCCAACTATACCGACAATCCCGCCCTGTCGCTCAACTCCCGCCGCAAGACCTTCTTCGACTTCAACCAGAAGATACAGGCCACGATCGCTGCCAGTGTGGGCGACCGACTGAAGTTCAACATGACCTACAACACCGATGCCACCTTCGACTTCGACTCCAAGAATCTCAAGCTGCAATATGAAGGCGGTGAGGATGATATACTCAAATACATCGAAGCCGGTAACGTGAGCATGTCTACCGGCTCATCGCTTATACGAGGCAGCACGGCCCTGTTCGGTGTAAAAGCACAGCTGCAATTCGGCCGACTCACGGCCACCGCTTTAGTATCGCAACAGAACTCCGAGTCGCGCTCCGTATCCACCAAAGGTGGAGCGCAGACCACCCCCTTCTCTGTCAATGCAGATCAGTACGATGCCAACCGCCACTTCTTCATGGCACACTTCTTCCGCGACAACTACGACCAATTCGCATCCAAACTCCCCATCGTCACCTCCGGTGTGCAGATCACACGCGTTGAGGTGTGGGTGACCAACAAGAGCGGCAACTTCAACCAGAGCCGCTCTTTGGTAGCATTTATGGACCTGGGCGAAAGTTCCCGGCAGGCCAACAGCCACTGGATATCCAACCCCTCCCTGCCTAATCCTGCCAATGCTTCCAATAATCTGCTTCAGGAAATCAAAACCCAGTATCCCGAAGCACGCAATATCAACACCGTCACCCAGGCGCTTGCACCCCTTGCTGCCTACGGTATCGAAGGTGGCCGCGACTATGAGAAAGTGGAGAGCGCACGTCTGCTCACCACGAGCGAATATACCCTCAACGCCACACTGGGCTATATCTCCTTCAAATCGCAGATGAGTTCCGACGACGTGGTGGGCATCGCATACGAATACACCTACAACGGCAAAGTGTATCAGGTAGGTGAGTTCTCCTCCGACATCACATCCACCGATCAGACCCTCTTCGTGAAGATGCTCAAAGGCACCACCATATCGACCGACCTGCCGATGTGGCACCTGATGATGAAAAACGTATACTCGCTCGGAGCCTACCAGCTTCAGAATACCAACTTCAAGCTGCAGATCAAGTATCTCTCCGACACTACCGGCACGGAGATAAATTACCTTCCGGTGCCCGGCCTCGAAAAGCAGCCTCTGCTTCAGGTGATGAATCTCGACCGACTGGACTCCAACCAGCAATCCAATTCCGACGGCTTCTTCGACTTCATCGAAGGCTACACCGTACAGTCATCGTCGGGTAAGATCATCTTCCCGGTAGTCGAGCCCTTCGGCTCGCATCTGGCGAAGAAGATCAACAATCCCACACTCGCCCGCCAGTACGTGTATCAGGAACTTTACGACAGCACTCTGGTCGTGGCGCGCCAGTTTGCCGACAAGAACAAATTTGTACTCACCGGCGAATATCAAGCATCGGCCGGCGCGCAGATACGCCTCAACGCCATGAACGTACCGCGCGGATCTGTGATTGTGACTGCCGGCGGCGTGGTGCTCAACGAAAACAGCGACTATACGGTGGACTATGCTATGGGCGTGGTGACCATAATCAACCAGAGCATCATTGACTCAGGCCAGAGCATCAGCGTGACGCTCGAAAACCAGTCAATGTTCTCAATGCAACGAAAGACCCTCCTCGGCCTCGATCTCAGCTACAAGTTCAGCAAGGACTTCACCCTCGGCGGTACGATCCTCCACTACGGTGAGAAAGCGCTGACCGAGAAGGTCAACATCGGCGACGAGATCGTCAACAATACCATGTGGGGCCTCAACTTCTCCTATAATAAGGACTTTATGTGGCTTACCAACTGGCTCAACAAGATACCGACAGTCAACGCCACTGCGCCGTCGACCATCAATGTGCGTGGCGAATTCGCCCAGCTCATCCCCCACGCGCAGAAGAGCGGCTCGAATGCCGGCAGCTCATTCATCGACGACTTCGAATCGGCGCAGAGCGGCGTCGACCTCCGATCCCCCTACGCATGGTTTCTCGCCTCCACCCCATACGAATCAGGCTCAGGCGCTCTATTCCCCGAAGCCGCACTGAGCAACAATGTGGACTACGGCAAAAACCGCGCCCTGCTCAACTGGTACTACATTGACCGCCTGTTCACATCCAAAAACTCATCAATGCTGCCCGGCTATCTCAAGAGCGACGTGCAGCAGCTTTCCAATCCCTACGTGCGCGAGGTGACAATGCGCGAGATATTCCCCGACCGTCAGATCACCTACGGCGAAGCTTCTACGATCCAGACACTCAACCTCTCCTTCTATCCCTCAGAGCGCGGTCCATACAACCTCGACGCGGTAAATATCGACGCCGACGGCAATCTCACCAATCCCGAACGCCGCTGGGGCGGTATCATGCGCCGACTTGAGAACACCAACTTCGAGCAGAGCAACATCGAGTATGTGCAGTTCTGGATGCTCAACCCCTTCCTTGATCCCGACAATCCCAACTACGAAGGCGGCGATCTCTACTTCAACTTCGGCGAAATCAGTGAGGATATCCTCAAGGACGGTCTGAAATCGTATGAGAACGGTCTGCCCTACGACGGCACCACCAATCAGACCACATCTACCGTGTGGGGTCGCGTAAGCTCACAGAACTCTCTGACGTACGCTTTCGACAACAGCGACCGTGCCCGACTCAATCAGGACGTCGGTCTCGACGGTCTGAAAAACGATGACGAATTTACCTTCTCATCCTACTCCGAATACCTTGACGGGCTGCGCTCACGCCTGCCGCAGACGACGCTGCTCGCCATGCAGGACGACGAATTCTCGCCCCTCAATGACCCCGCCGGCGACAACTATCACTTCTATCTCGGCCACGACTACGACCAGCAGCATACATCCATCCTCGACCGCTACAAGCGCTACAATGGTGTGGAAGGCAACTCGCTCTCGCCCGACGATGCTCCGGATCCTCTCTATCAATCGTCGCGCTCGCTTCCCGATGTGGAGGACATCAATCAGGACAACACGCTCAACGAATACGAACGATACTATCAGTATAAAGTGAGCATCCGCCCCGAGGACCTCGTTGTAGGCCGTAACTACATTACCGACAAGCAAGTATCAGTAGTGCCGACACGCGACGGCGGCGAACTCACAGTCGAATGGTTCCAGTTCAAGATTCCGCTCGACGACTATGAGAAGATCGTAGGCTCTATCAACGGCTTCTCCACTATCCGCTTCGTGCGAATGTTTATGACCGGCTTCTCCAAGCCCACACACCTGCGATTCGCCACCCTCGAACTCGTACGCGGCGAATGGCGACCTTATGATTTCAACCTCAATCTCCGCGGCGATGCTCCGGCCGACGGCAAGCTTGACGTATCGGTGGTCAATATCGAAGAAAATTCCGGACGTACGCCTGTCAACTATGTACTTCCTCCCGGTGTGACCCGTATCTCCGACCCTGGCCAGACCCAGGTGGTGCAGCTTAACGAGCAGTCGCTTTCGCTCAAAGTCACCGACCTGCAGGCCGGTGATGCCCGCGCCGTGTACCGCACCACATCCCACGACCTCCGCAACTACAAGCGGATGCAGATGTGGGTACACGCCGAATCGCTCATCGACGACAATACCGATCTCCGCAACGGTGATCTGAGCGTATTCATCCGTATGGGCTCCGATGTGAAAAACAACTTCTATGAATATGAAGTGCCCCTGCAACTCACGCCCCACGGACGCTACTCCGACAATCCTACTGACCGCTCTATCGTGTGGCCCGAGCAAAACTACTTCAACTTCCCGCTGCAGTGTCTCGTCGATCTCAAGAAGGAGCGTAACCAGGCCAAGCGCAACCAGCAGGAAGGTGTAGGCTTCGGAGTGCTATACCGAGGCAATGACCCCGACAACGAGCGCAACCGCATATCGGTGATGGGTAATCCCTCGCTGTCGGATATCCGAGTGATCATGGTCGGTGTGCGCAACAACGCATCGCAGACCAAAGATGGTATAGTCTGGGTCAACGAACTCCGCGTCACCGACTTCGAGTCGCAAGGCGGCTGGGCTATGGACGCCACGGCGCAGCTCGGACTCTCTGACGTGGCCACACTCAATATGACCGCTCACCACGAGAGCGCAGGATTCGGCGGTGTGGATCAGAGTCTCAACGAACGGCGTATGGACTCCTACACTCGCTATTCGGTGGCGGTGCAGTCGGATCTCGGCCGCTTCCTTCCCGAGAAAGCCAAGCTCCGCGCACCGATATTCTACTCCATGACCAAGGAGCGCACCACCCCTCTCTATAATCCGCTCGATCAGGACGTGCGTCTGGCCGACGCGTTGGAAGGTGCCACATCCGCCGAACGCGACTCCATCAACTCATACGCGCTCGAACGAGCCTCTCAGGAAAACTTCTCTGTGTCAGGTCTCAACTTCAACGTACGCAGCAAGAATCCGATGCCATGGGATCCGGCCAACTTCACGCTCAGCTTCTCGTTCAGCAAATCGTCGAAAAACGACCCGACTACCGAATACGAGAACATCAACGACTACCGCGGCAGCTTCCAGTACACCTATACTCCCTACTTCAAGCCGCTGAAACCGTTCAGCTGGCTGAAGACCAACAATAAGAACCTCAAATTCTTCAAAGAGTGGGAAGTGAACTGGTTGCCAACTTCCATATCGTTCCTCACCTCTATGTCGCGCTACTACTACGAGCAGCAGACACGCAGCGCCACCGACGTCAACTTCCAGCTGCCTGTGTCGGTGAGCAAAAACTTCATGTGGGATCGCCAGCTCGCCGTGACGTGGAACCTTACCAAGTCGCTCAGCCTTACATTCAATTCCAATACCGCCGCCCGCATCGAGGAGCCGGTCGGCGCCGTAAACCGCAAACTCTTTCCCGAGCAGTACCGCGAGTGGCGCGACACGATCTGGAGCAGTATCATGCACATGGGTACACCATGGGGATATAATCAGACATTCACCGCCGCCTACCGCGCCCCCTTCAACCGCATTCCGGCACTCGACTTCATCACCGCCAACGCCAACTACAATTCAACATACCGTTGGGATCGCGGTGCCACGGTGGAGGATGTCAACCTCGGCAATACGATAGCCAATCAGGGGGTACTCAGCGTCGACGGCCGACTGAATTTCGAACAACTCTATAATAAGTCGGCTTATCTGAAGAAGATCAACACCCGCTTCGCTGCCGCCACCCGAGCGCGAAATACCCGCAATGCACGCCAGAATGCCAATTCGGGCAATAATGCTCAGACACAGAAGCCAAAGAAGTTTGAGCGCACCTATAGTCTGAAACCCGACACCACATTCGTGATCAAGCACAATCTGCGCAACAAGAAGGTGAAGATCACCGCCGTAAAGGCATCGGCACCCGATGAGCCAGTGGAAATCAAATCGCGCGTAATCGATGCCAACAATGTGGAAATTCTCACCATGGGTACTGAAAACGTGAAGTTTACCATCACCGAAGTGCGCAAGGATAAAAATAGCTTCTGGGATGAGGCAGCCGAATATGCCGCCCGCTTCCTGATGATGACCCGCAGCGCCAACGTACGCTGGAGTGACACCCGCTCGCTCTCAGTGCCGCTCTTCCTCCCCAACGTGGGTAATATTTTTGGCCAAAGCAACAGCTATGGTCCGATGTCGCCCGGTCTGGACTTCGCCTTCGGTTTCGTCGACGAATCGTATGTCGACAAAGCCAAGGAACGCGGATGGCTCATGACCGGCTCAGGTCAGACCTCCCCAGCTATGTATTCACATGCGAGCGAAATCAACTTCGAGCTCACACTCGAACCGATACGCGGACTCAAGATACAGCTCACCTCCAACCGCACCGACAATCGCACACAGCAGGTACAGTTTATGTATGCCGATATGCCTACCGCCTTCGGCGGCACATACACCAAGACCCACTGCGCACTGGCTACGGCACTGCGCACATCGAGTCCCGACAACGGCTATCAGAGTGCAGCCTTCGAGCAATTCCTCGCCAACATTCCTGTGATTACCGAGCGTGTCGAATCCCAGTATCACGGCCTCAGCTACCCGACTACCGGCTTTATGGAAGGGACACCGGAAGCGGGTACGCCATATAATCCCACGGTAGGTACAGTGAGCCGCACATCGTCCGACGTGCTCATCCCGGCATTCCTCGCCGCCTACTCGGGCCGCAATGCCGCCACACAATATCTGTCGGTATTCCCAGGTCTCGCCGATGTGCTCCCCAACTGGCGTATCACTTACGAGGGTCTGGTCTACATCCCGGCTATCCGCGCTATATTCAAATCACTCACCATCAATCACGCATATCAGTGTACCTACACCGTTGGTTCCTACTCGTCGTATCTCAACTGGGTATCGGCCGACGGCGGTAAACTCGGCTTTACCCTCGACGAGCTCACCGGCAACCCTATACCCTCCTCTCCCTACAATATCTCGTCGGTGACCATCACCGAGCGCTTCGCCCCACTATTCGGCCTCACAGCCACGCTCTACAACAATATGACCTTCAATGCCGAATACCGCGATCAGCGTACCCTCACCCTCAATACTTCGGCTGCTCAGGTCGTGGAAGCTAATCAGCGCGGCATCAAAGCCGGATTCGGATATAAGATCGTAGGCTTCAACACCGTACTGAAAATGAAGGGATCGCAGCAGGGTGTCAGCAACGACCTCACGCTCAATGCCGACTTCTCCTACTCTTTCACTCAGGCTCTGATACGCCGTATCGAAAACAGCTTCACACAAGCCACATCAGGCACACGTACGGTGGCGTTTAATCTGACGGCCAACTATATACTGAGCCGCCGAATGAAGCTCGGACTTTACTTCGAGCATCAGATCAATACACCGCTCGTATCGTCAACCGCGTACCCAACCACCAACACGGCCTTCGGCCTTTCATTCAACTTCTCATTAGCCCGTTGATCCTATGTCAACCATAAGTTACCTGCAGATCGAGAATCTCACCAAGAGCTACGGCCATCGTATGATATTCGACTCTATCTCACTCGGCATCAGCCAGGGCGACAAGATAGGTCTGATTGCCAAAAACGGCACAGGCAAGACCACCCTGCTGCGTATCATAGCCGGTACGGAAGCGCCCGACAGCGGCACAGTCACCTTCCGCAATTCGCTACGGGTGAGTATGATCGAGCAGCACCCCACGTTTGAAGCCGGTCTTACGGTGCTCGATGCCTGCCTCCGCCATCCCGGACTGGAGCAAGCACAGGCCACCCTCGCCTATGAGAAAGCCCTGCTCGACGGTGACCAGCAACGCATCATGGAGGCGTCGGCGCGTATGGATACTCTCGGCGCGTGGGACTTCGCCGACCGTCTGCGACAGATGCTCCACCGCCTCAACATCACCGATCTCGATGCTCGAGTTGAGACGCTCTCAGGTGGTCAGCTCAAACGCATCGCCATAGCCCACGCCCTGCTCTGCGACCCACAGCTACTCATTCTCGACGAGCCGACCAACCACCTCGACGTAGACTCGATAGAATGGCTGCAGCAGTATCTCAGCCGGCAGAATATCACTCTGCTTATGGTCACCCACGACCGCTACTTCCTCGATGCCGTGTGCAACCGCATCATCGAGCTCGATGACCGCACACTCTACTCCTACCCCGGGGCTTATTCCGACTTCCTGCGCTACCGTCAGGAACGCATCGAAGCTATGGCCGCGGCCAACGACCGCCGGCGCAACACCCTGCGCCGGGAGCAGGAATGGATGAGCCGTCAGCCACAGGCGCGCGCCGGAAAAGCTCGTTACCGCATCGACGCTTTCCACGATCTCAAGAAGGCTGTCGACAGTTACCGCCCCGACAATTCCACTATCGAACTTTCATCGGCCAAAGCCTCCTACATCGGGTCAAAAATATTCGAGGCCAAGCACATCAGCAAGAAGTGGGGCAACAAGGTGATACTCTCCGACTTCTCCTATACCTTCGCCCGCTATGAAAAGCTGGGTATAATAGGAGCCAACGGCGTAGGTAAATCCACATTCATCAAAATGCTGCTCGGCGAGGTAGCTCCCGACTCGGGGCGCTGGGAGATAGGTACCACGGTGCGATTCGGCTACTACTCGCAGACGGGCATCGACTTCAATCCCGAGCAGAAAGTGATCGATGCCGTGACCGATATCGCCGAGGAGATACGCCTTACCGACGGCGCCAATCTCAGCCCGATGCAGTGGCTCAACCGCTTTCTCTTCTCTGCCGCCGACCAGCAGAAATACATCTCCACTCTGAGTGGTGGCGAACGCAGCCGCCTCTATCTGGCCACCATACTGATGCGCCAGCCCAACTTCCTGATTCTCGACGAGCCGACCAACGATCTCGACATCCTCTCCCTCGGTGTGCTCGAAGAGTATCTCCGCGAATTCAAGGGATGCCTGATCGTAGTGTCGCACGACCGCTTCTTCCTCGACTCGCTCGTAGACCATCTGTGGGTAATGGAGGGCGATGGCGACATACGCGACTTCCCCGGCACATATACCCAATACCGCGAGTGGCGCGAGGCACGCGACGCGCAGCTCAAAGCTGCCGAGAAGCCTGCCGACAAAGCGCCGGCACCAAAAAGCAAACCGGTGGCAGAGCGTCGGCGCAAAATGTCGTTCAAGGAGCGCAAGGAATTTGAAACTCTCACCGAAGAGATCGACTCCCTCACAGCCGAACGCAACGCTCTCGACGCCCGGTTCAGCTCCGGTGAGACCCTCGACGAGGCCGCGGCTATGGCTACCCGCTACAGTGAACTCACCGAGATGCTCGACGAGAAAGAGATGCGGTGGCTCGAACTCTCCGAACTCGAATAGACCGGTACAGCAATGGCGAATAACACCCACAAACGTCCCGGCATGAAAGAGCTGATCAAACGTAAGCTCTATTTCTGGCGTATGGCGCTCGAGCGCTCTGCGATGCGCACGACATCGGTACTCAATATCATAGGTACTATACTGATGGTCACGAGTAGCATTGGGGCGGTGGTGTGTCTTGCGGCCATGGTGGTTCACGCCGGCTACGACCATACTCCGGAAGCTTATGCAGCGATCAAGGCGCTTATACGATCAATGCAGATCCTCTTCATCGTCAACATCCTATTTAATCTTCTGCTGCGCACCCGCGCCACACTGCGCGACTCGCGGGTAATAAAGTGGATAGTCGACATAGCGGTACTCACCACTCTCATTCCGCTGCTCTTCCCTCACCCAGCTCATTCATGGATGGGATGGTTGCATACATTCCTATACTCCAGCTATTACACTTATTCGGTGCTGATCGCTTACTGTATAGTCACCATCAGCTTCATGCTGTTCAAACTCGTCGGACGCCGCACCAATCCCTCATTGCTGCTTTCAGGCAGTTTTCTGGTGTTCATTCTCATCGGCTCGTTTCTGCTCCAGCTTCCCAAATGCACCCACTCGGCCCTCAGCTATACCGATGCGCTCTTCGTCAGCACCAGTGCGGTGAGTATCACCGGACTTACACCTGTAGATGTGGCCACCACATTCACTCCGCTCGGCTACACCGTGATAGCCATACTCATACAGATCGGCGCTCTCGGAGTGATGACCTTCACGAGCTTCTTCGCCCTATTCTTCAGCGGCAGCACATCCATATATTCGCAGATGATGCTCAAGGACATGGTGTATTCAAAGACGATGAACGCGCTGGTGCCCACACTGCTCTACATCCTTGGGTTCACCGTAGTGGTGGAACTGCTCGGCGCAGTGCTGATATTCCTTTCGATCCATTCCACTCTTGATATGACGCTCGGACAAGAGATCGGATTCTCAGTATTCCACTCCATCTCTGCATTCTGCAATGCCGGATTCTCCACCATTCCCGACGGCTTCGCCAATCCCCTGCTGCTCGACAACAACATACCGATATATTGGGTACTGACTCTGCTCATCGTATCCGGTGCCATAGGCTATCCGATACTGGTCAACTTCCGCGATGCGATAGCCGAAAAATTACGCCGCGCCTTAACTCGCCTACGCCCCGGTCACCGCGGTCAGGAAGGAGCTCGCACGATCCACCTCTTCAATCTCAACACCAAAATCGTATTGGTGACCTTCAGCATCCTCTTCGTGGCCGCCGCCGTGCTCTTTTTCATTATCGAATACGACAATTCTCTGGCCGGTATGACTATGGGAGAGAAGATCACCCAGTCGGTGTTCAACTCTGCTGTACCACGCTCGGCCGGTTTCTCGTCGGTCAATCCGGCGGAGTTTATGCCCTCTACGCTGATTATGGTGATGCTGCTCATGTGGGTCGGTGGTGCCTCGCAGTCTACGGCCGGTGGTATCAAGGTCAACACCTTGGCCGCCATCTGGCTGAATCTACGCGCTATCGTCACCGGTGCGCCTAAGGTCACGGCATTCTCACGCCAGATCTCCATCGGCTCTATCCGCCGAGCCAATGCCGTAGTGGCCATATCGATATTATCATACTTCGCTCTCTCTTTCACGCTGCTGCTTCTGGAGCCGACGCTGCCGGTACGCGATCTCCTGTTCGAATCACTGTCGGCGCTCTTCACCGTGGGCTCCTCGCTCGGAGTCACGGCCGATCTGGGCACCACTGCCAAGATAGTAGTCTGTGTGGCTATGTTTGTGGGTCGCGTAGGCCTTGTGTCACTTCTCACCGGACTGGTGCGACACAATCAGCTCCACGGAGCCGCATTTCCGTCAGATATAATCATAATCAACTAATCATAATCACTCTACCTGTATGCGTTACCTCATAATCGGCCTCGGCATCTATGGTTCCAATCTCGCTATCGACCTCACTAAGATGGGGCATGAAGTAATTGGCGCCGACAAGGATGCGGCTCTTGTAGAATCCATCAAGGACTTCATATCCACTGCATACATCATCGACTCCACCGACGAAGTATCGCTCGGTGTGCTCCCCCTGAAGAATGTGGATCTGGTGATAGTGGCCATAGGCGAAAATTTCGGCGCGAGCATCCGCACCGTAGGCCTGCTCAAGAAACTCGGAGTGGAACATATCTACGCACGTGCGGGCGACAAGCTCCACGAATCGATACTCGAGAGCTTCAACCTCGACCGAATCATCACCCCCGAACAGCGCGCCGCCTCTATCCTCGTCGACGAAATGGCGCTTGGCAACGACACCCAGTCGCTGCGCGTCGATCCCAACCATTACGTACTCAAGTTCCGTGTGCCGGAATTTCTTGTCGGCCTCCGCTACCGGTCGCTCCCACTGCTAAAGGATTACGGGCTGCAGCTTATAGCCGTCTGCCGCAAAGCACCCACACGTAACGTGATGGGACTTGAGCATCTGCAGTATAAGCTCGTGGATGTGATGGATGATGAGTCGGACGACGGACGTGTGCTCTCGGGCGACCTAATCACATGTATCGGCACCGACGCCGACTTCCGTAATCTTTTCCGCCAAAGCGTATGAGCCGGCTCGTGACTATAGAAGCATACGCTCTGCGACTCCCCTACTGCGGATTCGTAGAGTTTGTGACCCAACTCGGACGCGGCATAGCGCGCCGCAGCCGCGAGCTTGCCGAAGATTACGATCTGCGATTTCGCTTCGTTGTACCAAAAGGCAAAGCCGGAGTGTTCGGCCCCGACGTCGATTACATCGAGGTTACGGATGCCGACAAAGCGTCGATCGAGAAGCGCCCCGACTGGCAAAGCGATATCTACCACGTGCCGACACAATACAGCACCTTCCGCCATATGCGCCGATGCCGCGCCAAGCTCGTCACGGTTCACGACGTCAACTTCGTGCACAACAAGCATGGCCTGTCGCTGCTCCTCAACTGGCTGCGTGTGCGCTCACGCATCACCTCTGCCGACTATCTCGCCTTCATTTCACGCTACGCAATGGCCGATACACTGGCTCACTATAAGCTATCGGCTCCCCGACGCGTGATCTACAACGGTGTGGCAGATACGATGGCCGCCCATGAGGCGACTCCCGTCGATGGTCTGGAGGCGGGGCACTTCCTGCTCCACCTTAGCAATATGCAGCCCAACAAGAATGTGGATCTGCTCGTACAGATGACCGACTATCTGCCCGAGTCGCTCGGCCCGCTCGTATTGGCAGGTGCCTGGGCTCATGCTTCTGACAGGCTGCGCCGACTTGCCACCGAGCGCCCCGACCGCGTGATTGTGGTAGGTAGCGTAAGCGAGTCACAGAAGATATGGCTCTACCGATCATGCCGGGCATTCCTCTTCCCGTCGCAATGCGAAGGCTTCGGACTGCCGCCACTCGAAGCCATGTCGGCCGGACGTCCGGCCTTCCTCTCCGGACTCACATCTCTACCCGAAGTGGGTGGCGACGCCGCCTATTATTTCCATACCCTTGAGCCTGAGTCGATGGCCGCCGACGTGGTGAGCGGACTGGCACGATTCGATGCCGATCCATACGCAGCTGCCCGTTGCCGTACCCAGGCGCTACAGTTCAACTGGGATCAGTGTGTCGACGGATATATCCAATACTACCGCGATATCCTCAGCTGATAATATTTGGCTGTGTGCGGATATATGAGTAACTTTGGATTTTGCTATGCACAACGAAATGTCAACCACAACACCAGACTCATCATATCTCGACCAACTCAACCCTCAGCAGCGTGTGGCCGTAGAGTATCTCGACGGCCCGCAACTGGTGATCGCCGGCGCCGGATCGGGTAAGACGCGTGTACTCACATACAAAATCGTACACCTTCTCGCCCAAGGCATCGAGCCCTGGCGGATCATGGCCCTGACCTTCACCAACAAGGCGGCTCGTGAGATGCGAGAGCGCATCGAGCAGCTCACCGGTCCGAAAACGGCATCGCGGCTGTGGATGGGAACCTTTCACTCTATCTTCGCCCGCATATTGCGTCAGCACGCTGACCGTCTCGGCTACAAGCCACAATTTACAATTTACGACACAGCCGACAGCAAATCGCTCATCAAGAGCATACTCAAGGATATGGATCTCGACGATAAAGTCTACAAGGTGCCTATCGTGATGTCGGCTATATCCACCGCCAAAAACGCGCTTATATCTCCAGAAAAATATGCCACACTGCAAGATCTGATGCAGGCCGACCAGCGCGCTCGCCGTCCGCGTCTCCACGAGGTATACCGCATATATCGCGACAGGTGTTTCCGTGCCGGAGCCATGGACTTCGACGATCTGCTCTACTATATGAATGTGCTGTTGCGCGACAATCCCGATATCCTGAGCCACTATCAGGAATTTTTCCGCTACATACTTGTCGACGAGTATCAGGACACCAACTTTTCTCAGCACGCCATAGTGAGCCAGCTCTGCCGGCGCTCCGGCAATATGTGTGTGGTGGGTGACGACGCGCAGAGCATCTACTCCTTCCGCGGAGCCAACATCTCCAACATCCTCAATCTCAAGCGTGCTTATCCCACACTTCGCACATTCAAACTCGAACAGAACTACCGCTCTACCCAAAATATCATCGGCGCCGCCAATACACTCATCGAGAAGAATACGCGCCAGATACCGAAGCAGGTATTCTCGACCAACTCCAAAGGTAGTCGTGTGGAAGTGATGCAGAGCTACAGCGACTTCGAGGAGGGCTACCTGGTGGCCAACCGCATATCTCAGGTGAGAATGCGCACCCACGACTCTCTTGAGGAATTTGCCATACTCTACCGCACCAACGCGCAGAGCCGCGTACTCGAGGAGTCGCTACGCAAGCGCAACATACCATACCGCATCTACGGTGGCCTATCGTTCTACCAGCGCAAGGAGGTAAAGGATGTAATCGCCTATCTGCGTCTGGCCGTCAATCCCGACGACGATGAAGCACTCCGTCGCATCATCAATGTGCCGGCGCGCGGTATCGGAGAGACCACTTTAGGCAAGATCACGCGCACCGCTATGGACTCAGGCCGCAGTATCTGGGGCGTGATAAGCGCGTTGCCCGACGAGAATCCGGGGCTCAATGCCTCGGCTATGAAGAAGGTGTGCGAATTCCGCTCGATGATAGAGGAATTTGTCAGCGCCAACGAAAGCGGCAAGAATGCCTACGAGATGGCTCAACTTATCGTAGGGCGCACACGTCTGCTGGCCGTACTGCTCACAGAGCGTACGCCCGAAAATCTGTCGAAGCAGGAGAATATCAACGAACTTCTGTCGGGCGCACGTGAGTTTGTCGACAACCGCACCGAAGAAGGCTCCGAACATCTGAGCCTCAACGACTTCCTCGGCGAAGTATCACTTGCCACCGATCAAGATTCCGATACCGACGAAGGCGAAGTGACCGAGCGAGTGACGCTGATGACCGTCCACGCCGCCAAAGGTCTGGAATTCAACAATGTGTTTATCGTCGGCGTGGAAGAGGATCTGTTCCCGTCGGCAATGGCTTCCGGCACCCTCGACGAGATCGAGGAGGAGCGCCGACTGCTCTACGTGGCCATAACACGTGCACGCAACTACTGCATGATGACCTACGCATCGACCCGCTACCGCAACGGCATGCGCTGCTCCACCAATCCATCGCGCGTCCTATCCGCCATCGAGCCGCAATATCTCAAACTCGATTCGACTATGGGAACCGGAGGTAACGCTATGCGTCGCCCTACAATGGGGCCGACATTCCGGCAGACACCCGCAGCTCCGGCACCCGCTACTCCACCATCTAATTTCCGACCGCTCGGTTCATCCCCGGCTTCCACACCGCAGGCTCCCGCTTCTACGACTCCGTCGGGCACCGGACTCCACTCCGTCGACGAACTCACCGAAGGCCTCCGGATCGAACATTCGCGATTCGGCCGCGGCACCATCACTTTGATCGATACCTCGATGCCCGACGCCCGCATCAAGGTCGACTTTGATAATCTCGGCAGCCGTGTGCTGCTTCTTAAATTCGCCCGCTTCACCATCCTCTCATGAAAGAATCTCAGCTCCCGACACCTTACTATATCGTCTACGAAGATAAGCTGCGCCGCAATCTCGACCTCATCGCCGATGTAAGCCGCCGCAGTGGTGCGCACATTATCATGGCATTCAAGGCCAACGCTCTTTGGCGCACATTCCCCATATTCCGCGAATACGGAGTAGCCTTCACGGCTTCATCGCTCAACGAACTTGAACTCGGACGACGTCACCTCGGCACCAAAGCTCACACCTACACCCCCGCTTACACCGATGCTACCATTGACCGCTACCTTGAAGGATCGAGCCACATCACCTTCAATTCCCTCGACCAGCTGCGCCGCTTTGGAGCCCGCGCTCATGCGAAGGGTGTATCGGTGGGCCTGCGCGTCAATCCACAATGTTCTGTGATCGAGACCGACATATACAATCCCGCACTCCCCGGCTCACGCTTCGGAGTTACGGCCGAAGATCTGCCTGAATATCCGGTCGAAGGGCTCGACGGCCTGCATTTCCACGCCCTGTGCGAGTCCTCGTCCTACGATCTGGAGAAGGTGCTCGAAGCCTTTGAAAAACAGTTTGGCCACCTGCTTCCCAATCTTAAATGGGTCAATATGGGCGGGGGGCATCTCATGACGCGAGAGGGCTACGACACCGAGCATCTGATCCGGCTCCTCAGCGACTTCCGCCGCCGTCACCCAAATCTTGAGGTAATCCTTGAGCCGGGCAGCGCATTCACATGGCGCACCGGCGATCTGGTCACTTCGGTGGTTGACATCGTTGAGAATCAAGGAGTAAAAACTGCCATCATCGACGCATCCTTTGCCTGCCACATGCCTGATACACTCGAGATGCCCTACCAACCGGCCATCACCGAAAGCGTGGCGCCGGCATCCGGCCTCCCCGCTTACCGGCTCGGAGGCAACTCCTGTCTGAGCGGCGACTTCTGCGGACCGTGGTCGTTTGCCGAGGAGCTGAAAGCAGGTCAGCGCCTGCGCCTCGAAGATATGAACCACTATACTACGGTAAAGACAACGATGTTCAACGGACTGCAACACCCCGACATCGTGCTTTGCGACCATGACGGCGACTGCACGTATCTACGCCGCTTCGACTACTCAGACTACGAATCCCGAATGTCATAACCCCCGCCGCCCTATGCCAAAGTATTCAGTAATAGTACCGGTCTACAACCGTATCGACGAAATCGACGAACTGCTCCGAAGCCTCACAGAGCAGACCGTCAAGGACTTTGAAGTAATCATCGTGGAAGACGGCTCCACAACCCCATGTCGCGACGCCGTAGAGAAATACGCTTCGCAGCTTGACGTGAAATACTTTTATAAGGATAACGAAGGTCGCTCCATAGCACGCAACTACGGCATCGAGCAAAGCAGCGGCAAGTGGCTCGTGTTTTTCGACAGCGACTGCCTCATTCCACCCTACTATTTCGAAAACCTCGACCGCGAACTATCTTCTCCCGAAGCCGAAGGTATCGAATGCTACGGCGGTCCCGACGCCACCCACGAGTCGTTCACTCCCGTCCAGAAGGCTATCGGCTTCGCTATGACATCCTTCCTCACCACCGGAGGCATACGAGGCGGCAAGGTGCAGCTGGAAAAATTCGTGCCGCGCTCGTTCAATATGGGCTACACGCGCAACGTCTATGACCACGTGGGCGGCTTCCGCGAGATGTTTTCGGAAGACATCGATATGTCGACACGCATTCGTCAGGGCGGCTTCCGCTGCACCCTCATACGTCCGGCCTTCGTATATCACAAACGCCGCGTCGACTTCCGCAAATTCTGGCGTCAGGTACACGTGTTCGGACGTTCGCGCATCACCCTCAAGCTCCTATACCCCGGCTCACTGAAACTCGTACATGTGCTTCCGGCCTTAGCCGTGATACTTGCGCTGCTAATGGTGATACTCGGCATCTTCGTATCTCCATGGTGGTTGTTGCCGCTTGGCATCTACGCCGTAGCAATCCTCGTAGCAGCCAGTGTTCAGAGTCGTTCGCTTAAGGTCGGACTACTTGCCGTACCGGCCGCCGCCGTGCAACTCATCGGCTACGGCTCCGGCTTCATCCGCGCATACTTCACCAAGATAATCCTCGGCCGTGGCCGCGATATAGAGGAAGAAATTGCTATACGTAAAGGCAAATGATCACCGACAACCAATCCCTCCCCAACGGTCATAAGCCATTGAGCATTTCATTGATGGCCGATGACGACAAGCCACGTGAAAAGGCCATCGCCTCCGGAGTGCGCAGCCTCAGCACCTCGGAGCTGCTCGCCATCGTGATTGGCGCCGGGCTGCCTGGCAAACCCGTCACCGAACTGAGTGCGGAGATATTACAGGCTTGCGGCGGTAGTCTCACACGTCTGTCGCGTATGTCGATCGCCGGACTGCAGGCTCAGTTTCGTGGCGTAGGTCCGGCCAAGGCCGTAGCCATAGCGTCTGCGCTCGAACTCGCCCGACGCATGCGCGAAGAAGAGCCCGAAAAGCAGCCGCGCATCACATCCTCTGCCGATGCATTCCGCATCATCGGTGACCACTTCTATAATCTACCCACAGAAGAATTTTGGATAATGCTACTGTCGCGCGCCAACCGCGTGATAGCTACCGAATGTATCAGTCGCGGAGGCACGGCCGCCACTTACGTGGAGACGAAGCTGATCATCAAACACGCCGTAGAGACACTCGCCAACGGCATCATCCTCGTACACAATCATCCGTCGGGGCAACTACGCCCCTCCGCTCAAGACGACACCCTCACTCGGAAGATCAAAGCTGCCGCCGAACTGCTCGACATCCACGTGCTCGACCACCTCATCATCGCCGGCGGCTCCTTCTACTCATACGCCGACGAAGGCCGCCTCTAATCCAATAACGCCTAATAAACTATCTATTACAGGCCGTAAGTACAGATCGGGCGTGCCCTCCGGCACGCCCGATCTCATGGTATATGTATGGCCTGATTAAGGCTCGACGTAGTTGTAGAGGAGCTCGACGCTGAGCACTTTCAGTACGGAGCCATTACCGCCGGTGAAGTAGTCGCCATATTTGCTGGCCGAAGCGGTGACGAGCAGATGGGTCGGTACGCGGTCGGTAGCACGGTAGTCGAGCGGCACCACGATGTCAATGAACCCGTCGGTAGCATTACCGTTCTGATAGATACCATAGGCGATCACACCTTCATTCTCCGGATCGAATACCTGACGGTCGGTAGGCTTGGTGCGTATCTCATAAGGAGCGTCCATATCGGTAAGGGCAGCCCATACCACACATGTGTCGGGCTGACCGATCATATCAGAGAAGTTGGGATTGCTCTTGCTGGCATGTGTGATGGCTACGGGGGTGTACTGAATGCGGGCTTTAAGAGCTGTGGGGCGCTGGGTGAACGGACGACCCATATCGAGCACACCGTTGGTACCGTCGGTACGCACATAACTGCCTGCAAAGAGATTGCCTGCGCCGAGCTTACCGAGTACTGACACACCTATAAACTTAGTCTGCAGTTCAGCACCCTGATAGCCTGTGGGCGATGAGGCATCCTCGATCGGAATAGAGTTGCTCTGACCCAGAGTTGCAGCTCCACGGTTACCGGTATCCCAGAAGGATTCACCATCCTCAGCCCATGGTTTCCACACCTTACTGTCGAGCCACCAATTGCGGAACTCGGAATTGGGAAGCTGCACATTCTCACCGGTAGTGAAGGTAACTTCAACACTTGCGTCGTCGTCGGAGAAGGCGCGCACGGTATACTGGGTCTGCGGTATTAGATCGCGCAGACAGCAGGAATATGCACCGCCATCGGCCACAATCCACTCCGAGGGCACTACTATCCATTCATCGTTGGTGGAGAGGCGATATTCAAAGCCGTTGTTCTTACCCACTTCAGCGCTGGCATATAGCCAAGCCACCTCGGTCCAGGCATCCACACGGTCGAGGGTAACGCTTACGTCGGTCTGCTCCACGGTGAGAGTCCATACGGTAGTCTTATCAAACTCCTCGACCGATACTTCTACGGGCGATGAGAAGTCGACCGTCTCACCTACAAGATCGGGAGTCATCACAGCCAGTGGTCCGGCCAGCTTGAGTGTACGCACGAGTATCGAAGACAGCGATTGCTCCATAGGCACAAGCGCTTTAACGGTATGGGCTTCCACATCGAATTCGGCGCGTCCTACCTGCGAGGCTATCGTGAAGTAGCGCTCGATGGTCTGCTCGGCCTCTATAGTCCAGTCGAATACGCGGTCGTACATACCAAACTGCACGGTGAGAGGCTTCGACAGATCGAGAGGCTTATCAAATATAGTGGGATCGAGACAGGTTGTGCCGTCCGACAGCACCACTTTCTCCACTTTCACAGCGTTGATATCGGCCCACTCGGTAAGAGGGATGGTGATGGTGCGTGTGACGGAGTCGGCCTGTACCGGACCGCTGAGCAGAGGATTGCCCTGCGCGTCAGTAGAGGCTACTACAAATTCGGCCACATTTGGCTGTACCCACGGATAAGGCAGGTCATTTGATATACAGGATGCCGCCAGCACAGCTATGAGCGAAGCGGCTGCAAATACTAATTTCTTCATATTAAATGTGTACACCTATACCAAAATTGATGTTAAACAGATTGAAGCGGAAGTCGGCACCGCTGCTGAATCGCGAACCCTCCTCTACGCCGTCGGTCACCTGCTTTTCGTTGCGCAGATGCACGCCGAATACACCGAGCGACACATTGAAGCTGATGTTGTCGAGAATAAACATACATACGCCCGGGCTGAAATTGAGGGCCACTTCAGTGAGGTCGGTGCGGGTATCGCGGATCTCGCTGTTGTAGGGGCGCTTGAATCTCGACGAACCGCTGCCGAAAGAGAGGCAGGCTTCATTGAACACGGCAAAACGCTTTGACCGGCCAAGACCCACATAATTACGGTAGAAGATGCCGAGCGAATATTTCGACGAATAGTAGCTGATATCGTGGATATCGAAGCTGAGGTCGTCGCCGAGATTCACAGCCAGACGACCGAGGTCGGCTTCGCCACGGGTATAGTCGAACTTCAGACCCACACACTGGTTGTTGCGGAAGAAGTACGACACGTTGGGGCGGATAGCATACTGCTTGCCCTTGAAGTCAAATTCGTTGAGAGCCTGGAGCACCTGCACGTCGTTGGCGTTGAATTCGCCATAGGAAGCCATCAGGCCGAACGCCCACTGTCCTTTGGGGATGAAAAGGTAGTTGAACAGACCGCGGTCGTAGCGACCCCAGTTGCGTTCGGGTATAATGATACTCACTGTATCTTTGCCCACGATGACTTTCTCATCGAACTCGGGATGGGTGATAGTGCCTTTCCTCACAATCGGAGTGCGCGTGGAGGTCACTGCCGAATCGGCAACCTCGGCAGCAGTGGCGGCCGCGGGCATCATTGCGCAACCGGCCAGCAGCATTATAGCGATGTATTTAGTAGCTTTCATATTCGGTTAGAGATAAAATGCCATTCCGAACTGTACGGAAAAGAGATTGATTTTGAAATTGGCATGCTTCGACTTACGGTGAGCCACCTGCACCTGATTGGTGACGGCGCGTGTGTAGTTGTAGCCGAAACCGAGCACACCGATATTGACTTCGATGGCCGAATAATTATTGAGAAACATCACGAAGCCCGGAGTGAGGCCGATATTGAGATTGAAGTTCTTCTCATACGTACCTTCTATGTGACGGTTGTCGCCCTGTCCGCCGGTATAGTTGGAGTATTTGGACTGACCTCCGCCGAGAGTGAGCTGAAACTCATTGAAGAAGCCGAAGCGATGGCTGTCGCCGAGCGAGATGTAGTTACGGAAAGCGCCGGTGGCGAAGAAATTATTGCGGATGGAGAAGAGATTGTCGGCATTGAAAGTGGTCTCAGAGTCGAGTATGAGCGAACCGTCGTCAAGCTGGAGCTTGCTGCGCTCGTATCCTACCTTGATACCTGCGGCCAGATTGTCCTTAAACGAATAAAGAGCCATCGGGGTGACCTTGAAATTATAGGTATCACCTTTGATTTTCTCGAATACGAAAAACTGATAATTGTCCTGATCGCTCTGGGAGTAGCCGACGCTTACGCCGGCAATCCATTGACCTTTGGGCACGAACGACACTTGCTCCAGATTGCGCTGGAAGTGCTCCTGAGCCCCGGCGCTCAGAGCAGTCGCCGTAAGAGCGATAACGCTGAGCAAGATTTTAGGTAACTTTGACATAAGGCTGTGTAGCTTGTGATTATGTTGGTTATTTAATTATTTTTCAATATGAGAATGTGAGATTATCGAGCCGGAGCTCATTTCCTATCGACATGGATATCTTCGGATCGGAATAAGTGACCACATCGGCCGTCTCTTCGGCGATACTGCCGATGCGCTCCGATGAGGAGAAGAGTATCTTGAGTTTCGTGGCTTTACGCCCGAAGTATCGGTAGGTCAACGGAATGGAAAAGGCTGTATAGGAAGTAGCCGCCGTGAAGAGGTATTCGCCACGGGCTATCACGACCTCTGCATTCGCTTCTTCACCTATCACTTCCACTATGGCAAGGCCACGGTCGTATATGTCGTTGAGAGCAGGAATGAAGGAGTAGTAGCCGTTGAGAGCCGTGGGGCGCGAGTGGAATTCCACACCTTCGCGATATGTCTCCGTCTCGGTAGCCGGGTTGAAGGTATATGATCCGAGGAAGAGCTTACCGGCTGAGCGATGTGCTATCTCAGGAATCGACAGAGAGTAGTCGGTATATGGCTGACCCGTCTGGCGATAGTCGGGAATAGCTGCCCCGTGCAGATCCCAGCCGGTAGATCGCACTACCACGGCGTATGGACTTTCTTCAGTCACCACATCCTTGATGGTATAAACCGACGGTACCATATACCACGAATTATGGCGAGAGGCCGCGGTACAGAATGTCTTGCTGTTGGTATTGGCCCATCCCTTCGGTACGGCAAGGTTATAGCTCACATAGTTCTGCCGGTTGAATAGATCTACGATATTCTGTGAAAACCGTCCTCCCGCCGGAAGATCACGGTATTTGATCTGGTCGGCAAGAATCTGGTCGAATGTGCCATTCGGCACTCCGGGATTGTTTTCGGTAGCGAATCTAACGACCGATGTGAAGCCGCCGGGATGAGCTGCGGCACCTTCGGTATCGTATAGAGTGGTGGTGAGATTGTAGGTATGATTCGGTTCGAGGGCGCCTACTATTATATAGCCACGATCAGGATCGCGCGATACCTGCACCGTAGGAGCTCCGTCAAGGTAAACATTGGCGGTAGAGGCTATCATTGAAGTCATATCCTCCGATTCAGCCGATATCTTCACTATAGCGAGCATGGCATAGCCATCGACCTCAACGGTATAGGATGGAGCCACGCGCCGTAGAGTATATTGCGCTTTCACCTGTGAGCAGTAGAGGATGCGGGCCTCCACAGTAGGATCGGTAGACTGAGGCACCTCGAATTTCACATACCAGCGTCCGGTACGGTCGGAGTCAGGGGTGATGGAAGTGATTGCTGCCGGTTCCCACGATTTATTCTGCGAGGAGCGGATCTGCACCGAAAGGTTCTGCTCCAGATTGGCGTCGCGCGACAGAATTCTCACCTGAGCCTGATTCACACCGATCACTACAGGCGATACTCCCACTATCGAGATGTCGACCGGGCTTACCTCTACATTAAGCGTGAGCGGACCGGCTATGCGGCCGGATGCCGACGAGGCAATGAATGAGAAGGATTTGGCCACGGGGCCTGTATCTGATGCGCGCAGATGGCGCAACACGTCAGTGAAGTCGTAACAGCGCGAGCCGTCGGTGTCATCGCTAATCTTCAATCCCAAATCCCGCATAACCGAGAGTTGAGCGGCAGAGACTTCCATCAGGTCAATTTCAGCAGGCCAACCGGCAGCTACAAGCGACGGCGACTTCGAGGTCATCAACAGACGCGACGTGAGCGATGGCTTCACCTTCACACATACCGGATTGTCGGTAGTAGTGCCTTCGGCTATCGCTATCGTCTCGCCACCAGCGAAACCGAGAGCTTCAAGAGTCGGCGCCTCGGCATCGAGAAATTCGCGGCTGAGGGTAATCACCACATCATCGGTAGCGGTTGATTCGTCGAACGACACCACCACCTGCGGGGTAACGCCATCGGAAGCCATACGCTGATCCAATGTGATATCATATAGTCGGGCAGCTTTAGCGCCTGTCACTTTGGCCGCAAGAAATTCCACCCGCTCACCCGTGGGCATCTCAAGTTCGAGATACACGCACACATCGCCAGTTCGAAGAAATACGGGCGCCGACTCCGCGGGATTGACTGCGATATATCCCCCACCTGCGGAATGGAGTGTGGCCACAGCATTGCCAAAGTATTCCGCGAAAGCATCCGTGGTGGCAATGCGCCACATGGTATTGGCGAGAGTAGCCGTGACACACACGGATTCGGTGACACCATCGGCAGAAAGGCTTACTGATTCGGCACCATAGAAGTAAGGTGAGTCGACACCTTCCACCAGCTCCGAGCCATAGCTGACCTCAGCCTTATAGAGCCCTGTGAGCAACGGCTCATTGGCCGGATATTCCGACAGATGCGTCCACGTATGGGAATATGATCCGTCGCTATTGCTCAGCGTAAGCGATAGTTCATCAGGTTGCGGAATATATGGCAACAGACTGCCGGAAGCATCCGTACCTTCTACGGTATGCAATGTGGCATCGACCCGCGCCGTAGGCACAAGTCGCGCAGCTCCGAATATTTCCTGCCGGGTCTCCTCCGAGCAGGATCCAATCACCACTGACACAGCGATTACAACAAGCATCAGCGCCGATCGTCGGAGGCATTTGAGAGACGTCGTAAGCATTCCGTTATACAACTTTTCACAAATATTTTGTAAAGATAAATCTTTTCCTCGGGGCAGAGGGACAGCAAACCCTTAAAATTCGTTAACTGCAGGTCTCGATGAAGGCATTTTGCCAATTGATTGCTACATTTGCATAGTAACCAAAAAAATTCACCCTCATGAAGAAATCTTTATTTATTGCGATAATCCTCGTAGCAGGCATTTTCACTCAGGCCTCAGCATTCGATATCAAGGACGCCCTGAAAAAGGTAGGCGGATCGACCGACATCGGTTCAATCGTAGGCAATGTACTCTCAAGCGGAAACATCGGAGTATCCGATCTCGTAGGCCATTGGAGCTACTCGGCTCCAGCCGTGACCTTCAAATCCGATAATCTCCTCCAGAAGGCCGGCGGAGCGGCTGCAGCTGCCACCATCACTTCGAAACTTGAGCCGATATACAGTAAGACGGGTATCGACAAGATGAACCTCACCATAGCCGCCGACTCCACATTCGAAATGAAGGTGCGGGGCGTCACTCTCAAAGGCAGCATATCCAAGAATACCGATGAGGGATCGCAATCCAACTTCGTATTCAACTTCAAGGCAGGCAAAATCAAGATCGGAAAAGTCAACGCCTACGTGGAGAAGAATCCTCTCGGCGGCATCAAACTGATGTTTGACGTCACAAAGCTGATCGAACTCGTCAAGACTGTAGGTTCGGTAACCGGCAATTCCACCATCAACACCCTGTCGAAAGCACTTTCGAGCTACGACGGCCTTTGCGCCGGATTCGAGCTGAAGTCGTCGGGCAAATGAGATTAGCGGCTTCGATAGTCACTTTCCGCACTCCTCCACAGGAGCTGAGGCAAGCTCTCGCAACGTTGTCGGAAAGCTGTGCCGAGCGGATCACTGTGGTCGATCATAGCGGCAACGATGATCTCGCACCGACTGTGGCACAATATCCCAGGGCCGAATACATCCGTCACGAAAACCGTGGCTATGGGTCGGGACATAATGTAGCTCTGCGCCAAAGCCTTGCCGACGGCTTCGACATCCATCTTGTAATCAACAGCGATGTGGAGATAGCGCCTGCCGATATCGACCGCATGGCCGGATATATGGACGTAAATACTGATATAGGTGCTCTGCATCCACGGATGCTAAACTCCGACGGGTCTCCGCAATACACCGTGCGACTTATCCCCACGCCGCTCGACCTCATCCTGCGCCGATTCCTCCCGAAGTGGATCGCTCGCCGTCGCCGACAGCGATACGAGCTGCGCCATATCGATCACACCCGTCCCTTCAACGCGCCATATATGCAGGGCAGCTTCATGATGATGTCGTGCGACGCGCTGCGGCGCGTCGGCCTCTTCGACGAGCGCTTCTTCCTCTATCCGGAGGACATCGACATGTCGCGCCGCCTTCACCGCGAATCCACGACGCTTTACTATCCCTACGCGACAGCCGTACACCATCATCGCGCTGCTTCGTATCACAACCTGCGGATGCTCGGCATCCACGTAGTCAACATGATCCGCTACTTCAACAAGTGGGGCTGGATATCCGACGACGAACGCCGACGCTTCAACGCTCCACTGCTTAAGAACCGATAGCGAAAACCGCTCTCGCAGCATCAGGCTACGGGAGCGGTTTCCTTCTAAAAGTCAAGTATGGTTGATCTTTATCTAAGCGAGTAGCTTACAGGCTGAGTCTGCGAGTCGTCGCCCGCGGGGATGGGTATCTGGTCGACATCCTCCACCACGTTGAACGTAAGAGCTGTCACGGCAGTGCCGAGGGCACAACCCTCTTCGGCGAGACCCATCTGGATAGTGAGCTGATAGCGACCTACCGGCATTGACTCGGTGGCGATAGTGATACCGAAAGGCGACTGGAAAGCCGTGCCGAACGGCACATCGTTGAGCCAATAGTTGACCGGGCCGGTGATGATGGCCACACCGTTGGGGCGCACTGCCTGACAGGTGATGGCATCGATGCTGAACGGATCGCCTTTGACCACATAGAGGTCAGTGTTGACTACCTTCACAGCGTCACCGTAGGTAAAGTGGAGGGTGACCTGAGGAGCTTTCTCGTCGTCATCGCTACAAGCCGAGAAGGTCACTACACACAGGGCTAACAGAGCTACTATCGATAATAATTTTTTCATATTCGAGACAGATTAAGTAAGGTTGATTCGTTGGGGATTATGTTAACTATATAATGTTAACAAAGTGTGTCTTCATTTAGTTCTCGAATACGAGATTATCATCTTTCACATCAATGATGATGGGCTTGTCGCGGTCAACTTTCTGCGCCAGGATATCCTTTGACAGACGGTTGAGTACCAGACGGTGTATGGCTCTCTTCACCGGGCGGGCACCGAACTCGGGATCATAACCCTCTTCTGCGAGATATCGCATGGCTGCAGGAGTGATTTCGAGTTGAATACCGTTTGTTGCGAGCATCTTCTGCACACCACGTATCTGGAGGCCTACGATCTCCTCGATCTCTTTCTCGTTGAGAGGGGTAAACATTATCGTCTCGTCGATACGGTTGAGGAACTCGGGGCGGATAGTCTGCTTGAGCATCTCTATCACTTCTCCTTTTGTCTTCTCGATAGTCTCGAAGCGGTTTTCATCGGTCATCTTGGCGAAGTTGTCGCGGATCACTGACGATCCCATATTTGAGGTCATGATGATGATAGTGTTCTTGAAGTTGACCAATCGACCCTTGTTGTCGGTGAGTCGGCCGTCGTCAAGCACCTGCAGAAGGATGTTGAACACATCGGGGTGAGCCTTCTCGATCTCATCGAATAGCACTACCGAATATGGTTTGCGACGCACGGCCTCGGAGAGCTGACCACCTTCGTCGTAACCTACGTATCCGGGAGGCGCTCCTACCAGTCGGCTCACGGTGTGTTTCTCCTGATACTCGCTCATATCGATACGGGTCATCATATTCTCGTCGTCAAAGAGGTATTCTGCCAAAGCCTTTGCGAGCTCAGTCTTACCTACGCCGGTAGTACCTAAGAATATAAACGAACCGATCGGTCGGCGCGGGTCGTTGAGGCCCGCACGCGAGCGGCGCACGGCGTCGGCGATGGCGCTGATAGCCTCGTCCTGACCAACCACACGGTTGTGAAGTTCATCCTCAAGATGCAGCAACTTCTCTTTTTCACTCTGGACCATCTTATTGACGGGAATACCGGTCCAGCGCGATACTACATCGGCTATATCCTCGGCGTCGACTTCCTCTTTGATCAGAGCTTTCTCGCCCTGCATCATGTGGAGCTGTTCCTGAATCTCGGCGTTTTCGCGCTCCTTCTCCTGCACCTTAGAGTAGCGGATCTCTGCCACTTTGGCATAGTCGCCCTCTCGCTCGGCGCGGTCAGCGTCGAAGTTAAGTTGCTCGATATCGATCTTATTCTGCTGGATGCGGTTGATAAGATCCTTTTCGGCACGCCACTTGGCGGTATATTCCTTCTCCTCCTCCCGGAGCGAAGCGATATCCTTTTCAATCTCTTTCACCTTCTCCTTGTCGCCCTCACGCTTTATAGCCTCACGTTCAATTTCTTTCTGCGCTATCGCGCGGGTGATTTCGTCGAGAGCCTGAGGCACGGAGTCGATTTCGAGACGGAGCTTCGAGGCTGCTTCATCCACGAGGTCGATAGCCTTGTCGGGAAGGAAGCGGTCGGTGATATAGCGCTCCGAGAGCTGTACGGCGGCGATAATCGCCTCATCGCGGATACGTACCTTATGGTGATTCTCATAGCGCTCTTTCAGACCGCGGAGTATGGCGATGGCACTCATCTCGTCGGGCTCGTCGACCATAACCTTCTGGAATCGGCGTTCGAGCGCCTTGTCTTTCTCAAAATATTTCTGATACTCGTCGAGCGTGGTGGCACCGATGCTACGGAGCTCACCGCGGGCAAGCGCAGGCTTGAGGATATTGGCAGCGTCCATGGCTCCTTCACCCTTGCCGGCACCCACGAGAGTGTGGATCTCATCGATGAAGAGGATGATCTCTCCATCGCTCTGGGTCACCTCGTTGACGATGGCTTTGAGGCGTTCCTCAAATTCGCCCTTGTATTTCGCACCGGCCACGAGCGCACCCATATCGAGGGAGAAGATCTGCTTGGAGCGCAGATTCTCGGGCACGTCGCCGCGCACTATACGCTGGGCGAGACCTTCGGCAATAGCGGTCTTACCGGTACCGGGCTCACCGATGAGCATAGGATTGTTTTTAGTACGGCGCGACAGAATCTGAAGCACACGGCGTATCTCGTCGTCGCGGCCGATAACCGGATCTAACTTTCCGGAGCGTGCGCGCTCGTTGAGATTGATTGCATATTTAGAAAGAGCATTATAAGTATCTTCAGCTCCCTGATCGGTAGCCTTCTTACCCTTACGAAGCTCCTCGATGGCGGCCTTCATCTCCTTTTCGCTCATGCCGGCATCCTTCATTATAGTTGAGGCCGGTGATGCTACTTCAAAGAGTGCCAACAGGATAGCCTCAAGAGTGACATACTGGTCGCCCTGTTGCTTGGCTATGTCGAGCGATCGCTGCAGCACGTCGTTGCTGTAGCGGCTCAGATACGGATCGCTGCCACCCGACACCTTGGCCAGGGTAGAAATCTCGCGATCCACTGCGGCGCTAAGCTGATTGAGGTTGGCGCCTACTTTGGCAAATATAAATTTCACCACCGACTCACCCTCGCTCAATACACCCTTGAGAATGTGGACCGGCTCGATGGCCTGATTGCCCGATTCCTTGGCATATTCGAGAGCTTTCTGGATGGCTTCCTGCGATTTAATTGTAAAATTATTGAAGTTCATATCGTGGTATAATAAATAGTTTGATCAATCGGTGTGACATAATCTTAACAATCCCCGGCGGAGGAATGTTGAATTGCGACTATGTATTTTTTGTGTCGCCCCTTATATATCACACGTTTTTTTGTTACTTTTGTAATTGTAAAACTATAATTGCAAAACCCGTGCCAAGTTTTTTCTACAAACTGACAATCCTATGAAATTTAAAATAATCACACTCCTGCTGCTTGCCGTGACGGCTTTCAACGCCAGATCGCAAGCTCCACAGCAGCCCCTGTTCCAAATGCCGGTAGTGCCGGACTCCATCGTACTGCTCTACGACCGAACGGATTATCTGCTCGCCCACTACTGGGACTTCTGCGACGTAAAGAAAGCATTCTCCGCACGCGACCGCTTCCGCGGCGCGGTAATAGACTATTTCAGCCTGATGCCCTACGGCACTGTCGACGGCGTGAAAAGCTCCATATCTTCTTTTATGAAGAAAGTATCCACGAGCAAGGAACCGGTGCAGTTCGTGGCCGATATAGCAGAACAGACATTCTACAGCGATACGGCTGCGCTGGCTTCCGATCAACTCTACCTGATGTTTCTCGACGAACTGCTGGCCAACAAGAAAGTAGACAAGAACATGAAGCTGCGCTATGCACACCAGAAGCATGTGCTCGAAGGCTCTCAGTCCGGCCAGCCCGCCCCGAAGCTTACCTACACTGACCCGATAGGCACTGAGTATACTTTCGCGCCCGACACCACCAAGGCCGGAGCCATAATCTTCTTCAACGACCCCGACTGCTCAGGATGCTCTATGGCTCGCCTCCGCATCGATGCCGACATTTTGTCGCGTACGGTAATCGAAAAGGGCATCATCGACTTCTACTCCATCTATCCCGGCGACGCTGATGCCGAATGGCTGCAAAGCGCCGTGTCGTATCCCGAGACTTGGAAGACCGGCGCCGCTCCCGATGCTGATCAGGACTGGGATATACGCCAGTCGCCTCTCTTCTATATCCTCAACCGCGACGGCTCTATACTGGTGGTGACCGGCGACGTCAACGAGGTGATAGACATTCTCGGCCGTCTGGCTCAGGTGAGCGGCCACGCCCCAAGCGCCTTCAACCGCAACCGCACCAAATCACCGGCTGCCGAACCTCAATCCGAACCACAACTTTAATCCGCCCTGATGATGAACTCTATCAAAGAATTTGCAGCACGTCTCTTCGTGAGATTTTCCGGATACACATACAGTAATCTGGCCCGTCTCTTCATGCGTCTCTTCGTAGGCATCATGTTTATGCAGTTCGGTATCCGTCATTTGGTCAATTACCACGAGATGGCTCCAACATTCCCCACCATACTTGGTATGAGCCCTGCCGCCTGCCTCATACTCATGATCATCATCGAGCTCGTGTGCTCGCTCTTCATCATGGTGGGCTTCCTTACACGCCTATCCACCATTCCCCCCATCCTGTCGATGATGGCTGCGGAGTTTTATATCCTACATGATATGCTCCCCCACATCTCGTCGTATGGACTCGACAGTACCCAGCCGGGCTATCTACCAGTGATGTTTATCGGCATATACCTGTTTCTGCTCCTTGCAGGTCCCGGCAAGATCTCTCTCGATTATATCATATCCATCTACCTTATCTCCCGTCAGGGTAAGGATGAGAAGGAGGAACTCGACGAGGTATAGCGCAGTATGAAAATAGCCGTACTCATATCAGGAGGTGTAGACAGCGCGGTAGCCGTGCATCAGCTCGTGGAGGAGGGTCACGACCTCCATCTCTTCTACATCCGTATCGGAATGGACGACGGCCGTGGCGACTGCTCGGCCGAGGAGGATATCGAGATGTGCAGCTATATAGCCCGACGCTACGGATTGCCCTTTGAGGTAGTGTCGCTCCACGAAGAGTATTGGGAGCACGTGATGGAATACGCCCTGCGCAATGTACGCGAGGGATTCACCCCCAATCCCGACGTGATGTGCAACAAAATCATCAAGTTCGGATTTTTCGAGCAACGGTGGGGTCATGAGTTCGACAAGACTGCCACAGGCCACTACGCCACTACACACGTTATCGATGGCAAGGTGTATCTCGGCACCGGAGTGGATCTGGTGAAGGATCAGACCGACTTCCTCGCCCGTATCGACTACTCTCAGCTGAGTCATCTGATCTTTCCCATAGGCTCGATGCCCAAGCCTCGTGTACGTGAGATAGCTATAGAGGCCGGTCTGCCCAACGCTATGCGCCGCGACAGTCAGGGCATCTGCTTCCTGGGCAAAATCAACTACAACGACTTTCTGCGCCGTCATCTCGGCGAGAAGCCGGGCCCGATCATCGAGCTGGAGACGGGACGCAAGCTCGGCACCCACCGCGGATTCTGGTTCCATACGATCGGTCAGCGCAAGGGACTCGGCCTGAGTGGAGGCCCCTGGTATGTGGTGCGCAAGAATGTCCACGACAATGTGATATATGTGTCGTGTGGCTTCGACACCGAAAAGCAGTATGGCCGCAGGCTAAATCTGGAGCACATGCACTGGATCACAGAAGATCCGTGGCCGGGCGAATGCTCTGCCGTGGATATCCGATTCAAGAACCGCCATACACCGGAATTCCTCAAGGGCACACTCACCCGCACCGACGCCGGCAACTATATCATCGAGAGCGAACAGCGCGTGCAGGGTATCGCCCCCGGCCAGTTTGCCGTGATCTACGATCCGGCGGCGCGTCTCTGCCTCGGCAGCGGAGTGATCACCGCCGAAGCCCAATCCCATCAGAGTAATACCATCATCACCCTACCGCAATGAGTCAAGATCGAATCCGCCTCACAGTGCTCGGCATTTCCTACTCCCAGATTCAGTCGGGAGCTTACGCGCTGATTTTAGCACAAGTCAATGGCCCCTACCGCATTCCGGTAGTGATAGGCGCCGCCGAGGCTCAGTCGATAGCCATGCGGATGGAGAGCATCACCCCTCCGCGCCCGATGACCCACGACCTCTTCGTGAGCTTCGCCCATGCTTTCGGCATCCGGCTCAAGGAGGTATTCATATATCGGTTTGAAGACGGTATCTTCTCCTCAGAGCTCACGTTTGCTTCCGACGACAGGGTGATCCGCATAGACTCCCGCACATCCGACGCCATAGCCATAGCGATGCGCACCGGCGCCCCCATCTACACTACTCCCGAGATTCTTGAAGAGACGGGATTCGTGATGGATACCCACACCGGCGACGGGACTGATGATGCTCAGGCCGCCGAGGGAGCGCCAACATATTCGGAAGATACTCCGACAGATGATTCGCCATACTCGCGACTCGAAAACTTCACCGTCGAAGAACTCGAACGCACACTCGCACGGCTCATCGAGAAGGAGAACTACGAGGAGGCAGCCCGCGTCAACGAGATACTAAAGCGCAAACGCGGCCAATAGTTACTGAATGAATCTGAAAAATTATAATCCTAAAAATCATAATAAGCCATGTCAGCAATCAAAGTAAAACTCTCGGTGATGAACTTCCTCGAGTTCGCCGTATGGGGAGCCTATCTTACCTCTTTGGGCAGCTACCTGTATGAGATAGGACTTGCTCAGAAGATCGGAATATTTTATGCCATTCAGGGTATCGTCTCTATATTTATGCCGGCTCTCGTGGGTATCGTGGCCGACCGCTGGATTCCGGCACAGAAGATGCTGAGCCTGTGCCATACCATAGCCGGCGCGTGTATGCTCGGTGCCGGCCTGTATGCCATGTCTGCAACTACAGTCGAATTCGGCCCTCTGTTTACTCTCTATTCTTTCTCCGTCGCTTTCTTTATGCCGACTATCGGCCTTGCCAACTCAGTGGCATATTCGGCACTCAACCGGGCGCGGCTCGATACGGTGAAACATTTTCCGCCAATCCGTGTGTTCGGTACGGTAGGCTTCATCTGCGCCATGCTCTTTTCCAACTTCACCGGTTATCAGGATTCCTACGGACAACTTCTCACATCCGGAGTTCTGAGCTTTGTACTTGCGCTCTATGCTCTTACGATGCCTCCGTGCCCCGTCAATAAGGATGCCTCGAAGTCGCTCTCGGAGACACTCGGACTGAATGCTTTCAAGCTTTTCAAAGATCGCCAGATGGCTTTCTTCTTCATCTTCTCGATGCTCCTCGGCGTATCGCTCCAGATTACCAATGGTTTTGCCAATCCCTTCATCAAGAGTTTCAAGGATATGACTCTCTTTGCAGATTCGTTCGGCGCCAACAATGCCAACGCTCTCATTTCGCTCTCGCAGATGAGCGAGACCCTCTGCATCCTGCTCATACCCTTCTTCCTGAAGCGATTCGGCATCAAAGTAGTAATGCTTATGTCAATGTTTGCCTGGGTATTCCGATTCGGCTTCTTCGGCCTCGGTAATCCCGGCTCGGGTGTATGGCTCTTTATCCTCTCGATGATAGTCTACGGTATCGCTTTCGACTTTTTCAATGTGTCGGGGTCGCTCTACGTAGACCAAAAGACCGACAATTCTATCCGTAGCAGCGCTCAGGGTCTCTTTATGCTGATGACCAATGGAATCGGTGCCACGATAGGTACACTCGGAGCTCAGGCCGTGATCGATCATTTCGTACCTTCGTTTCAACTCAACCCGGGTGAAATGCTCACAACCGCTCAATCGGAGGCTCTTACATCGGGATGGTCAACCGCATGGTATATTTTCGCAGGCTACGCTCTCGTGGTAGCGGTGCTATTTATGATCATATTCAAGAATCCATCCAAGAAAGTCACTCCGCGGGAGATCCGTGAAGATATGGCCGACGCTCCGGTATCGCCCGACGGACTTGTGGAAATGTAATCCTAATACAATGATCATATTTCACGCGCCCGACATACTCACCACAGGTATGCTTCCACCAGAGGAGTCGCACCATTGTGCGAAGGTGCTCCGTATGCGCGCCGGCGACCGGATAGAAGCTATCGACGGCCGCGGCAACCGCATCCGCGCCATCATCACCGATGCTGACCATCGCGGGGTGAGTGTCGATATAGAGGAGGTAGTGGCCTCTCCCCTGCCGTGGACCTACGATATCACTGTGGCCGTAGCGCCGACCAAGAATATGGACCGTATGGAATGGCTCGTGGAGAAGCTCACTGAAGTTGGTGTGAGCCGCATCATACCGATGGTATGCAAGCGCTCCGTGCGCCGCGAGGTGAAGATCGAGCGCCTCGCAAAGATCGCAGTGTCGGCCGCCAAGCAGTCGCTCAAGAGCGTAGTGCCGGAGATAATGCCCGCCACTCCCCTGCCGCAGGTGATCAAGACGCTCGGCGATGAGGCACAACGCTTCGTGGCCTACTGCAGCGACGATGTGGCTCCGCGCGGACTACTCAGCCGTCTCAGTCGCCCTGATACCGACACCGCAATCATGATCGGTCCGGAAGGCGACTTTACCCCCGACGAGGTAGAAGCGCTCATCGCTGCCGACTGGGTGCCGGTAAGCCTCGGCGACACACGCCTGCGTACAGAGACGGCCGCTCTCGCCGCCTGCACCACCCTGCATATCGTAAATCAGATAATGTCAAAGAATTAAGAATATGAAATCCGCTAAAGAAATAATCCGCTCACTCTCTCCCTCCGACAACTTTTTCCTTCTCGCAGGCCCTTGCGTGATCGAAGGGGAGAAGATGGCTCTCGATATTGCTGAGAAAATTGTCGAAGTCACCGACCGTCTCGGCATACCTTACATATTTAAGGGATCTTACCGCAAGGCCAATCGCTCGCGCATCGACTCCTTCACCGGAATCGGCGATCTTGAGGCGCTGACCATACTGGCCAAAGTGCGCGATACTTTCGGTTGCCCGGTGGTGACCGACATTCACGCTCCTGAGGAAGCTGCCGTTGCGGCTGAGTTTGTAGATGTGCTTCAGATTCCGGCTTTCCTTTGCCGACAGACCGATCTGCTCATCGCGGCTGCACGTACCGGTAAGGTAGTGAATATCAAGAAAGGACAGTTTCTATCGCCCGAAGCGATGCAGTTTGCCGTACAGAAAGTACGCGATGCCGGCGGCGATGCTGTAGCCGTCACCGAGCGCGGCGTATCGTTCGGCTATCAGGATCTCATAGTCGATTACCGCGGCATACCCACTATGCAGGCATTCGGCTGCCCCGTGATACTCGATGCCACCCACTCGCTGCAGCAGCCCAATCAGGCAGCCGGCGTGACCGGTGGACGCCCCGACCTTATCTCTACTATAGCCCGTGCGGGTATAGCGGTAGGTGTCGACGGACTCTTCATCGAGACACATCCCACTCCTGCCACTGCCAAGAGCGACGGCGCCAACATGCTGCCTCTCGCAGAGCTTCCGCAGCTCCTTGAGCAGCTCACCGCCATACGCAGCACCATCGCCAACTTCTGATAATAGGTACGGTTCGCGAGGCTGAATGCAGAATTGATGGGGGTATGCCGGAAAGGAGGATGCGGAAAAGGAGGATGCACCAGGGTGCATCCCTACAATCTGCTGGTAATCTGCCACATCGCGACGCGATGGCCCTGCGAGGTTGTCGGAATCCGGAGAAAATTTATGGTAAAAATGTCATTGTACGCTTTTCGTGCGGGGATTCCCGCCAATGCACGATGCACAAT